>CAZKDQ010000013.1:0-11971 GCA_964551345.1 uncultured Rhodothermales bacterium
AAGTAAAGACCGTCGACTCTATACGGGGATTACCAGGCGGCAGCACATCAGCGAGCTTCTCCTTTCGTTCCTCGAGCGGTACGTCAAGCAGCGACTCACCATCACGATCTAGAATGTCGAATGCAGCGAACGTTACCGGGCGTCCGGTTCGAGGCGGTGTTCCGCGGTGGTGCCGCCTGACGAGTGCATGAAAATCTGGATTTCCGGACTGATCGTAGAGCACGATCTCCCCGTCGATGATGCACTGCCCGGCGCGGATATCATCGATGCCTGCCAGTTCGGGATACGCGGCGGTTATCACCTTGTCGTTGCGTGAGTAAAGCGCGATCTCGCCGTCATCCAGATAAAGCAGCGCCCGGATGCCATCGAGCTTGGGCTCGTACAGAAAGCCATTCTCATCGAGCAGCGACTCGGCGCCATTCGATGCAAGCATGGGTTGAAGGCGATGCATCAGTTGAGACTGGCCTTGAGCGCTTCCATGAGCGTCTCCTCATCGAAAACGGGCGCCTCTTCCGTCTTGCCATCAACAGTAATTTCATCCTTGTTCTCAATCATCTTCTTCAACTGCTGAGAAAACGTGTCCTCGAACTGGTTGATGTCGAACTCCTCATGATATAACTGATCAACGAGACGAGACGCCAAATCGACTTCCTCATCCTTCACCTTAGGAGCATCGGCCAGCGCGCTTATATCATTGATGTCCCTGACTTCATAACCATAGTACAGTGTCGACAGAAGCAACCCTGCATCATACGGCCGGATGACGCACACGTACTCCTTTTCCCGCATCACGAATCGACCGACAGCAACCTTTCCGCTCTGCTCAAGAACGGTCCGGAACAGGAAATACGATCGTTCTCCTGCCTTTGCCGGCGCGCAAAAATACGGTTTGTTGTAGAAGATGGGATCGACATCTTCGCCATCGATAATCTCGCTAATATCGATGCGATCCGTCTTCTCCGGCCGGATCGACTCGAGTTCCTCTTTCTCGAACGGCAAAAACTGACCATCACCAAGATCGATCGCCTTGACCGTGTCGTTCCATTCAATCTTATCATCACAGCCGTCACAGTAGCGTTCGTAATGTACCGGCGTCATGCACTGACGGCATAGCAGTTTGAAGCTCACGCTCTGCGAGCTGACCGCCGAGTAGAGTTTGATGGGGATGCTGACGAGACCGAAGGAGATCGTCCCGTTCCAGACAGAACGCAGTGCCATAAATCCGCTCGCTATTTGATAAGGAGGAATTGGACAAACTCCGGCCACGCCGTCAGGTGGCGTGAGGCCTGTAACATGGGCGGAATTAAAACTTCCACTGTCCGCCGACGGAGCGCGGACATGCCCTTTCATTCACAGAAGCAGGCGATTTTTCCTTCGAATAACGTGCGACGGTTCTCGCCTCGCCATTCTTGTCCGGTCCCGTAATCACGTGAACAATATCGGCCGCATAGGGATGCGGCGCGAGTGCGGTCGGACACCCAAAAATCGCCGGATGGCATTGTTGTTCAATGCTGCGGGAGAAGGTATAATGCCCGCAAGACAATTGACTTGCGGCAAGAGTCGGCTTACGATTGAGCAGCTGGATTGGGGACAACGCGGGCAGGTTTAAGGCCGGTTCATGTCGAAGGCATACGTAATGTAGTTAGGACTGGCACGCACTTGTCGAACATTCGTGCGGCGGGCCCGCGACGGGGCGAAGCACATCGGACGCATATGTTTGTGGCGCATACGATAGCGATTGTAATTCGTGACGGAGCTGAGCGGGAACGCGTGACGTCGTATCTCGAACCGCTCAATCACGAGATCCTGTCAGCCGCGAGCTTCGACGAGATTGAGGCGCAGACCGCAGATCCTTCTCGCTTGAGCCTCGCCCTCGTCGATCGGTCCAATGCCGAGAACTGCGTCGAGCGGCTGGCCGCCTCCCGTAATGGTGCCGCCGACATCCACTTCGCTCTGCTTGCGCTTCTTCCCGCCGATGTCGATGCGGCACCGTACCTGGAGCGCGGTTTCGCGGACGTCCTGCGCGAGTCCGTGTCGCAGCCGGAGCTACTAGCGCGCCTCCAAACGCACCTCCAGCTGCGAGAATCGGCGCATCAACATTTTCGCGCGCTCCTGGAGCACACGCCCGTCGGGATATTTCGCCTGACAACCTCTGGTGAATTGACGGCCGCCAATCCTGCCTTCCTCAAAATGCTCGGATACACGTCGTTTTCCGAGTTACGTGCCGCCGCGAAGTCGCACATGCGCTCGCCCTTCCCTCCACCCGAGCCGTCGGTGTCCGAAACGGTGTGGATGCGAAGAGACGGCTCGCCTATACAGGTTCTTCAGCGGACGCTGCCCGTTTTCTCCTCGAACGGCGACCTTCTCTATCTCGAGGGGATGATCGAGGATCTCACGCAGCGTCAGCTTATGGAGGAAGCGCTCAAAGATCACGCGGCGCGACTCACGCTGGCGCTCGACGCGGCGCGAATGGGCGACTTCGAGTACAACTTCCGCCGCGATGAAATCGACTGCGCGTATCTGGTCTATCGACTGCTCGGGTATGAGGATGAGCCGGCGGTTCGGAGCAGTGAAGTCCTCCTCGAGCGCGTGCATCCAGACGATGTCAAAAGCCTGCGCGAGAGCCTGCGCGGCGCCATCAACGAGGATTCTACATGGCAACACGAGTTTCGCGTCGTGTGGCCGGATGAGACGACGCACTGGATCGTTGCGCGCGGTGAGGTCATGCGTGGCGACGACGATGAACCGGAGCGCCTCATCGGCGTGGTTCGGGATGCGACTCCCGAGAAAAAGCTTCGCCTCGATCTGATTGCGGCGAAGCAGGAAGCGGAGAATATGGCGGAGGTGAAGTCGGTCTTTCTCGCCAACATGAGCCACGAAATCCGGACGCCGCTGACCGCCATCATCGGCTTTGCCTCGCTGCTTGCGACGCGGGTTTCTGAGGAGCATCAGCGCGCTGTGATGCGCATCCAGCAGGGTGGGCAGCGCCTTCTCGATACACTCAACGCGGTGCTCACGCTCGCGCGCCTCGAATCCAGCCAGTTGACGCTGGACGTTCAGCCGGTCGACATCCTCTCCGAAGCGCGTGCGACGCTTCGGATGTTCGAACGACAGGCGCGAGAGAAGGGCCTCCGACTCGGCTTTTCGACTTCCGTCACCGACCGCAACGTGCATGCTGTGGTGGATCGCGGCGCCTTCGCAAGCATCCTGCAGAACCTCATCGGAAATGCAATCAAGTTCACCGATGAGGGGCACGTGCAGGTGATTGTGGAGGAAGCGAGGCGCGACGGGCGGCTGTGGCTCTGGGTCCGAGTTCGCGACACGGGCCGCGGTATCGACAAAACGTTCCTCCCGCACATATTTGAAGAGTTCAGGCAGGAGTCGACCGGCCTGAGGCGTGAATACGAAGGCGCCGGCCTTGGCCTCGCCATCGTGCGGCGACTGACGGAAATTCTCGGCGGCAAACTCATCGTCGACAGTGCACCGGGGGAAGGAAGCACGTTCAGCGTCCGTTTTCCTGCGACCATCATCGAGCCGCCTCCCGAGGAGCCGGTGGCGGCGGCAACGCCGCGTAGCGATGATGAAGCGCGGCCTCACCTCATGGTGGTTGAGGATAATGCCGACACGCGGGAGCTCCTGCAGGCGCTGCTCGAGGATCGTTTCGATGTCACGCTCACGGGAAGCGCGCGCGAAGCGGTTATGCTAGCGGAGGACCAGGTTTTCGACCTCGTGCTCATGGACATCAATCTCGGCGAAGGACCCAACGGCGAGGAAGTGGCGGGGCTGCTTCGGGATCTTCCGGCTTACCGGGAGGTGCCGATCATCGCACTCACAGCGTACGCCCTCCCCGGCGACGCCGAGCGTTTTTTGAGTAAGGGCTTCTCGGCGCACCTTCCGAAGCCATTCCGGCCGCCGGATCTGTTCGCACTCATCGACCGGCTCGACGGCTCGAGCTCAAGCTGAATAACCACGCTTGCAGCGTCTTGCCCGGATCCGCAGAAACGAATGCGTAACATGCACCGAGATCAGGAAACCGCCTAGGGCCGGTTCGTCAAAGGCGCTGTTCCTTGCTGGCATCCGCTGTGACTCTCTTTGCCGCCACTTCCGCCCTGCCTCCCGCGCTACGGTAGTTTTTTGCGAGTTTCGATTCCGACGGTAGCCGTCGGAATATCGTTGCCGAACGTTCTATCCAAACGAGCATCATGATGGAACGGACGTTTGTGCACGCCTTCACCGAGCCCCTCCTGATCGTAGATACCGCTGGAACCGTCGTCGATATCAATGCGGCGGCCGGGGCGATGCTCGCGTATTCCGATGACGTGCCGGAGCGGCCTTCGCTACCCGGCCTGCTTGACGTGGAGCAGCGGGACGTGGAGCCATTCATCAAGGACGCTGCGCAGAGTGAGGTCTTCGTCGTCTGGACTTCCCCATCTAGAGCCAATGGAACGGTTGTACGACTCGAAGGCGTGCGGCTGAGTGGCTTCGAGCAAGAGCTGATCTTGATGCGCGTCCGATCGATCGCTCATCCTTCGTCTGAATCCACAGAGCTAGATGAGCAGGGCGGCGAGGAGCAACTTCATCATTCGACGGAGAGTCGTCTGTCCCGCAGTCTCGAGCGTTACCGAACGCTCTTCAACGGGATGAACGACATGGTGATCGTTTATCATCTCGATGATGATGGTCGACCATCGACGCTCATCGACGTCAATGAGGCTGCCGTTCAGCTTCTCGGATACAGTCGCGACGAGCTTCTTGAAAAGTCGCTGGCGGATATCACCGATCCCGAGCAGGTTGATATCCGAACTAAAATCAGTCGGATTCGGCAACGCGGAAGGCTCACTACGGAATCCTGCTACGTTGCAAAGAACGGGCGCCGCATCTCGGTGGAGGTCAGCGCGCACGTTATCGATCTTTTAGGCCGGCAGACCGTGATTTCGGTTTGCCGTGACATCAGCGAGCGCAAGCGCGTTGAGAAGGACGTCGCGGTGCTTTTCCGGCGGGAACAGGAAGCGCGTCGTGACGCCGAGGTTGCGCGCGAGCAGTTGGCTCTGCTCGTCCAGGCCACGAGCATCCTTTCGGACGACCTCAACTTTGAGCGCACACTTCAGGATCTCGTCGATCTGCTCGTGCCGCATTTAGCCGACTGGTGTACGGTTACGATCGTCGACGACAATGGCGAATTGCAGCGCATCGCCGTCTCCCACCACGATGCGGCGATGAAAGAGGAGGTGCTGGATCTGGTGCAGTATCATTCCTCACCTCCTGACGCCGGCTACGGCCCGGCGGCTGTGATCCGGTCGGGCCGGCCTGAGCTCGTTCGCAAGGTTGATCCCGAGAAGCTCACGACCGTCGCGAGCAGCGACGCGCATGCACGGATTCTGAAGGATCTGAATATTAGTTCAACGCTCACCGTCCCAATCGCACTGCGTGATCGCGTACTGGGCGCACTCACCCTCATTTATGCGGAATCGGGGCGCCGCTACACGCGCCATGACCTCCTGTTTGCGGAGGAACTGGCGGGGCGTGCAGCACGGGAAATCGAGAACGCGCGCCTGTTTCGCGCGGTCGAGCAGTCGCGCGATGAAGCTGAAGAGATGAGCCGCCTGAAGTCGGCGTTTCTGGCCAACATGAGCCACGAGATCCGCACGCCGCTTACCAGCATCCTCGGCTTTGCGTCGCTGCTGGAGCAGCGGGTCGCGGAGGCGCATCGGCCGCTCGCCGAGTACATCCGAACCGGCGGACGCCGCCTGCTCGAGACGCTCGATGCCGTGCTCGCCCTTTCCCAGCTCGAGTCAAATATGAAGAGCTTCGAGCTGGTGCCCATGGATGTCGGGAAGGTCATTGAAGAGATGCTTCCCCTCTTCGAGCCACGCGCCGCCGAGAAAGGTCTTTCGCTCAACGTTTTATGGAAAACGGAGTCGCCGGTGGCGTATGCAGACAGCGGCGCGGTTACCAGCATTCTTCAGAACCTGATCGGCAATGCGATCAAGTTTACCGAGAACGGAGGCGTCGATATCAGCATCAGACGCGATGGTGAGCGGTTGTGGATCGACGTGATCGACACGGGCGTGGGGATGGAGCCGGCGTTCACGCGACACCTTTTCCAGCCGTTTCATCAGGAGTCAACAGGCTGGAGCCGAACGTACGAAGGCAGCGGCCTTGGCCTTGCGATCTCGAAGCGACTCCTCGACGGTATGAATGGCCTGATCGATGTTGAATCGACCAAGCATCAGGGTAGCCGTTTCTCGTTCTCGCTGCTCGCGGCAGATGGGGCAGACGACGTTGAAACCCGTGAAGTGCCCGAGAGCGAATCCGAAAATGAGGACGCAAATCCACGAATCCTGCTGGTGGAAGACAATCCCGAATCAGGGATGTTCATGGAGGTGCTGTTATCGGAGTACGGAGAAGTGACGCTCGTCACCAATGTCGCTGAAGCCAAGGCCGCGGCGGATGCGGCGGTGCGTCCGTTCACGATTCTTATCCTCGACATCAATCTGGGCAACGGCCTGACGGGGACCGATCTCCTTGAAGACCTTCGCGGACGCGCCGGTTACGCCGATGTGCCGGCAGCGGCCGTCACCGCCTACGCGCTTCCGGGTGATGGCGACAGGCTGATCGAAGCCGGCTTCGATGCTTACCTCGCCAAGCCGTTCTCGCCGGACGATCTGACGGATCTAGCGAAGCAACTGCTGGAGCGTTCGTTCAGTAAGTGATGGATCGGCAGGATCTGAGCGCTTATCATGGCGCACCTCATCCGATCATTCCTCCATCCATCCCTGCTTAACATGCGCCTCACCTCCCTCCTCACCATCACCATCCTATTCGTCGCCGGTTGTTCGAGTGACGCTTCTGTCGAAGCGTCTGAGCAGGACGCTTTCTGGTCGAACCTTGAGTCGCTTTGCGGCAACGCCTATCGCGGCGAAATGACGGCGGGCAACGACGCCGATACGTCATTCGCTGCGGCCGAGATGGTGATGCACGTCCGCGAGTGCAACGATGACACTATCAAGATCCCCTTTCACGTCGGGGATGATCGCTCGCGCACCTGGGTTGTGACGCGCACCGATTCGGGTCTTCGCCTCAAGCACGATCATCGCCATGAAGACGGCTCCGAGGATGACGTCACGCAGTACGGCGGCGATACACAGGATGCCGGATCAGCCACGGTGCAGCACTTCCATGCCGATGCGTACACGGCCGACCTTCTACCCGCGGCTGCCTCGAACGTGTGGACGATGGAGGTCCATCCGGACAGCGTCTTCGCCTACGCACTGCGTCGCGAAGCGGAAGGGCGGCACTTCCAGGTTGATTTCAACCTCACCGAACCGGTCGATGCTCCGCCTGCGCCCTGGGGGCACGAATAGGTGAGCGGGGATGTCAGGCTACGGCCTCTTCATCCCACACATGCTCACGCGTGCTGCGGAAGCGCAGCTTTGGCCAGTCCTGCATCATGCGGCCGACCCACCATTCGTTCTCGGCAAGGTAGACGTGCGTGCCGTCGACATCGCGCACGATGTTTCGCTCCTGGCGTGCAACGAACCGCTTCAGCTCCTCGGCATCATCGGATTCAATCCAGCGAGCCGCGTTGTATGGCATCGGGTCGAGGCGAACGTCCACGTTGTATTCCGTTGCCAGGCGTGTTTTGACGACGTCGAACTGCAACGGCCCCACCGCGCCGAGGATGAAGTCGCTGCCGAAAGCCGGCCGGAACACCTGGATGGCTCCCTCCTCGACGAGGTGCATCAGCCCTTTCTCGAGATGCTTGGCGCGGAAGGCGTTCTCGAGCCGCGCCTTGCGGAAATGCTCCGGCGCAAAACTCGGGATTCCGGTGAACTGCAGTGGCTCCTTATCGGAGAATGTGTCGCCGATGCGTATCGTCCCGTGGTTGGGGATGCCGATGATATCGCCCGGAAACGCATGTTCAACGCCTTCACGATCCTGAGCAACGAACATCGTGGCGTTGGCGATGCGCACATCCTGCTTCCGCCGATGGTGGCGCATCTTCATCCCGCGCTCGAACCGCCCTGAGCAGACCCGCATGAAGGCCATGCGGTCGCGGTGATTGGGATCCATGTTCGCCTGGATCTTGAAGACCATCCCGGTGAACGTCGGTTCATACGGAGAGATCTGGCGGGTGGTGGTGTTGCGAGGACGCGGTGAGGGCGCGATGTCGACGAACAGATCGAGCAGCATGCGCACGCCGAAACCGTTCAGCGCGATGCCGAAGAGCGCCGGTGTCTGCTTGCCGGCAAGGTAGGCGTCGACATCGAATACGTTGCCGGCCTCGCGTAGCAAAGCAACGTCAAATCGGAGGTCGTCTGCCTGCGAGCCGAGGACAGTGTCGAGCTCCGGATCGTCGAGATCAGGCATCGGAATGACCGTCTTATCGCGGCTCGAGCGGTATAGATGAAGCTCCTGCCGCATCAGGTCATAGACGCCGCGAAAGTTGGGGCCGCTGCCGATCGGCCACGTTACGGGGACGGCTTCGATGTTCAGGCTGTCTTCGATGTCGGCGAGCAGGTCCAGCGGGTCGAGGCCGGCACGGTCGAGTTTATTGATGAAGGTGAGGATCGGCGTGTTTCGGAGGCGGCAGACCTCCATCAGCTTCTTCGTCTGCTCCTCAACACCTTTTCCGCTGTCGATGACCATCAGCGCCGAGTCTACGGCTGTGAGCACACGGTATGTATCCTCAGAAAAATCCTCGTGACCCGGTGTATCGAGAAGGTTCAGTTCGTGCTCGCGGTAGGTGAACTTCATGACCGATGATGTCACCGAGATGCCGCGTTCCTTCTCGATGGACATCCAGTCCGACGTTGCAAAGCGCGATGTTTTGCGCGCCCGTACGTCGCCCGCCATGCGAATCGCGCCACCGAGCAGCAGCAATTGTTCGGTGATGGTCGTCTTGCCGGCGTCCGGGTGACTGATAATTCCGAAGGTGCGCCGGCGGTCGACTTCCTGCCTGAAACGGGCGTCGTTCATTGCTGTGGTGATGGATCTGGATGTACCGAAGCCAGCGTAAACTGCCGTATTTGTAGCAGGTTCAGTACTTCATTCTCCTTCCACCAAAATAAACGTGCCACGCCCTGAACGAGCGTGGCACGCGGTTCTCCAATGTATGTCGGCTTCTCTATCGCGACGACACCTGTTCGACGAGTTCGCCGGTGACCTCGTCTGAAGCATGACGCGCGATGTCCGCCTGAGCGATGATACCTGCGACACGGCCGGAGTCATCGACGACGATCATTCGCCGCAGCTGCTTCTCCTCCATGACGTCAGCGCAATGCTGCAGATCATGGTCGGCGCGGCAGGTTACCGCCGAATCCGTCATCGCATCCCGCGCCGTTTTCTCGAGCGGGTTCTGACCTTTGGCGACGATCCTGGTCGTGATGTCGCGGTCCGTGATTATGCCGACCGGGCGACCTTGCTGGCCGTTGCTTTCAACGACCGGAATCGCGCCGCAATCGTGCTCTACCATCAGCCGGGCCACTTCCTGCAGCGGGGTGTCGCGCGTAGCGGTGGCCGGGTTGGATGTCATCAGATCTCGGACTTTCATATCTATCTTCCTCCATATTCAACATGCACATGATCGGATTTCCCGATCCCGCATGCTGATAAGACTCATCCGGCCGCGTGTTTTCGCCGACGACCACATCAAACGCCAACGTAACAGCACTTAGAATGGCGTGTTGCTGATCATGAACAGTTGTATGACTTCAACAGAGTGTTACGTAACGAAATACCGCGGGAACGGTTAGTACGGTCTCTCTCCGTGCCAGCTTATCGTCATAAAACACGTCTCAATCGTCGCCGGCAATCCCGGCAGAACGTCTGCTCATGAAACTCATCATCGTATCGAATCGCCTTCCCGTAACCTTGCAGCAAGAGGCCGAGGGCCACTGGAGCGTCACGCCGTCATCGGGAGGTCTTGTAACGGCGATGACGCCGGTATTGAAGCGCCGTGGTGGCTTATGGATCGGCTGGCCGGATGCACTCGATGCCGATACGGAGGAACTGCAGGTGCCGCTCGATCGGCTGGCCGAGGAAACCGGTTACGCCTTCGGCACGGTACCGCTGACCCAGGAAGAACGTGACCTGTACTACCTCGGCTTCTCCAACGAAGTGCTCTGGCCGCTCTTCCACGACCTGCAGTCGCGCGCGAACTTCGACCCCGATTACTGGCGCGCTTACCGGGACGTCAACCGCAAATTCGCCGACGTGGTCTACGAACAGACCGATGAGGAGGATGTGGTCTGGGTGCATGACTACCACCTGATGCTCGTCGCCAGAGAGATGCGGCGCAATGGGATGAAAGGCCGCATCGAGTTCTTCCTGCACACGCCGTTTCCACCCGTCGACATCTTCGCCAAGCTGCCATGGCGGCGTGAGGTGCTGCGAAGCCTGCTCTCGTTCGACGCCTGCGGATTCCAGACCGAGCGCGATCGCGAGAACTACCTCCAGTGCGTACGCCACTTCGTTCCGGATGCGGAGATCTCAGGCGAGGGGCGAGTTCGGACAGTACGGATCGACGAACATATCGGTCAGGTAGGCGCCTTCCCGATTAGCATCGATGTGGATCATTTCAAGGAGATGGCGGAATCGTCGACAGTGGTACGGGAGCGGGCGAAGCTGCTCGATCGATTCGAAGGTCGCCACGTGATACTGGGCGTCGATCGGCTCGACTACACAAAGGGAATCCCACATCGTCTGCGCGCTTACCGGCATGCGCTGGAGAACCATCCAGAGCTTCGTGAGCGCGTGACTTTGATTCAGCAGGTCGTGCCCAGCCGTGACGACATCCCGGAATATGCGCACCTGAAGAACGAGATCGATCAGCTCGTCGGTGAGATCAACGGCGAGTTTGCTGCTCCCGGCTGGGTGCCCGTCCAGTACCTCTTCCGTGGGCTTCCGCAGGAGCAACTCGTAGCCCTCTATCGATCAGCGGATACGATGCTCGTTACGCCGCTGAAAGATGGGATGAACCTCGTCGCCAAGGAATACTGCGCGGTTAATCTGGATGAAGACGGCTGTCTGATCCTGAGCGAATTCGCCGGCGCCGCACCTCAGATGAGTGTGGGTGCCCTGATGGTTAATCCGTATGACGTCGAGGGCACGGCGGACACGATAGTGCAAGCATTCAATATGGAGGATGACGAGCGTCGGCGACGGATGAAGCTCATGCGCGATAACGTCGAGCAAGAGGATATCTTCTGGTGGGTCGATTCATTTCTGAAGGCGGCTGATGCAGACCCTTCGCGTTCGGTTTCCTGATGAGTCGCAGACAGCGGTGCGACATTCGGCCACGGCACTGACTATGCGTTACGAGTTGCCGTCCAGAGCATCGTAGACCGCCCCAACCGCCAGTGCGTAAACGGCATGATGGAGAGCATCGAGTGCGAGCTCTTCCCCACCCCACTCATTGGGCGGCGGTGTGACGTCAAGTGAGGGAAGCATCACAAGAGCGGCCGGCCATACCAGCGCAAAGTGTGCGGCGGACGCCATCGGCCCTTTCAGACCCATCGAATCAAGTGCACCGCGCGCTACGCCCCACGCCGTTCCGTACGTCCAGTGAATGACGTTCGACCACTGCATCTTTGCCTTTTCATTCGTCGCTTCGACGTCAAACACCTTGGCCACCGCGTCTGCCGGCGTCGTGCTGGCACCGCGATCCCGCACCTTCATCTCCAGCGTACTCGCGACGGTCATCGCCGCCGTCCCTGCCAGGCCGGCTACAATGCCTTTTCCGATGTTCTCGGCAAGTTGTCTGATCATGTCATCCTCCCTCTCATGTCATTTGGTACGCGTTCCATCTATCGTTCGACGGCCCGTCGATCCCCCAGCCCATTGGTCAGGTCGGCATCCGTCAAGCCGATCCACTCCACCGCGTCTTTCATGCTGGTGAACGTCTGGAAGCCCGATGTAATCTGGAGCATGTGCTGAAACAGCTCGGCGACCATGAGGTCGAGATCACGCA
>CAZKDQ010000013.1:12071-13476 GCA_964551345.1 uncultured Rhodothermales bacterium
GAGTCGAGCAGGCGCTCTCGCGCGGCCGCGGCGTCGCGCTGCAGGTGAAGGCGCGCGAATCGTTCAATACGACGGTCGGCCTTCTCCGCATCACGCAGCCAGAGCGTGAAGATCGCGCCGGCGAGTGCGATATAAACGAAACAGGCGGGCATCCACATGATGACGCCGCCGAGTTGCTGATCCTCAAGCCATGTGAGGCCCCAGAGGGCGGTCGAGGTGCTGTAATAGTCGTACCACGCCATCGGGGAGAACGTGAGCAGCACGCCCAAAGCAGCGGCGTGAAGTGACGTCGTGAAGAGATAGAGGACGCCGCTGCCGCGGTTGAGCTTCAAGCGGCCCATCGGGTTGAGCAGAATCCACCACGTCATGCAGGCGGCGGTCATGAAGCCGAGGTGTTGAACATCATGCACGAGCTGGCTTCGGAGCGCAGCGTCGTATAGGCCGGGAATATGCCAGAGCCAGAGCGTTGCGAAGAACGCCGACCACACGAGAAGCGGCTGGCTCACGACATCCCACGATGCGCGCCACACCGAGTCTTCGCGAAACCGTCCGCCGATGATCTTCCGAACGGATCGCGGCAGCGTCCATAGCGCAACGAACAGCGGCGCGCCGAGCACTACCAGTGGTGCCGCAACGAGAATCAGCAGCAGATGCTGGATCATGTGGACGCTGAAGAGCTCGCTGCTGACAGAATCGAGTGGCGACAGGAGGGCGACGACTAGCACGATCCATCCGGCGAAATATGCTGCCGCCTGCATCCTCGTGACTCCGTTCCCGATACCTGCGTGTTTCCAGAGACGAAAGAGCCCGCCGCCGTAGATCAGAATGCCGAGTGTAAGTCCGATCCAGACGCGCGGGTTGCTGCTCCACGTGTACATCGTGTGCCCGTCGTGCGTCTGCGCAAACGCATCCGGCGCGAGCATCGTCAAACCCGCTCCCGCCATCAGCAACATCAATAGAGGGTGTCTGATGGGTGATCGAGGCATGGAATGATCAGAGATCATCTTCACATCATTCATCATGATCCAAAGATGGTGGTGAAGGAGCGGCATTCGTCGAGGAAGAAGAAGATGGGCAACATCTCGACGAGCATGATGAATACGAAGAGCGCGCTGGTCCAGGCGCCGGTTCTGAGCATGAAGCGCGCGGAGGATGTGGCCTGCGGATCGTCGAACTCCTTCGCGGGCAGCGCCTTGAGTTTCCTCCAGCCGAGACCGACGGCCAGGATGCCAATCAGCAGAAACGGCAGCGAGACCAATCCCACAAGAACGACGGGATTCTGAATCCCCGCCACCTCAAGATTACCGGAGACGCATCCGAACTCCGCGATCGACCAGATGACCAGGAACCGGAGGAACCATGCCACGCCGCCTCCGACCAGAACGAACCAGAGCAGCTTCGCGGA
>CAZKDQ010000013.1:13576-21005 GCA_964551345.1 uncultured Rhodothermales bacterium
GATGATGATGTCGTCGTTGCCATGGCGTCAGAAGTAAGGCGCGATGTAAAGGACCGCCATTGAAACGACTCCGGCCGCGACGATGAAGTACCAGTAGCGGGAGGTCACCTGTAGCTGGAGCGTCAGGTACGTCTCCTGCCGGCGAGCCTGCTCGCTCACGCGCAGCATTGCAACAAATAGCATTATGACGCCGGCGGCAACGAGCACCGCGTGGACCATGTGCAGTACGAAGAAGACGGTGCCGTAAGCGTTCGTCTGCGGCGAGAAGCTCAGTGACAGGAGTTCCACCACCTGCATCACGAGGAACGCCGTGCCGGCCGCTGCAGCCAGAAGCAGCGCCGCGCGCACCACGGCGATTGGCTTCGAGAACAACCACCGTCGCGCGAAGGCGACCGGACCGACGCTGAGAAGGAGAACGACGACGGCCGTACCCATCAGCGGGAGATCCGGCAGCGGAATGCCATCCTGCGGCCACGTTTCAGAGAACAGTCGCAGGTAGAAATATGAAAAGAGGAGCACACCGTAGACCGTTAGCAGCACGCCCAGGAGGTACATCATCCCCCACCATCCCACCGATCGACTGCCTGAGGTGAAAATCGGAAGGCCGGATATTGCCGGCAGATCACTCGAAATCAGTTTGTTCATGATCGATTCGCTCGGCCACAGCCACTTGATCAACATGCCCGCCGTAAAGACGAGACCCGCGATCGATACGAGGTAGACCTTCAGCAAGACTCCGAGGAAAATCACGCTCGTGCCTATGGCCGTTATGAACGGCACCATCGTCGGGCTCGCAAGGTGGTGAATGGCGTCGGGTCTGCCCGTGACGACATCGGTTGCCAGCGTCGCGCGCCACGTCTCCGGCGCCGAGGCGAGTGCCGCCCGCGCTCTGCGATAATCCTCCGGCACCGCCTCATGGTCGATCTCCGCCAGCAACGGCTCGCGGCTTTGCACGAGCGGCGGTGCGAGAAATGTATACGGAGGTGGCGGCGACTCGAGCGACCATTCGAGCGTCTGCCCGCCCCATGGATCTCGCCCTGCAGCCGGTCCGCGACGTCTACTCCAGAAGATGTTGATCAGGATGAGCAGCACGCCGAGCGCCAGCACGAATGACCCGATCGAGGCCAGCATGTTGTACCCTTCGAGGCCAAGCTCCTCCTTGTAGGTGTAGACGCGCCGCGGCATGCCCTCGAATCCCATCAGGTGCATCGGGAAGAAGGCGACATTGAAACCGATGATCGACAGCCAGAAGCTCCATGCGCCAAGCTTCTCGTTCAGCATGCGTCCCATCACCTTCGGCGCCCAGTAGTGGATGGTTCCGAGGATGGGGAAGACGACGCCGCCGATCAGCACATAATGAAAATGTGCGACGACGAAGTACGAATCGTGCACCTGGAGATCGAAAGGCAGCACAGCTACCATGATGCCCGTGATCCCGCCGGCGACGAAGATGAACACGAACCCCAGCATGTAGAGCATCGGCGTCCGGAGCTCAGGCCGCCTCCCCCACATCGTTGCGATCCAGGCGAAGATCTGGATGCCGCTCGCGATGCCGATCATCAGACTTGCCGCCGTGAAGAAGGAAAGCGAGAGCTCCGGAAGACCGGTTGCAAACATGTGATGCGCCCAGAGGCCAAAGCTCACAAAGCCCGTCACGACGAGTGCCAGCGCTATAAACGAATAGCCTACGATCCGGCGGCGCGAGAAGACCGGGATGATCAGTGAAACGAGGCCGGTGGCGGGGATGAACGCGATGTAGACCTCGGGGTGGCCGAAGAACCAGAAGAGGTGCTGCCACAGGAGGCTGTTTCCGCCGCCGTCCGGGTTGAAGAAATGCATCCCGAACGTCCGATCGAGCTCCAGCATGAGCGTCGCGACGAGCAGCGTGGTGAAGGCAAAGAGGATCATCACGCCGGTCACAAGCATCGCCCAGGCGAAGAGCGGCATCCGTCTGATAGACATGCCGGGCGCGCGCAGCTTCAGGATTGAGACGACGATCTCGGCGCCGGCGGCGATGCCCGAAATCTCCACGAGCCCGAGCCCAAGCAGGAAGATGTCGAGCCCGGTGCCGCTGAACTCCTGTCTCGAGAGCGGCGTGTAGGCGAACCAGCCCGCATCAGGCACCTCTCCGATAAAAAAGCTCGAGTAGAGGATGGCACCGCCGAAGACGTACGTCCAGAAGCCGAAGTTGGAGAGCTTGGGGAAGGCGACATCGCGCGAGCCGATCAGCATCGGTGTGATGTAGAGCGCCAGCCCCTCCAGAAACGGGATCGTGAAGAGGTACATCATCGTGGCGCCGTGCATCGTAAAGATGGCGTTGAACGCATCCGGCGACATCCACGGGTTCTCGGCCACGGCGAGCTGGATGCGCAGCAGCAGCGCCAGAATGCCGCCGACGATGAAGAAGCTGAACGACACGACCAGGAAGCGCTTGCCCAGCGGCCGGTTGTTCACGGCAGACACGAAGCCCTTCAAGCCGCCGGGTGTCTCCCACGTGCGGTAGAATGCATCGGTCGGTTCAGTCTCCTGGCGCGGCACGTGCAATCAGTTTAGTGAATTGAGATAGTCGACGAGCGCTTCGAGGTCAGCCGGGTCGAGGCGGACGGTCGGCATGAGGTTGCCGGGCTTCATGGATTGCGAATTGATGATCCACTGCGCGAGGTTGGTCCGGCTGTTGCCAACCGTTCCTGCTCCAAGCGTGAGGCGCGAACCGATGTCCGTGAGCGCCGGGCCGGTGACGCCCGTCGCCGCTGTCCCTTCGATCGCGTGGCACGAGTCGCAGCCCTTCTCCATGAACACCTCCAGCCCGCGCTCCATATGCGGCGTCTGTGGCTGCGTCTGTGGAGATCGCCTTCGCTCGAGCCACGTCTCGAACTCTTCAGGCTCGAGTGAATGCACCCAGAATCCCATCAGGGCGTGCTGCGTGCCGCAGAACTCGGCGCACTGCCCGCGGAAGAGGCCCGTTCGATCCGCCTGGATCCAGAACTCGTTCGTGATCCGAGGAACGAGGTCCATTTTTCCATGCAATGCAGGCAGCCAGAAACTGTGGATGACGTCCTGCGATGTGAGCCGAAGTCGCACCGGCTCGCCTGCAGGAATGTAGATCTCATTTGCGATAACGACGTCGTCGTCGGGATAGCTCACCTCCCACCAGAACTGATGGCCGACGACGTCGATCGTGATGGCGGATTCCGGCGCCCGAATCGCGAGCGTCGTCCGGATCGAGAAAATGAGCAGGACCACGAGGACGATCCCCGGAACGAAAACTCCTCCGGCGATGATGAAACGAATGCCTCCCAGCGGCGGCCCATCCTCCGACTTCCGGCCGAAGACGGCCACGCCGGTGAGCACCATCACGATGATAAAGATGAGGCCGCCCATTCCGAACATCAGCCACCACAAGTTGGCGATCTCCTGCGCCGCCGGGCCCTCAGGGCGGAGCATCGACTGGATCTCATTCCCACCGCAACCAGCCAGACCTCCGGCGAGCAACACGTGAAGCCACGCCGGGCGCATCCCTTGCGGCATCGCGCGGTCGGTATGTCTATCCGTTCCCCTCATCGCCTCGGGAAGGTCTGTACGACGAGCACGAATTCGACGAGCTGCTGAAGCTCCTCCTCCGTCACGCGCCCTTCGAACGCAGGCATTGCAATGCCTTCCGGCGGCGAAAGGATGTACATCTCGAGTTCCTCCGCGGTCAGCCGCTCGTTCCGTTCCGCAAGATCAATCGCGACGCGAGCGCCATCACCCGCAACGGCGTGGCACGTGTTGCAGCCGAAGGTTGCGAAGTGCTGACGCCCGAGTTCGGCATTGGCCGAGATTTCTATCCCCGGAGGAAGCTCCGGCGGCTCGAGGCGCGGCCAGCCCGTCCATGGAGAGAAATATCGGTAGTTGGTGAGGCCGAGCAGAATCACGACGCACGCCGCAACGGCAATCGCCACTTTCGGGCGCGCCCGGATTCCGCGCAGCGGCCCGCGATCGATGAAAGGAACCGATGCGAGAAAGAGGAAGACAACGATCGGAAGCGCCACGACCATAATTGGCGCCAGCCAGCTTGGCGTAACGGCTATGAGTGCGCTGTACCACCAGAACCACCACTCCTCCGCCGGCATCGCCGTCTCAGTGAAATTTGCTTCGGGTTGGAGCGGTTTCGGCCCCACAAAAATCGCCAGCAGTAGGACGATCGCGATGATGACGGAGCCCAGCCTTCCGGAGCTGAAGAGCGTGTGGGGGAAAAACGTCTCGCCCTCATCAGATTCTATTTCATCGTCGTAAAGCCGCTTCTGCTGCTCGACGGAATGTACGGGCTGCCTGCGCTCCGCACGCGACGTCACGCCTTTCAGAACAACCAGATAAAGATGATATCCCGCCAGCCCCAGAAGTAGCAGCGGCACGAAGATGACGTGTATCGAAAAGATGCGTGTAAGCGTCTGCGCGCCAATATCTTCCCCACCCTGCGCGAGGACCACGAGGAATCCGCCGATCCACGGAACGTTGTTCAGGTGATGTAGCACGACCTTGAGCGCGTAGAGGGCGCGCTCATCCCATCGGAGCATGTAGCCCGTGATCGACATCAGGAGCACCGCAAAGAGCATCACGACGCCGATCAGGTACGTTCCTTCACGCGGTGACCGATAGCCTGAGACAAGCAGGATGCGGAAGAGGTGGAAGAACGTCATCACCACCATCATCCCCGCAGACCAGTAGTGCAGCGCGCGAATGAACCAGCCCATCACCTGCTGCTCGGTAATGAAGCGAACGCTTTCGTAAGCCGCATCGGGCGTCGGCGAGTACGTCAGCGTCATGAACATTCCCGTCAGGACGAGAATGCTCAGGAGCACCATCAGCGTGAAGCCATCGCCATGGTACCAGGGCAGCGCGGGCACGCGCCGGTCCAGCATGGTGCGCTGGATCGGCCCGAAGCCGAAGCGATCAGCAATCCACTGGCTCCATCGCTGCACGATGTCGGGCGGTGGGTGATTGAGGGTGATGAAGGTGCTGCGCCGCGTTCAGGTCATCGGGGGCAGCGAGCGCAGGTCGATCTCCAGGATGCCGTCTCGGATGCGGTTCGCGTAACGGTACAGGGGTATATTCGGGGGCCCTGCCTGCGGCTGGCCGTCGGTCGAGAAGATGCCGCCGTGGCAGGGGCAGAAGAACCAGTTATTGCCCGCATCGTGCGTGATGGGGCAGCCGAGATCGGTGCAGTCGCGCGAGTAGACGACGATGCCTTCGGTTTCGGAATGCCAGACGAAGACGCCTTTCTCGCGCAGACTGCGCGACCAGTCGCCGCGCGGGACGTCCACGATGGCCTTCCGCACCTCACCGACCGGAAACTCGTCGAGCGCGCCGATCGGGCGCCAGACCTCACGCTGCCGATCTACTATGGCCGGCGAGAGCGCCGTCATTACAGCCGGCACGCCGACGACGCCGGCGATTCCGACACCACCGGCAGCGGCGATTGCTGTCAGGAGCTTTCTGCGTGTCATGAGGCGGAGACGTCGTTGGCGGCTGCGGGTGAAGGCGCGAAATCCACGCGCACGGCCGAAAATAGGAAGGTGCCGACTCAGCCTCGTATTGAAGCGACCGATGATACAAGGTCGGTACAAGAAGAGGCGGTTAGTCCGACTTCGCCGACGACACCTTCTCCCGATATTTCGATGCCATGCCCTTGACCGACTGCTTGACCATGCTTTTCGCTCCCGAATCTCCTTTGACGATGGAAGCGAGGAAGCTGCGCGCCTGCTCGAACGAGATATGAGGAGGAAGCGGCGGCACGTTCGGATCGGTATAGGCATTGATGACGACGGGCCGGCGAGCCGCCAGCGCCTCATCCCACACCCGTTCCACGTCGTCCTCGGTCTCCATTCTCAACCCGACGAGCCCGAGCTCCTTCGCATACTCGTCGTAGTTGAAGTCAGGGATGAGCTGCGACGCCTCGAACATCGGATCGCCCTCCATCACCCGCTGCTCCCACGTGACCTGATTGAGGTCGCGGTTGTTGACCACGAGGACGATGAGCTGCGGGTTCGACCACTCCTTCCAGTACTTCGAAACAGTGATCAGCGCGTTGTTGCCGAGCATCTGCATCGCGCCGTCGCCGACCAGCGCCACCACCGGCCGCTCCGGATGACAGAACTTCGCCGTCGTTGCGTAGGGAACGCCGGGACACATCGTGGCGAGCCCGCCGGAAAGCGAGCCCATCATGCCGCGTCGAGCTTTGAGCTGGCGCGCGTACCAGTTGGCGGAAGAGCCGGAGTCGGCCGTGAGTATCGCGTTGTTCGGCAATCGCTTCGACAGCTCCCAGAACACGCGCTGCGGGTTGATAGGCTCGGCGCTGTTCATCGATCGCGCCTCGACCACGTTCCACCACTCGCTGACGTCGTTCTCGATTTTCTCGCGCCATGAGCGATCCGTCTTTCGCTCGAGCATCGGCATCAGCGCGCGAAGCGTTTCACCGGCATCGCCCACGAGGTTGATCTCCATCGGATAACGGACGCCGAGGTTGCGTGCCTCGAGATCGATCTGGACACCGCGCGCCTGGCCTTCCTTCGGCAGGAACTCCGAGTATGGGAAGCTGCTGCCGATCATCAGCAGCGTGTCGCATTCCTGCATCATGTTCCAGCTCGGCTCCGTGCCGAGCAGACCGATCGCACCGGTAACGTGCGGCAGGTCGTCCGGCACCATCATCTTGGCGAGCAGCGCCTTCGCGATGCCCGCTCCCATTACGTCCGAGACTTCGAGCACCTCGTCGACCGCATGTTTGACGCCCGCGCCAACGAGCATCGCCACGCGCTTTCCGGCGTTGAGCACATCAGCAGCCCGGCGCAGGTCCTCATCACGCGGAACGACACGTGGATGCGATATGCCGACGCCCGAGAAAACCGATCCGTGCTGGCGCGGCGGATCGGTCATGTCTTCCTCCTGAAGATCATTGGGCACGATGACGCAGGTGATGGCTCGCCGCGCCTTCGCAATCCGCACTGCCTGATCGATGACATGCCGAGTCTGCGCCGGTGTCGAGACGCTATGGACGTACTCGCCTGCGACGTCCTTGAACAGCGAGACGAGGTCCACCTCCTGCTGATAATTGCTGCCGATGGCCGTGCGCGCCTGCTGCCCGACGATGGCGACCACAGGCATGTGGTCCTTCTTCGCGTCGTAGAGACCGTTGAGGATGTGGATGGCGCCGGGACCCGAGGTGGCGAGGCAGACGCCGACTTCGTCGGTCCACTTGGCGTGGGCGCATGCCATGAAGGCGGCTTCCTCTTCGTGCCGCGTCTGGATGAATCGGACCTTGTCCTCCGCACGACGCAGCGCACCCATCAATCCATTGATGCCGTCGCCCGGATAACCGTAGATGCGCCTGATGCCCCATTCGTGGAGCCGCTCGACGATGAAGTCTCCAACCGTTCCGCTCATGCCTGCCTCC
>CAZKDQ010000013.1:21105-33573 GCA_964551345.1 uncultured Rhodothermales bacterium
GATCAGAGCAGGCGGAAGCCAAGCGCAGTGTTGACCGTATCCCGGACGACATCGAGGGCTGCATTGACAGCATTCTCAACTGCGAGCAGGCCGAGCCCCTCGAGCGTGAGCAGTACCGCTCGCATGCTGTGCTTCTGAAACTCGATGTGCGAGCGCGCCCGCTCGGGAGTCATGGTGCCGTCGGTCGTCAGGCGCGCGATCATATCCAGTGTTTCCGCGAACTTGCGCAGCTCGCTTTCGGCGTAGGCGCGGGCCTCGGGCCAGTCCTCCGCCAGTGCGCCACGCGCAGCATCCACCATGGCAGGAAGGAGTTGTGATACATCGAGCGCCATGGTTGCCAACGCCTCCCTTTGGTTATGTATCGCCTCGCTTCTTCGCAAGCTCGAGCGTCAGGATGGCGCGGAACGTCTGGTCGAAGCCGCGCCTAAACAGCGGCACCTCCTCCGATGCGATACCTTCGCGATACGTCTCAGCGAAGAGCCTGAGCTGCGCCTCGAGTTCCTCAAACTGTGCGACCTGCAGTTCATTCATCGGCCGCGATGCCGCGCGAAGCTTCAGCGCGCGTAGATCGACGAGCAACCTGGGGTAAGCATGCTCCCAGAAAAGCTGTTGCGATGCACTCAGCGTCTCCTCCTCGATTGCCGTGAGCACCTCCTCCAGATGCCGATGCAGCTCCGTCGTCCGCCGATCCGTCTCCTCATCATAGTCGCTGATGAATCGAACGGGCCCGCAACCTGCGGCGAGGATCAACAGCAGCAATGCTGAAGGAAGGGCGCGGTGCATCATCTCAGCCGATGATGGTAAGGTGATCCCCAGAAAGTTATCTCTCGCACATCAGAACATGATGCCGAACGTGACGGGCACGAAGGTCGGAGAGCCGTCTCCACCAAGAACATGGTGATAACGCGCCTCGAGAAACAGATCGACAAGTACGAGCCCGAGCTGGACGCCCGCACCGACATTCACACCGGGATTGGTCTCATTGGCATCGCCGAAACCGGGTGCATCCGAACTGAACCGGCTATGATAGATGCCCGGTCCGCCGGTCAAATAGCCTTTGAGCAGAAGCGGAACGATCGGCACGCTCACCACACCGTTAACATTCACAAAAAGCTGACGGCTGTTGCCGTCTGCCAGCGTCGACATCTGGTGGAAGTCGGCGTTCGCACGAATGCCTATCGGGAGCAGCGGCAGTGACAACTCCGCGACGCCCTGCACGTGGAAGCCCGCGTCCGCGACATCCCCGAGATCACCTGTCGGGAAAGTCGGTCCGCCGGCGAGCCCGACGGAAATGCCGGGGATCTGTGCCTGCGCAGGCATCGCGAGAAGGAGTACGAGAAGGCTCGAGAGAATGATGGGGAATCGCATATCCGTAACCGCTGTGGCTATTCTGGGCATAATTTCGAACGAGTTATGGAAGATCGGCTCGACGGTTCTCGCGCACGCGCCGCGGCACCGGCTTGTTACGTGATGCCGAGATCACCAATCATCCGGTCGATCCTGGCATCGAGCTCGGCGCTTGTCTCGCGATATCGCGTCCGATCCTCGAGCGATCCGGTCGTCGCGCAGTAGAACTTGATCTTCGGCTCGGTACCTGAGGGGCGCGCGGAGACAATGCTGCCGTCCTCCATCACCAGTTGAAGCACGTTCGACTTCGGCAGCTCGATCGCTTTGGCGTCTCCGGTTCGGGCATCGACCTCGATCCTCGCCTGGTAATCCAGGACCCGCGCCACAACCGATCCGCCAAGCTCTCTCGGCGGCTGCTTCCGAAAGCGCTCCATCATCGCCGCAATCTCCTCGGCTCCCTCTTTCCCCTTCTTTGTGAGGGAAATGAGCTTCTCGCGGTAGAATCCAAACTCTACATACATGTCGATCATCGCCTCATACAGCGACCGGCCCTGATCTCTGTAGTAGGCGGTCATCTCCGCGATCGAGGCGCACGAAACGACGGCATCCTTATCGCGCGCATGATCTCCGACGAGATAGCCGTAGCTCTCCTCGCCACCCGCGATGAACGTTTTCTCATCCTCGAGCTCCGTCATCAGCGCGCCGATGTATTTGAAGCCCGTCAAGACGTTGTAGCAATCGACGCCGCGCGCCTCGGCGAGGCGATCCATCAGGTACGATGTTACGATCGTCTTGACGATGTACTCTTTGCCCGTGAGACGGCCGAGTGCCTGCCAGCGCTCGAGCAGATAGTTGATGAGCAGGCATCCCGTTTGGTTGCCGTTGAGCAGGATGTAGTCGCCGCGATCGTCTTTTACGGCGATGCCCACGCGATCCGCGTCCGGGTCGGTGGCCATGATGAGCTCGGCGTCAACCTCCCGCGCCTTTTTGATCGCGAGCGTCATCGCCTCCTCCTCTTCCGGGTTGGGATAGACCACGGTCGGGAAGTTGCCGTCCGGCGTGCACTGCTCCTCGACGAGCGTGACGTTCTTGAAGCCGAACGCTTCGAGCGTCTGCGGAACGGCGGCCAGGCCGGCGCCGTGAATCGGCGAGAAGACGATGCGCATGTCCGACTGGCGCTCGATGGCCTCCGGACTCACGCAAACCTCCGTCAGCTTCTGGATATACTTCCGATCGAGCTCCTCTCCCACCATCTCGATGCGCTCCTCGGACCCGTCGAATCGCACGTCGCTGATGCCTCGAACCTTTCCGACTTCCTCGATGATCTTGCGATCATGCGGTGCGATCACCTGTCCGCCGTCCCGCCAGTAGGCTTTGTAGCCACTGTACTCTTTGGGATTGTGGGAGGCAGTGAGCATCACGCCACTGTGACAGCCGAGCTCTCGAATGGCGAATGAGAGCTCGGGCGTGGGGCGCATGCCGTCGAAGAAGTAGACATGGATATCGTTGGCGGCAAAGACGTTGGCCACAACGCGCGCATAAGTGGACGCGTTGTTGCGGTTGTCATGAGCGATCGCCACGCGCACCTGCTCGCCGGGGTAGATCTTCCGCAGGTAGTTGCTCAACCCCTGCGTGGCCATCGCCAGCGTGTAGCGGTTGATACGGTTGGTGCCGGCTCCCATGATGCCGCGAAGCCCACCGGTTCCGAACTCCAGATCGCGATAGAAAGCATCTGTGAGTTCCTTCCAATCCTCTTCGGCAATGATCGATCGGATCTCCTGCTTCGTATCATCATCAAAATCACCATCGAGCCACGTATTGACGCGCTCGGCGATTTCTGGCGCAAGCTGGTCCATCCTGAATAGATTCGTTATCGATAACTGAATTTGAGCTTCGGATGGAAGCTACGCCATTGCATCGATCGATGCGATGATGATTCAGGCGGCCCGGCCGAGTTGCGCTTCGGCGATCGCCTTCTCCTGCTCCTCGCGTGTGGCGCCCGTGTCGGACATCCCGAAGAGTTTCATGCTCCACTGCGTTGCCGGTCCGATCGAGAGGGCGAAAATGATCGTGCCGATGCCGACGATACCGCCCATCGCCCATCCGATCCCCAGAACCGCAATCTCGATCCCGGTTCGAACGTGCCCGACCTTCCAGCCGGTCATCTGGCTGATGCCGATCATGAGGCCGTCGCGCGGGCCTTTGCCGAGACCCGCGCCGATGTACATGCCGGTGGCGAAGGCGGTCAGGAATACGCCTGCCCCGAACATGAGTGCGGCTGAAATCCATGAACCGGCGGCGGGAATGAATAGCATCGCGATATCTGCGAAAACGCCGATCAGGATCATGTTGACAATGGTGCCGGGGCCGGGGCGCACCTTGATGAGATACGTCGCGCCGACGATGACGATGCCAACCAGGATGATGGCGAGGCCGACGCTCATCCCCGTGAGGCGGTGCAGGCCGTAGTGGAAGGCGTCCCACGGACCAAGCCCTAGGCCGCTCCGGATCATCAGCGGCACCGCGAGCCCGAAGATGGCAATGCCGCCCATCAACTGGAGCCACCTCTCCCACGCAGGGCGACGCCCAGCCGGTGATGTGGTCCGTTGAACCAGCAGCCTGAGTCGTGTCATAAAACCTCCAGAATGAACCATCGATGTGCCGAAGCGCTAAGGCAATCGCTTACAAACGAAACGTGCAGCACTCTGTTGCGCCTTCGTGGCATCCTCACATCACCCACTGCATCGAATAGATTGAAATTATCCTTTGCCGCGATCAGCCGATAATGCAACCTTCACGTACGTCCATTTTTTGACCTGCATCATGCGGCGAATCATCCTCCTGACTCTCCTTCTTCTTGCATTCGCATTACCGGCGAACGCGCAGCTCGACGAAATCAACAGGATCATCGCCGGCAGCGTCGACGACGCTGAGCTACTGTTGACGCGTTACATGAAGCCGCTCGGAGCCGGTTTTGGAGCTGCAGTTGGCTCAGGCTGGACGCACTCCGCGCGCTCCCATTCCACGCTCGGTTTTCACGTCAGCCTGCACGCGGGCGTGGCGATGGTGCCCTCCAGCGATCGCGGCTTCAGCATCGCGAGTGGTGAGCTTCAGGCGCTTGAGCTTCTGAATCCGGAGATCGGTCAAACGCCGACGGCCGCTGGGTCGAGGGGCGATGAAACGTATCGATTCCGTGTGGGCAACGGACAGCAATCGACGACCTTCACCATGCCCGGTGGCGCCGGCCTCTCGCTCGTCCCTGTGCCGGTGCTGCAGGCGGGCATCGGCCTAGGCGGCGCGACCTCAATTATGGCGCGGGCGATTCCGACACTGGAGCTGGGATCCTACGGAAGCGTGCACTCGTGGGGCGTGGCCGTCCAGCACGGCCTCAACCAGTGGATTCCAGGAGGAGCGCTTCTTCCACTTCATTTCTCTGTTCAGGCCGGATACTCCTCACTTGGCCTTTCAGCCGTACTTGATGCCCCCCAACTTGCGGATCAGGAATTAAGCTGGCGGACGCATACGTACTCTGCCGCCCTCCTCGCCGGCCGTTCGCTTGCCATCATATCGCTCTACGGAGGCGTTGGAATCGAACGGTCTTCCTCATCACTTGAGATGCTCGGCACGTATGAGGTGCAGACGCCGGGCGGAAGCACCACCATCGAGAATCCGATCGACATTTCGATTGCCGGAGAGAATCTGCTTCGATCGTTCGTTGGCGTACGGTTCAACCTTGCGGTCATCGGTGTGCGCGGCGAGTATACGCTTGCCGAGTATCCTTCCTTCAACGTCGGATTGACGCTAAGCCTCCGCTGAGCTGCCACGTTCGTAACATGTTGATTTTGTGGGATCAGGGGGTTGCCCGATGACGGGCACGCATCTACCTTCCGCCATGCCGGTCTCCATGAGGCGGGGTCGGGGGATTCCCGACTTCCCTGGCGGCGCAATGATGAATCCAGAGGTGCATCACGATGGGCGACAAATCTCCGAAGGCGACGAAGAAGCAGGCCAATCAGAAACAGGCTCGGGAAGACGCCGTGAAGCAGAAAAAGGCGAAAGCTGAAGCGGATCGTGAGGTCGTCAAGGCCAAAAAGTAGTTCGCGAATTCCATTTGGGGCTAACGGCGCGGGTGCTCACTGTCGAGCATCCGCGCTTTGTGTTATGAGCCGTCGATGACGTTAGCACCTCACGCTCATCCTGATTTCTGCAGGCACGTTGGATGTGTCTGCCGCAACCAAGATTCGGTGGATGTACGAGCGGAGTTTTGCCTCAGTCGGATCTTCGGGCTACTTTCGGCCGCGTCTTGCCACCACACGCATCTGCTGATGCTTTCTCAACCCGTTCTGTGCCCGTGACTGACGTCTGGACGCTCGCCCTGTCCATGGGAATGGCCGTCATAGGCGGTCTCGGCCTGTTCATGCTGGGCATGAAGTTCATGTCCGAAGGTATGCAGGCTGTCGCCGGGCAGTCGCTGCGGCGGATGATCAGCCTGGTGACGAATAACCGGTTCATGGCTGCCGCCACCGGGACGCTCGTCACGATGCTCGTGCAATCGTCGAGCGTCACCACAGTCATCATCGTGGGGCTGGCCAATGCGGGTCTCATGCAGTTGCATCAGGCCATCGGCGTCATCATGGGTGCCAACATCGGCACCACGATCACCGGTTGGCTCCTTGTCTTGAACATCGGCAAGTACGGGTTACCGATACTTGGCGTGGCGGCACTCGGCTATCTGTTCCTGAGACGGGAGCGTCCGCGATATATTGCGATGGCGCTCATGGGACTAGGGATGGTCTTCTTTGGCCTCGAGCTGATGAAGGACGGCTTCGCGCCGATGAAAGACGTGCCTATGTTCGTCGAAGCCTTCGCCTGGTTCGATGCGAGCACCTACGTCGGCGTGCTGCTTTGCGTCCTCGTCGGGTGCGTGCTGACCTTGATGGTTCAGAGCAGTAGTGCAACTCTTGGCATCACGATCGGGCTGGCTGCAACAGGTGTCATCCCATTTCCCACCGCCGCAGCGCTTGTGCTGGGCGAGAACGTCGGCACGACCATCACGGTGATCTTCGCCTCCTTCGGCGCGACGGTCAACGCGAAACGGGCAGCCTATGCGCACGTGTTGTTCAATGTGATCGGCGTGCTGTGGATCACGGCGATCTTCGGGGTTTATATCAGACTCGTTGCGGGCGTCGTCACTGCGGTGCACGGGTCCGATCCGCTGACGATGACGTTGGCGACGGCGCCCAGCCCGGCAACGTATGCGGCGGTTATTACGGGGGGGATCGCGCTTACGCACACGGGTTTCAATGTAGTCAATACGCTGATATTCCTGCCGTTTGTGCAGACATTCGCGCGCCTGCTCGAGCGCATCGTGCCGGATCGAGAGGTCAAGGAGGTGGCGCGTCTCCAGCGGCTTGATGCCGCGACCGTCGACGCGCCCGTGCTTGGAGTGGAGCAGAGTCGAGGCGAACTCATCTTCATGGGCGAGGGCGCCCTCAAGATGATCGAATGGCTGGACGAGCTTGGCTACGGAGATTCATATGATGAGGAACTGATCCAGAAGATCTTCCGGCGCGAGGAAGTCCTGGACAACGTCTACCAGGAGATCGTTGAATTCCTCACGGACATCCTCGACTCCCGTGTGCCCCACTCCGTTGCGACGGAGGGCCAGCGCCAGCTCCGCCTTGCTCACGAGTATGAATCGATGGCTGATAGGCTCGCGAGTCTGCTGAAAGGGAAACTCAAGCTGCGCGACAATGAACTCCAGCTTCCACACGAGCAGCAACTCGAGCTTCTGGAGCTTCATCGACTGGTAGGAGAGTTCGTGCGCAAGGCAACGGAAGCGTACGAGAGCAGAAAACCTATGAGCGAGGAAGAAGCGCAGCGGATGAATAAGGGCATCACGGCGTACGTCAAGCAGTTGCGTGACGAGCACCTGCAACGGATGACCACCAGCCCCATCCACCCGAAGCTCAGCCTCATCTTTACGGATTTACTTACCGACTATCGTCGCGTCCGCGCTCATGCGCTCAACATCCACGACGCCACGAGCGGAATCCACGAGTCGGAGGCCGCTTAACGTTGCCGCCAGCAATTTGAGCCATTTATTACCATGCGCTTCCATACCCGCAAGTGGATCAAGCCTGAAGACCTGAATCCGAATGGAACCCTCTTTGGAGGGCGGCTCCTGCAGTGGATCGATGAGGAGGCGGCGCTTTATGCGATCATCCAGCTCGAGAATCCGAAGGTCGTCACGAAATTTATCTCCGCCATCGACTTCCGGAGCTCCGCCGAACCGGGGGACATCGTTGAGATCGGGATCGGTGTCGTCAAGTTCGGGCGGACATCGCTCACGCTTCGCTGCGAGGTCCGTAACAAGCGGACGCATGAGTCTATCATTTCGATCGACAGCATCGTGTTCGTGAGCCTCGGCGAGGATGGACAGCCGAAGCCGCACGGTAAGACACAGATCGAGTACGTGAGCGATCGATTGGCTCAGGGGGGGCAGTCATACGATGACTAAGTCATCCGATCACTCGCGCGCGCGTGCGCGAGTCATCCTATCACTAAGTCATCCGATCACTCTCCCGCCCAGGCTCGCCTCCAGAATCCGGGTAACGCGCGCCTCGTCCATATCCTGCCGCTCCCCCATCGGCAGCACGCCGCGCGCCGCCAGACGCTGCGCGATCCGTGACGGCGCATCGCCATCGATACCCCGATAGGCTTTCAGATTCGACGGCGCACCGAGATCATCAAAGAAATGCGCCGTGCGCCGGATCGCTGCATCAACTCGTGCATCATCATCAATCCCCCAGACCCTTTCCGCGTACTGGAGTAGCTTCTCGCGCTTAACCTCGCGCTGCACATCGATCAGACTCGGGAGCACAGCAGCGATGGTGCGAGCATGATCGATCCCGTACAATGCGGTCAGTTCATGGGCAATGGCATGCGTCGACCAGTCCTGCACCGCGCCGGCACCGATCAGACCGTTTAGCGCGAGCGTGGCGCACCACATGAAGGTCGCGCGGCTGTCGTAATCATCGCGCTCGTCCAGCACACGCGGCGCAACCTCGATCAGCGACAGAAGAATGCCTTCGGCGAATCGATCCTGAAGCAGTGCATTGGCAGGATAGGTGAGGTACTGCTCGAGCACGTGGCCGAAGGCATCGATGATGCCATTGGCGAGTTGCCGCTTTGGGAGCGAGTACGTCGTCTCCGGATCGAGTATAGAGAACGTCGGGTAGATGTGCGGGCTGAAGAACCCGAGCTTCGCCTTCGGTTCGTTCCGGCTGATGACCGCGCTGCCGTTCATCTCGGATCCGGTCGCGGGAAGCGTCATGACCGAGCCGATCGGAAGCGCCTTCCGGATGCGCGCCCGCTTCACCACCAGATCCCATGGATCGCCGTTGTAGAGTGCTGCCGCCGCGATGAACTTTGTCCCATCGAGCACAGAGCCACCACCAACCGACAGCAGGAAAGTCGTTCGATCGCGCCGTGTCACATCCACTGCCTCCAGTAACGTCTCGTAGGTTGGATTGGCCGCGATCCCGCCGAACTCAACGACCTGCCGTTCACCCAGCGCCTCCATCACCTGCTCGTACACGCCATTTCGCTTGATGCTGCCACCGCCGTAGAGGAGCAAGACGACGGCATCGTCCGGAACGGCGTGCGAAAGCCGGGCGATCTGGCCCTTCCCGAAGAATATTTTTGTGGGATTGTGGAAGGCGAAGTTCTTCATGATGGATGTGCGGGTCGAGATTCACGTCGGTCCCACAAGGTAACGACGAGCCGAGGTGGCTGTGAAACGAGCACGCGAATCACTGCGGAGCACGACGGTCACTGCGGTCTTGCCCGCGAAGGGATCATCCTGAGTGCCTGTTTTCACACAAGCTTTTCCCCGTCCTGAGCCCGCCGATTGGTAACGTCGCGCCCGCGAGACTATTTTCCCACGCTGTCTGCCGGAGCCCAATCATCAAATTTGCGATAGACCATGGCCAAGAACGCCCAGTACGATGTCGTCATTCTCGGAACCGGACCGGGTGGTTACGAGACGGCTATCCGCGCGACGCAGCTCGGACTCAAGACCGCCGTCATCGAGAAGAACAAGCTCGGCGGTGTCTGCCTCAACATCGGTTGCATCCCGACCAAGGCGTTGCTCAAGAGCGCTGAAGTGCGTGAGGAGACGAACCAGCTGGGCGACTATGGGCTGGAGCTCGAAGGAAACATCAAGGTCAAGTTCGATAAGGTCATCCAGCGCAGCCGTGGCGTTGCGGACAAGATGAACAAGGGCGTCGAGTACTTGATGAAGAAGAACAAGATCGACGTCATCTACGGACGCGGTAAGCTCACCGGCAAGGGCAAGATCGCCGTCGAGCCGTCGGAGGACATGGACGGCAAGAAGATCGGCGAAAAGCAGGAGGTCCAGGCAAAGCACATCATCATCGCCACCGGTGCTCGGGCGCGTGAGATCCCGCCGCTGCCGGTCGACGGCAAGAAGATCATCACCTACCGCGAGGCGATGCTCCAGAAGAAGGCGCCCAAGCGGCTCGTGATCTGCGGCGCAGGTGCCATCGGCGTCGAGTTTGCCTACTTCTACCACAATATGGGCACGGACGTCACGGTCGTCGAGCTGATGGACCGCCTCGTGCCGGTTGAGGATGAGGACGTTTCGAAGGAGCTTGCGCGCTCGTTCAAAAAGCAGGGCATCAAGACGATGACCAGCGCCGAGGTCCAGAAAGTCGACACAAAGGGCAAGACGCTCAAGGTGCACGTCAAGACGAAGAAGGGCGGGGAAGTGATCGAGGCGGATCAGGTGCTCTCGGCCGTTGGCGTGACGGGCAACATCGAGGATCTCGGACTCGAGGAACTGGGCGTCAAGGTCGAGAAAGGCTCGATCGTCACGGATGAGTTCAACCGCACGAACGTCGAGGGGATCTACGCCATCGGCGACGTAGCCGGTGCACCTTGGCTCGCGCACAAGGCCAGCCACGAGGGCATCATCTGCATCGAGAAGATCGCCGGCAAGAACGTCCAGCCGATGGACAAGAAGAACATCCCCGGCGCAACCTATTGCCAGCCGCAGATAGCATCAGTCGGCTACACTGAGAAGGGGGCGAAGGAAGCGGGTTACGACATCCAGGTGGGCAAATTCCCCTTCAGCGCATCCGGAAAGGCCGCGGCACTGGGCCACGGCGAGGGCTTCGTCAAGATCCTCTACGACGCCAAGTACGGCGAGCTTCTCGGCTGCCACATCATCGGGCGGGATGCCACGGAGCTCATCGCGGAAGTCGTGACTGCACGCGTGCTGGAAACCACGGCGCACGAAATCATCGAAGCGATCCATCCGCACCCGACGCTCTCCGAGGCTGTGATGGAGGCGACGCGCGTGGCCATCGGCGAGCCGATGAACATCTGACGCTGACCGCGCTTTAAGTGCCAATCAAATACAAAGCGCCGGGCCTCGATGTTAGGCTCGGCGCTTCGTGTTTTGTGCGGATTGTGTCAGACGGTCTACGTCTGCTGCCACTCCTTGAGCCGCCTCTCCATCTCGTCAGGCGAGACTTCCTCCACAGTCGTCGAGATCGACCAGCGGTGGCCGAACGGATCCTCAACCTGGCCGGAGCGGTCGCCGTAGAAGTGGTCTTCCACAGCTATGCGCTCGGTGGCACCCGCCTCGATCGCGCGTGCGAAGACGGCATCCACATCATCGACATAGAGCATCAGGCTCGAGCCGGTGTCCCCGATCGTCCGCGGGCTCTTGTTTCCCCACTCCGGAAACTCGTCTGCCAGCATCAGGTGCGAGTCGCCGATTTTGATCTCGGCGTGCATGATCTTGCCGCTCGGCTCGTCCATCCGCATGACCTCCTCCGCACCAAAGGCGGCTCTGTAGAAATCGATCGCGGCGCGGGCATCGTGAACCGTCAGGTAGGGCGTGAGGGTGTGATATCCTTCGGGGATTGTGTTCGCCATGTGTGCGGTGGTTTAGGTCGACGTTCCGCATACGGTAAATCTTCGCCCTCAGGCATGCAACGGTGTGAGCCTGGAACTACTTGTAAACCGGCTGCGACGGAGGCGTCACGTTCTTCCTTGTCACCGCGATGCACGCCGAGGGTCGTCCGCCTCATTCACGTAGGTGATCTCCCACGGACCGGTTGACGTCAGCTGAATCACCGTCTCGCCTTCAGCGATCGCAAAGTGTCGCATCCCCGGCGGCATCGACGTGTAGGCGCCCGTTCGGAGAGGCTGCACCTCGTCGGGCACAAAAGCATCACCCGATCCGAGCAGGAACGTACCCTCAAGCACGGTCAAGCGCTCGGGCTGCGGGTGGAAGTGCGGGGAGATTACGAAGCCATCCGGCATTCGGATGCGCATCGTAAAGACGCCTTCCACAGATGGATCACCCTCGAGAACGGCGAATTGCGAACCCTCCTGAAACGAGCCCGGGCCGTTTTGCCACTCGATGCTGTCGTTCTGAAAGAGGATATGACCGGGATCGTGCACCGTTTCCTGCATTGACGCCGACTGGATGGCCGATGCTTCGGCTTCCAGTCTGGAATCAGAATCAGCGTCTGTCGCGCAGCCGGCAAGGATGATCGCGATCGACAGAAGAAGCAGATTGCTTGTACGCATGGTAGTGTATGGTTGATTGATCGGAATTGGTGAGGCTCGCTATCACCGGCGCAAAGCGCTGATGACGATGGTGTGGGCACCAAGTCCGCGGGCGGATGCCTTCGTACCCTCATTGGCGCTGCGCTCGAAATAGTCAAACTGATCGATGACCCTTACCTGCTCGAATCCCGCCGTCCGGACCATCTCCAGGTATAGCTCCACAGGTTCGGCACCGACGATGCACTCCGCCCACAGCTGCGCATTGGATCGCGACTTCTCGGACACGGGCTTCGATAACACGATGTCGGCCACTTGGAGGCGGCCGCCGGGCTTCAGGATGCGATGAATCTCGGAGAAGGCGCGGCGTTTGTTCGGCACAAGGTTGATGACTCCGTTGCTCGTGACAACGTCGGCCGTAGCGTCTTCAAGCGGGATATCATCCGCACGCGCTTCGATGATTGCGACATGTGCCATTCCCGCGGTTTGAGCATTGGCACGCGCTTTGGCGATCATCGC
>CAZKDQ010000013.1:33673-41790 GCA_964551345.1 uncultured Rhodothermales bacterium
CGAACCATTTGCGGGAGGCACCCATAAGAACAGAAGTGCGGCGCCGGTGAATCGAGTGCTTCTTTGGCGTATCCGCCGCTGCCTCGATAGCCTATGCCGCAGAGCGCTCCGGAATCGCTCATCAATCTCGGCCAGATCACAGGAGCGTTACGATCTGGACCGGTAACATCCGAGGACAGCCATGGCCCGCGGAGAGGTGACGAGGCTGCTCAATGCCCATGCATCGGGCAAGGGGGACGCGATCAATGAATTGCTCCCGATCGTCTACGAGGAGCTCAGGCGCATCGCATACCGCCGTTTGCAGCGGGAGCGGCCCGATCACACTTTCGGCGCTACGGCACTCGTACATGAAGCCTACCTTGAACTCGTCGACCTCGATCGGATCGACTGGCAGGGGCGCCGGCACTTCTTCGCCGTCGCCTCGCGCGTCATGCGGAATGTGCTTGTGGATTATGCCGCGCGGCGTGGTACGTTGAAACGCGGCGGCGATCGCCTGAAGGTGCCGCTTGAATCCGAGAAGGTGCGTGCGGACTATGACCTGTCCCGCCTGATCGCCGTCCATTACGCGCTCTCGCGGCTCGAATCGATTGATGAGCGGCAGGTGCGTGTGGTCGAGTGCCGCTTCTTCGGCGGGCTCACCGTTGAGGAGACGGCCGAAGCGCTTGGCGTCTCTGTGGCGACGGTCGGGCGCGACTGGAGCATGGCGCGTGCCTGGCTCAACCGCGAACTCTCCGCCTGACGCCTATGTGCCATGGAACATCCGATGACACCCGAGCGCTGGATCCGGTTGAAGCAGTCGTTCACCACACTTCTCAATCTCGAGCCCGCTGAACAGGCGGAGTTCCTGAATCATCTGGAAGACGAAGACGGTCGGATAGCGGCTGAGCTTCGATCTCTAATCGCCGCGGCGGAGGCACCGGGTCCGCTCGACGAGTTACACGAGGCGCTCTTCTCGGCGCTGGGCCTGACCAGTTCGTCATCTGTCGATGAGGCGCAGCGTATCGGCGCGTATGAGATCCTCCGCGAGATAGGCGACGGTGGCATGGGCCGCGTCTACCTCGCGCGCCGGGCCGACGGGCAGTTCGCTCAGCAGGTGGCACTGAAGATCGTGCGTGGCGACTTCGCCTCGACCCAGCGACTCGACCGTTTCCTCTCCGAGCGGCAGATCCTCGCGACGCTCAACCACCCGAACATCGCCCGACTGCTCGACGGCGGCATCACTGACGACGGGCGGCCCTTCTTCGCCATGGCGTATGTGGAAGGGCAAGCGATCAACTTGTATTCGAAGCATCACGAACTGCCGGTCGAGCAACGAATCAAGCTCTTCCTGGATGTTTGCGAAGCCGTGCAGCACGCACATCGCTCGCTGATCGTACATCGAGATCTCAAGCCATCCAACATCCTCGTGACGGGCTCGGGCGAGGTGAAGCTTCTGGACTTCGGCATCGCCAAACTGCTCGCAGACGTCGATGACGAAGCCGCCGTTCGCACCCGAACCGGGCTCCATCCGATGACGCCGGCCTATGCCGCACCCGAGCAGGTACGCGGTCTGCCTATCACAACGGCCACCGACGTATATCAACTTGGCGTCCTGCTCTACGAGCTCCTGACCGAGCAAAGACCCTTCGACGCCGAAGGCCTCCCGCCTGCCGAGATCCAGCGAGCTATCTGCGACGGTGAGCCGGTGCGTCCGTCACAGGCTGGAACCAGCGGTTCGACCGCTGATCGGCTCCGCGGCGACCTCGACACGATCATCCTGAAGGCATTGCGCAAGGAGCCGGAGCAGCGGTATGCATCGGTCGAGCAGCTCGCGATGGACCTTCGCCGGCACCTTCAGCATCGGCCGATCACGGCACGCCCGCAAACGTGGACGTACCGCGCGCGCAGATTTACGCGGCGGCATTCCCATGGCGTGGCTGCATCCGTCATCATCCTCACGCTGATTGCGGCGTACGTCGTCACCGTTACACAGCAAAGCGAGCGGACGCGCGCTGCCCTTGCTGCGGCGGAACTCGAAGCCGACCGCTCCGAGCAAATCACGACGCTGCTGATGGATCTCTTCAGAGCCAGCGATCCGGCTGAGACCGCCGGCGATGCCCTCACAGCCCGAATGCTGCTCGAGCGCGGGCTCGACCGGGCCCAGATGCTCGAGGAGCAGCCGTACGTTCAGGCTGAACTCCTGAGCGTGATCGGACAGATCTACAGCCGCCTCGGCGACTACGAACGCGCGGAGACGACTCTCCTGCACGCCCACGATGTCCGTGCCGCCGCGGTCGGGGCATCACATCCTTCCACCGCACATATCCGGCTGCAACTCGGATCGGTGTACCAATACGACGGCCGGTACGCAGATTCCATCACCCTGCTCGAAGAGGTGATCGAGACGCTGCGCAGCGATCCATCCAGCCCGCAGGCGGACGTCGCAATTGCACTCGGCTATCTCGGCGCCGCCTATCGTACACAGGGCGATGAGCATGCCGCCGAAGCCACGCTCCGGGAAGCACTCGCCCTTCAGCGCGATGTGCATGGCAATGATCATCCGGACGTAGCGGGCACGCTGAACGTACTCGGGTTGATCGCGGGCGATCGCTCCGACTGGGTGGCGGCGGAGGCCGCGCTGCGCGAGTCGATCAACATTCGCCGGCGCGTGCAGGGCGAGATCCACCCACATCTGGCGATGTCGCTGAACAACCTCGGCATGATCCTCCGAAGGAAAGGCGATAGAGACAGCGCCGAGACCGCTTATCGCGAGTCGCTCGAAATGAAGCGGCGGCTCTTCGGTGAGGCACATCCAAGCACGGCCGCAACGCTGAACGGCCTCGGACTCCTGCTGCATGATCGCGGCGATCTGGATGCGGCGCGGGTATATCTGGAGGAAGCGCTCGGGATGCGCCGATCTTTGCTGGGCGAATCGCATCCGCTCGTTGCCGGCAGCATCAACAACGTAGGCAACCTTCTGGAGGATCTGGGCGACTTCGAGGCTGCTATTGATTCGCTGGAGCGTGCGCGCAAGCTGTATGCGGATGCCCTGGGCGAGCAACACCTCTACACTGCTGACCCGATGATCGGGATCGCGCGCATCCACATGAAGCAAGAACGTCCGGCAGATGCACGGCCCGTGCTCGAGCAGGCGCTGGCCATCCGCGGCGAGGCGCTACCGGAGGGTCATCCTCAGGTAATCGAAGTCGCGAGCATGCTCGGCGCATGCTTGATGAAGATGGAAGCCTATGCCGAGGCCGACGTCATCCTCCTTCGCACGGTAGAACAACTCGACGCGCATGACGGACCGGCCGCGCTTCGCCGAATCACGCTCGAGCGGCTGGTGGAGCTGTACGACCGCTGGGACCAGCCTGCCCGGGCCACGGAGTTCCAACAGATTCTTGCGCTCGACGATGAAGCGCTCTGATCACACGCGCTGCGGCCGTGCGCTGCGGCCGGGTCGTGCATCCGTGTGCTCGCCATCCTGAATGACCGGCACGCCGCTTACCCAGACGTGTGGGATGCCATCGGGATATTGATGGGGATCTTCAAAGGTTGCGTTGTCGATCACTGTGTCGGGATCGAAGGCCACGAGATCGGCCTTCGTCCCCGGACGGATCACGCCGCGATCGTGGAGGCCGATGCGCGATGCCGGCAGTTGCGTCATTTTGTGGATGGCTGTCTCGAGCGGCATGATGCCGCGCTCGCGCACGTATTGACCCAGTACCCGTGGGAACGTGCCGTACGTGCGTGGATGCGGCACACCTTCTGATAGCGGGCCATAGGGCGCGAACGCGCCGCCGTCTGAGCAGATCGTGGCCAGCGGATGCGCCAGCTTCCGCTCGACGTTCTCCTCATCCATTCCAAAGCCGACCATTCCCGCCCGGTTGCGATCCTCGACGATGAGCCGCACCAACAGATCGAACGGTTCTTCGCCCCGCTCGGCTGCGAGTTGACCCAGACGTCTCCCACGCGCCCATGCCAGTTCGTCGGATCCCGTAGACGTCACCTGCACCGAATCCCAGCTTCCAAGCTGATCCACCTTTGCACGGACGGCCGGCTCGAGGCGTGCACGTTCATCCGGATCACGAAGCCGCGCGAGAAAGCGCTCCGTGCCACCGTCGCGCGCGCTGATCGGAAAGAGATTGGCGAGGCCGGTGCTGTAGGCGATGTAGGGATACACGTTGAACGCGACGTCGACGCCTGCTTCGCGCGCCGACTCTAGTACTTCGAAAACAGGATCGGTCTTCCACCAGTTGCGCTCGCCTTGCGCCTTCAGGTGTGAGATCTCGACGGGAACGCCCGCCATCCGTCCAATATGAATGGCCTCTTCGACGGCCGCCAGCAGTCGGTCGTCTTCGTTCCTCATGTGAGATGCGTAGGGCAACCCGTTTCCCTGCAAAACGCGCGTTAGCTCGATGATTTCATCGGTAGTAGCGAAGGCGCCCGGCGTGTATTCGAGGCCGGTCGACATCCCGCACGCACCGGCTTCGATTGCCCGCTGCACCTCCTGCCGCATCCGTGCGAGCTCCTCGTCCGTCGCAGGCCGATCATCCTCCCCCACAACGTAGCCGCGAATGGTGCCCTGCCCGATCATGCTCGCCACATTCACGGCGGCGCCTTCCTCATCCATCCAATCAAAAAAACCCTTGAGATCACGAAACGGCAGATCGACGCCATAGCGTTCCCGGTAGCTGCTGCGGCGGGCAGCGTGCGCGTCGGCTGACCACGGCCCAATCGAGCTTCCATCCTGCCCCGCGACCTCCGTCGTCACGCCCTGCCGCACCTTGCTCTCGGCGCGGTAGTTGATCAGCAGGTTGAGGTCGGTGTGCGAATGGATGTCGACGAATCCCGGCGCGAGCGCAAGTCCGCGTAAATCGGTTTCGGGCACCCGCCCGACGTCCAGATTCCGGCCGACCCCTGCGATCCGATCTCCATCGAGCGCCACGTCGACCTCGATCGGCGGCGAACCGGTTCCGTCAAAGACGAGCGCGCCGCGCAATACGTGGGTCGTTTGGCGCGGAGGAACGGCCCACACGGGCAGGGCTGATAGCGCGAGGGCGGATGAGCTCAGGAGGACGAAGCGGCGGCGGTTCATCATGATCGGTTTCCGGTGCGGAGGGAGGTGCAGCGGAAGGTCGCGATACGCGCCACCGGCGTCAAGGCGCCGGTGTGATCAACTTCACGAACGGCCGTTACGACCGATGGAGGTGAGGCCGGCGACGCCCACAGCAGCGGCCACCAGAGCGGCTGCCGTAAGACGCGGGTGCAACATCGCCTTCGTCCAGAGACTGGATTCAGCGACGGGATAGGGATAGTCGGTGCGCTCTTCGAGATTGCCGCGTGAGGCGTACAGTCCATTCACGCCATTGCTGCGCGGCGGCTCATCTGACTTCTGCAGTTGCGTGATGCGTCGCCTCATGAGGACGTCCGTGAAACCCGGAAACACCTGCCCCATCGTTGCGAGAATCCGGCCGCCGGCCCCGACTGTGACTTGCCGGCGCGGATGTACGGCGCAGTACAGGATGGCCTCGGCGACGACGTCCGGGGCGTAAATGAACGGTGGGTTGATCGGCCGTACGTCGAAGTAGTTCTTCGCGTGATCGTTGTAAGGCGTCGCGATGCCGGACGGATTGATGAGAGTGATGTTGATTGGCAGCCCCTCCTCCTCGACCTCCATCCGAAGAGCTTCCGTAATGCCTTTGAGGGCGTGTTTGGATGCCGAATACGGTCCCTGCTGCGGAATCGATCGATCGCCCAGCACGCTGCCGATGTTGATGATGGTGCCGCCACGCTCACGCAGATGATCGACGGCCTCACGGCATCCATACACGCAGCCCCAGTAGTTCGTCTCGAAGAGCTTCCGATGATCCTCGATGGAGACGTCCATCACCGGCCCATAAATCGACACACCCGCATTGTTTACCCAGGTGTCAAACCTGCCGAAGTGCTCGATGGCCTTTCTCGAGATCATGCGAACGTCCTCCTCCTTGCCGACATCCGCGGCGACGTACGCCGCCTCGCCGCCGCCCAACTCGATCTCTTCCACAAGCTTCTGCAGCGCCTCTTCGCCGCGGGCTGCGAGCACCAGGCGCGCTCCCTGCCGCGCCGCCTCACGAGCCGTGACCAGACCGATGCCGCTCGTGGCGCCGGTCAGCACGATCACCTGTTCGTCGATCGGTTTCTGCCTCTTCGTTGCCATTTTTCTTCCCCTTCACCAATCAAATGTGCGAATTACGCGGTTGCCAAGTCACCCAGCAGCGCGTCGCAAGCCGTCTCACATCGGCGGCAGGCTTCGGCGCAGATCCGGCAGTGCTCGTGCATGTCCGCATGCTGCTCGCACTCGTCGGCGCACGCTCGTACCGCAAGGCGCATCGCCTCGACCTGCGCACGAACGACGGCTTCGTTGCTGCCGGTCCGCCGCGATAGAAGCCGTGCGGAGGTCATGCAGACATCGGCGCAGTCAAGATCAGTGCGGATGCACTGGCGCAGATCCGCCACCATATCCTCGGCGAGACACGCGTCGGCACAGACGGTGCAGACCGCGGCACAATCCATGCACGCCTCTAGGCAATTCGCAACGGCATCACTCAACGATCCGGCCTTCGGATGCGTGTTCAGCATCTCCCTCGTATTTCTCATGACTCCCTCTTTTCGTTGCTGATCGATCTCCGACAACGCGCCCCGCGATGGTCGGAGCCGACGAGACCGATTGATAACAGCGTCGTCACCCAGTCATACGATCACTCGCGCGCGCGCGTGAGTCATCCTATCACTAAGTCATCCGATCACTCGCGAACACCGAACCACGGCACGAGCAACCTCGAGCAATCCGTCAGGCACGCAAACATCGGTGTCGATGGCCAGAAGCCACAGCCCGTTCAAGTCGCTGAGTCGTTTGATGAAATGCTCGACTTCCTGATTCGCATACCGATCATGCGAATCCTTAACGGATGTCCGCTTGCCGAACAGTGCGTCGGCCTCATCGAAAAAGAGGATCGCCTCCCGCTCTGATGCACGATCGAAGACTCTGGCAAGGTTCTTCTCGGTCTCTCCGATGTACTTCTGCGCGGGACCCATCCGCCGGATCGGCCGCTGCAGGCCCTCGCCAATCTGCTCGATGATCTCGTCACGATGTCGGGCATCTGCCATCACCAGGATCAAACCAGACTGATTCCGGCGCAGTGACGCCAAAAGCTTCTCGATTGACTCTCTGCTGCAGTCGAACGTGTCGGCCATCGCTCATCAGTCTCTGTGTGGACCCTCCACCGAAGATAATGTCGTTGAAGGCGCCGCGCACCCGCCCTGGCAACATCGCGTAACGCGCCCGCCCGCTCGGGACCTCACCCCGTTCGAGCCTCGTGCAAAGCGCTGCTCGGATCATGCACATGGAGGGGATGGTGATGGGGAATGAGATGAAGGTGCGCGCACGGAAAGCGCGCCGGCTTTCGAAGGCGATCGGCTGGTTCAGTATCGGACTGGGCACGGCGCAGCTTCTGAGGCCGGACAGCCTTGCCCGGATGATCGGCATCCGAAGCACTTCGCGCATCAGGATGGTGATGCGGGCAATGGGTGTGCGCGAAATCGGACATGGGCTCGCGATCCTGATGCGGCCCACAGCTACGGCCGCGATGGGATCCCGAATCGCCGGCGATGCTCTTGATCTGGCATTACTTGGAGCGGCCACAACATCGCCGAAGGCGGATCTCGATCGCCTTGGCGCGGCTGCGGTTGCCGTGGCGGGCGTCTCGGCTCTCGACGTCTTCAACACGGTCCGGCTCGGGCGAACGCCGAGCGAAGCGCTTGCCGAGCAGCGTACGGCAGATCCGGGCATCCATGTCACGCGCGCCCTCACGATTCGAAAGCCGATCGACGAGGTCTATGCTTTCTGGCGGGATTTCAGCAACCTGCCGTCATTCATGAGCCATCTCGAGGACGTGGAGGTGATCGACGATCGCCGTTCCCGGTGGAGAACGAAGGCACCCGCAGGAAAAACGATCAGCTGGAAGGCCGAGATCACCGCTGACATTCCAAACGAACGCATCGAGTGGAGATCGATCGACGGCGGTGCGATATCACACCGGGGCGAGATCACCTTCCACAAAGCCCCCGGCGACCGCGGCACCGAGGTGCGCGTC
>CAZKDQ010000014.1:0-12643 GCA_964551345.1 uncultured Rhodothermales bacterium
CGATCGTGCCAATGTTCACGTGCGGCTTCTTCCGCTGAAATGTCTCCTTTGCCATGACTATGCTCTTTTCTAGGGTTTCTTAGCTGTTCGCTGGTTCCGCGGTCGAAGTTCAGGCCGCAGCACCGGTTGCCGTGCTGACAATCTCTTCGGCGATCGACTTCGGTACTTCCTCGTAGGCCTCAAACTGCATCGAGTAGATGGCTCGTCCCTGCGTGATCGATCGCATGTCGGTCGAGTAACCGAACATCTCACTCAGGGGAACGAAGGCCTTTATAACCTGCGCGTCCTGGCGCTGGCCCATGCTCTGGATGCGCCCGCGACGGCTGTTGAGGTCGCCAATCACATCACCCATGTACTCTTCGGGTGTGATGACCTCGACCGACATGACCGGCTCCATGATGACCGGGTTCGCACGACGCGTTGCCTCACGAAACGCCATTCGCGCGGCGATTTCGAAGGATACGGCATCCGAGTCGACCGCGTGGAACTTGCCGTCATACAGACGCGCCTTGATGCCTTCGACCGGATAGCCCGCCAGCGGACCCTGGTCGAGTGCGCTCTTGAGGCCTTTCTCGATCGCCGGGATGAACTCACGCGGAATGGAGCCGCCGACGATCTCATTGACGAACTCAAGACCCGTGCTCTCTTCGCTCGGGCTGAACTCGATGTAGACTTCGGCAAACTGACCGCGACCACCCGACTGCTTCTTGTGGGTGTAGTGCTCATCATAAGAGGAACGGATAGCCTCGCGATAAGCCACCTGCGGCTTTCCAACGTTGGCTTCGACTTTAAACTCGCGCTTCAGACGATCGACGATAACCTCGAGGTGAAGCTCCCCCATACCGGCGATGAGCGTCTGGCCGGTTTCGTCGTCGGTCGACACCTTGAACGTCGGATCCTCCTCGGCAAGCTTCTGAAGACCGGCGCCAAGCTTATCGCTGTCCGCCTTCGTCTTCGGCTCAATCGCAATCCGTATAACCGGCTCGGGGAAGTCCATCTGCTCGAGTACGACCGGCTTGTCCGGATCGCAGAGCGTGTCACCCGTCCGAACATCTTTAAGGCCGACGGCCGCCGCGATGTCTCCGGCGCGCACGATGTCTACATCCTCACGCGAGTTGGCATGCATGAAGAGAAGACGACCCATACGCTCCTTCTTCTCCGTCGTCGCATTCAGGACCTGCGAGCCCTTCTCGATCTGACCACTGTAGACCCGGAAAAACGTCAGTTTTCCGACGTAGGGGTCGGTCATGATCTTGAAAGCGATCGCGCTGAACGGATCATTGACGTCCGGGTGGCGCTCGACAACATCGTCCGTACGAGGACGGACGCCGGAAATGGCCGGTACGTCGAGCGGGTTCGGAAGATAGTCGATCACGCCGTCGAGCAGCCGCTGAACGCCTTTATTCTTAAAGGCGGTGCCGCAAAAGACGGGCGTAATGTCCAGCGTAAGCGTCGCTTTACGAACGGTGTCACGAATCTCTTCGGCGGTAATCTCCTCGCCTTCGAGGTACTTCATGAGCAGCTCGTCATTGTGCTCGGCGACGGCCTCGAGGAGATTAATGCGCCAGTGACGCGTCTCCTTCCGGAGATCCTCAGGGACCTCGATCTCATCAAAGGATACGCCCTGCGACGTCTCATCCCAGATGATCGCCTTGTTGAGCACCAGGTCGACGACGCCGCGGAACATCTCGCCTTCGCCGATCGGAATCTGAACCGGAACGGCATTCGCCTTCAGCCGGTCCCTCATCATCTGGATCGCGTTCACGAAGTCGGCGCCCGTGCGGTCCATCTTGTTGACGAACGCAATGCGTGGCACGTGATACTTGTTGGCCTGACGCCAGACCGTCTCGGACTGCGGTTCGACGCCTCCGACGGCGCAGAAGAGCGCGATGGCACCATCGAGAATACGGAGCGAACGCTCGACTTCAACAGTGAAGTCAACGTGCCCCGGCGTATCAATGATGTTGATGCGATGGTCGTCCCAATAACAGGTCGTCGCTGCACTGGTGATCGTGATGCCGCGCTCTTTCTCCTGCTCCATCCAGTCCATCGTAGCGCCACCCTCGTGGGTCTCCCCCATGCGATGGAGGCGACCGGTGTAGTAGAGGATGCGCTCGGTGGTAGTCGTCTTGCCGGCATCGATGTGGGCCATGATGCCGATATTTCGCGTCCGCTCGAGCGAGTAATTCGTTTCGTTTGCCATCTCTTCGACCTGCTATGCGTTAAACACTTCCATTAGAATCGGAAGTGCGCAAATGCTTTGTTTGATTCTGCCATTCGGTGCGTGTCATCCTTCTTCTTGACGGCACCACCTTCACCGTTGGCTGCTGCCTGAAGCTCGTTGGCAAGCCGCGTGGTGAAGCTGCGGTCGTTGCGAGCGCGGGCGTACTGGATAATCCAACGGAAGGCGAGAGCGACACGCCGCTCCGGGCGAACCTCGATCGGTACCTGGTAGGTTGCACCACCTACGCGGCGGCTGCGGACCTCCACGAGCGGCGCGACATTGTTAACCGCCTTTTTGAAGACTTCCACACCCGGCTCCTCAGCCCGCTCCTCGATAATGTCGAAGCAGCCGTAGACGAGTTTCTGCGCGGTGCTCTTCTTGCCGTCTACCATCACGCTGTTGATGAAGCGCGAGACGAGCTCCTCGTTGTAGACCGGATCGGGTGCGACCGTAATTTTATCAGCTCTTTTCCTACGCATACTCTGCTGTTGAAATCGCAGCGGACCGCCAATTACCGGGGCCGACCGCTACTGTATCATGAAGACGGAAAACGCCGTGCTATGCACAGCGTAATTTGCTTACCGCTACCGGCTTACTTCCGCGGGCGCTTGGCGCCGTACTTCGATCGCGCCTGCTGACGATCCTGTACGCCTGCCGTATCCAGCGCGCCGCGGACGATGTGGTACTTGACGCCCGGGAGGTCTTTGACTCGGCCGCCGCGAACCAACACGATCGAGTGCTCCTGAAGATTGTGACCCTCGCCCGGGATGTAGGCGATTACCTCGATGCCGTTGGTCAGGCGAACTTTGGCCACCTTGCGCAGCGCAGAGTTCGGCTTCTTCGGCGTCGTTGTGTATACGCGCGTACATACGCCGCGCTTCTGCGGGTTACCCTTCAGGGCCGCAGATTTGGTACCTTTCGTCTCAGGACGTCGTCCCTTGCGAACCAGTTGCTGAATAGTCGGCACGATTCGATCTCAATTCGTTATCGTTTTCACTGTCAAACGGCGCCCGCCGCAGTGAATACAGTTTGTCAATATACGAGGTTGTGGCGCCATTCCATAGTAATCGCCGTTTAAAAAACGATGAACGGCCCGCACACCTCATCAGGGGCATTGTGGGTGCAACGCACCCGTCCCGCCACTATAACGGCGATCTATATCGATAGATCGATTGCGATGATTCTCAGTAAAAAGGCGACGCTTGGATCGCCGCCTCCTCTGCCGGGCTGCCTCGCGATACGGTCGCTCAGCCGGGTGGCTCATCCTCTCCCGAGGACGCTCCATCCCCAGCAGAAGGCTCCGAAACGCGATTGTGATTTGTCAGTTCGTCGTTCGCGTTTTCTTCATGCCCGCTGCCGTTCTGATGGTAGTCGACATATTGACCATGCGGGCGTACGCCAAGGATTTCCACGATTTCGCGCGGCCCGAGGACTTCTTTCTCGAGTAGCGCTGAAGCCATCGCATCGAGGCGATCACGATACTCGTGGAGTAACTCGCGAGCGCGCTGCCGAACCTCATTGATGATGTTTCTGACTTCGACGTCGATCATCCGCGCCGTCTCATCCGAGTATGGCTTGTCGAAAACAGGATTGTCGTTTCCGCGGCCGGAGACGTTGAAGCTGACGTATCCGATATTCTCGCTCATGCCATAATCCACGACCATCGCATAGGCCATCTTCGTGATGCGCTCGAGGTCGTTCTGCGCGCCGGTGGAAATGCGTCCGAAGATGATCTCCTCGGCAACGCGGCCGCCGATGGCCATCGTCATACGGTCGATCAGCGCCTCGCGCGTGTAGAGATAACGCTCCTCCGGCAGGTACTGTGCATAACCAAGCGCGGCAAGACCACGCGGAACGATGCTGACCTTGACGACCGGATCCGTGTTCTCGAGGAACCAGCCCGCAATCGCGTGGCCGGCCTCGTGATAGGCGATGATTTCGCGCTCCTCCGGAGAGATGAGCTTGTTTTTCTTCTCGAGCCCCCCGATCACACGGTCGATCGCCTGCTCAAAGTCTTCCATCTCGATGGCGTCCTTGTCGAGGCGGGCGGCCATCAGCGCAGCTTCATTACATACGTTGGCGATCTCCGCACCGGCGAATCCCGGCGTCTGGCTGGCGAGGACTTCCATGCTGACGTTGTCAGCTACGGTAAGATTGCGCGTGTGAACATTAAAAATGTCTGCCCGCTGATGGCGATCCGGCTTGTCGATCATGATCTGCCGGTCGAAGCGGCCGGGGCGTAGCAGCGCCGAGTCGAGCACGTCAGGACGGTTGGTTGCCGCCATGATGATGACGCCCTTGTCGGAGTTGAATCCGTCCATCTCGACGAGAAGCTGGTTAAGCGTGTTCTCGCGCTCGTCGTTTCCGCCCATCACCATCCCGCGCCCGCGCGTCCGCCCGACGGCATCGATCTCATCAATAAAGATGATGCATGGTGCCTTCTCCTTCGCCTGCTTGAAGAGGTCGCGCACTCGCGCTGCGCCAACGCCGACGAACATCTCCACGAAGTCCGATCCCGAGAGCGAGAAGAACGGCACGGCGGCTTCGCCCGCGACGGCCTTCGCCATCATCGTCTTACCGGTGCCCGGAGGCCCGACGAGCAGGACGCCTTTGGGCAGCTTTCCGCCCAGTCTCGTAAAACGCTGCGGGCTCTTGAGGAACTCGACGACTTCAACGACTTCCTCCTTGGCCTCGTCCAGGCCTGCCACGTCTTTGAACGTGAGCTTCTGCTCGTCCATCGCGTCGAACAAAACAGCCTTGTTCTTGCCGATATTGAGCACCTGTGAACCGGGACTCATGCGGCGAAGCAGAAATACCCAGATCGCGATCAGAATGATGAAAGGCAGTATCCAGATGAGCGCTCCGCCGAACCAGTTTTCTTCCTGACGCGCCGTGAAGGAGACCTCTTGTCCTTCACCGGCGGCACGCACCGAATTGTTATAATCGCGCAGGAAGTCGGTCAGATCATGATCTGACGGCTTGGTCGTGGTGAAGCTGCGCGATGGCTGGTCGGGCGTGTTGCCGAGGATGTCGGGCTGTGGCCGCCCCGTCGTCACGTGCCCCGCATCGACCGCCGCGCTGGCATACTCGCCGTCGATACGGGAGTCGTTGACAATTACAACCTCTTCGACGAAGCCTTCTTCGACGTAATTGAGGAAGTTGCTGTACTCGACGGTGTTCGATTCCTCGCCACTCCAAAAGACGAAGAAGTGGACCATCAGGGCGACGAAGATCGCCAGGTAGATCCACACAGAGAACCGCGGCCGGCGCTCCGGCGCGCCTCCTCCGCTATTCTTGCCGCGGGGAGTATCGGGTGTATTTTTGCGCTCGTTCTGCGCCATTGGCATCGACAAATGTGGCTTGCGCGGCACCGCAGGTGGGATCCTGAAGAGCGGCGTCAGGCAAGCCGTCCACGCGTAAAATGCTGGTAATTCGAGTGCAGCGCCAACCCGCCCCCGCTCTCAATAGTTCCTGTCCCGGCTTCGTCAGACGGGCTCAGGATGCTGCTGAGGCCGACTTCACGGCGAATCTGCTACGGAGGGTACGGGTACCACGGATGTGGCTTCGGGGAAGTGTTCGCGATTGGTCCGAAGTGCGGCTTCTGCCAACCCGGCGGCCTGAAACTGGCCGACGAAGATGTTGAAGGATTCAGAATCGCTAGCCGACGGCAGCACGTGGGTACGAAAGCCCTCCTCGTCAAGCGCCGCCGCGTACTCGTCGGCAGCCTCTCGTGATGGTGCCTCCGCGACGAGCAGCGTCCAGCCGCCCGCTTCGGGAACGAGACCGCCCTTACCGCGCAGCGAATAAATACCCTCGGAAGCCGATGGCGGCATTTCCGCCTGCATCATCTCCTGGGGCTCCTCGACGTCGGCCGGCAGATTTTCCGTCGCTGATTCAGCAGCATCGTCCGATTCTTCAGCTATCTCATCGGACGCTGCCTCAGGTGCAGCAGCATCTATCGAATCAGTGGCGACTTCCACACCAATGATGGCACCGTTCGCGCCGGCCAAAAGTTCTTCCTGAGGTTTCGGCTTACGCTCTTCGATTTCCTCAAGCATCGACCGCGCCTGCGAAGCCAGCGGCGATGCCGAGTAGACATCGGCGAGACGAGTGAGAAGTTGTTCGACCGTGACTGATCGAGCCGGCTCCGGATCCTCCAAAACGCGCGGTTGGATCACGAGCGAATTCCGGAGCGGCGAATGAAAGCCGATCCCGACAGCATTACGCCCCGCATCGGCACCGAGCGTATCCGGATCGAGATCATCAATCAGAAAGCCGGCGTCGGTAAGCTTGTCATCAGGCACCGAGACCGGAAGCGCATCTGCAAGCCCAAGGCTGTCTCTCCGGAGCCATTCGATGCCGATCCGCGACGCTGCCATCAGCGCAGCGGGCGAAACGTTCTCATCGTCAATATCAAGCGACAACTCGATCAATCCCGAGAAAGCTGTGGAGTGATCGCCTTCGCGCCACAGGTTCATCAGCTCGTCGAATCGCGATCGGGCGAGCGCGAGACTATCTGTCGCTACTTCTACTTCCATTCCCAACTGCTCCCGCACCCGGTTCTCGAACTCTGAACCCGGATACCGTTCGAGCACGATGCGGTAGAGATTATTGGCATCAGCCGTGCGGCCACGGGATCGCTCCAGCTCGGCAAGTGCATAAAACGCGCGCCCGGCTACGGGCAGATCTGCATCCTCATCAATCACAAGCTGATAAACCGCCGCGGCGCTATCCGGCCGGGTCATCGATATGAAAAGGACATTACCAAGCTCGTATCTGGCCAGCGCTCTGCGGCGCATCATCTCCTGCTGCGCCGCTTCGGTTCGCGGCACATCGGAGACGTCGATGATGGGTAGTGCTGCATCAAATTCCTCCATTAAACCCTGTTCGACAACGTCGGCATCAGTATCGGCGCTGGCACGAAGCTCAGCCACGTATGCGTCGACGGACGATCGCCTACGCCATCCCGGGACGAGCGGCCGTTCGCCCCAGCGTCGCACGAACGCCTGTCGACCTTCCTGCACGCGCACCGGATCGCGGTGGAAAAGAAAGCCGGCCTCAGACCCACCAGCACTCCCCGTAGCGCCGGCCGCCGCGTAATCCGGCGTCTCAATGAATCCGTCCGCGAAGCCTGCTTCCCCGCGGCGGCGTTCGGCTTCCCGCTCGCGTTCAGCCATCTCCTCCTGCATCCGCAGCCGCAGTTCATGCACGAAGTCCTGGAACTCCTCCTCGGGGAGCGTGCCCAGGTGAAGCAGCGAATCCATGCGGGCGACATCCCCATAAACCTGCGCGTACGTGCCGTAGGTGGCCGCCTGCTGGTCGCTGTCCGTGATCGCGTAGACGGTCAACGGCTCCGCGCGTCCTGTTCCCGAGCCGCGCGAAGGCGGTGGCGTGAGCGCGGTCGACGCCGTATCGAAATGTGCCGCCGCCAACACGAAATCCTCATTGAGATCGCGATACAGCATGCCGAGCGCATGATGAACGCGCCCGCGCACCGGCGTAACGTCGTAGTCGGAGTCGTACAGCAGATCTCGATACGCGTCCCGAGCAGCGCGCGCGTCGCCGGCTTCGTGTAGCAACCGGGCGCGCGTGTACGCAATGGGTGCCCGGCGATCACGGTACTTGTCGTCGCGCTCAAGGCGCCGAAGCTCGCCAAGCGCATCCTGGATTCCGCCGATGCGGGCGGAAAGGCGGAGTTCGTTCAACCGCGCCGCGAACCCGAGTTCAAACGGGGCGGCAAGTCGTCCAACAGACGCATACGCATCTCTTGCAGGCTCGAACGCGCCGCGCTTTTCCTCAATCTGTCCGAGCACGAAACGAGCGCGAGCTTGAGCCTGACGATCGCGCGTAGCGCCTGCACCTTCCCGAATGACCGCCACCGCAGCGTCCCATTCGCCAAGGCGGACGAGCACATCCCCCAAAAGCATGTTGAGCGCGGGCTCCCAGCCACGGTCCCGATCATCACGATCAAGCGCCTCTGCGAGTGCATCACGCGCTTCAGCCAGCGAGCCGTTTGCCGTCAATGCGTATCCGAGCCAGAAGCGCGCCTCATCTTCGAGCTCCGTCTGCAGCGCGATAGCTTCCCTGAACTTCTGCGCCGCCGAAACGAAGTTCTGCTGATAGAAATACGACTTGCCGATCAGCAATACCGCATCATCAACCCATCTCGATCCGGCGTGGTCACGGATGACATCGGCGCTTTTGCGGATGGCGTCGTCAAAATGCTGACGGCTTCCGGCCCGCGTCGGTACGGCGTAGATGGCGAGGAACACATCCTGATTGATGGGCTCATCGCCGCGTTCGAGCGCCTCTACGCCACGGTCGAAGGACTTCCGCGCGTTGTAGAACGTGTTGTAGTACGCCGTGAAGTTATCATAGCGCCGCCCAAGGAAGGACGTTTCGCCGCAGCCGGCGAATAGGACGACACAGATAGACGCTGCAACGACGCGACGCAGCATAAGAGTAGCGCTGGAAACGAGAGATAGCCGCTGGCGCGGAATGAACCGTATCAGTTCACCATAAGATAGGGGTTTCTCAGCACTTACTAACGTTGATCATATTCGTCCGACCTTTGGCCGGAAGCGGCATGCCGGCTGTCATTACTATGTGCTCCCCAGGCTGAACATAACCCTCTTCCGTCAGAATGCGTTGCACGAGCTTGACGCCTTCATCAGTATCTCGTTGGAAGGGGATTGCGAAGGCTTTCGTTCCCCAGACGAGCTTGAGCTGTTTGACCACGCGCTCGTCGTCCGTAAAGGCATAGATCGGCGTCGCCGGACGGTGACGGGCGATTGCGCGCGCCGTCGCTCCTGATGCGGTAAGGCAGGCAAGAGCGCTGGCACCGATCTGCTCGGCGAGGTCGAACGCGGTATAGCTTACGGCATCCGTAATCGCCTCGGCATCACTCCCTCGTGGCGGGCGCACGTCGGCGCGGGCCGTGTACTCCCAGTCCTTCTCCGCCTCCTCGATGATACGAGCCATCACCTCGACCACGCGAACAGGATGTCTTCCCATCGCCGTCTCGCCTGAAAGCATTACCGCGTCGGTGCCATCAAGGACGGCGTTCGCGACGTCGCTCGCTTCGGCACGCGTCGGACGCGGGTTCTCGATCATGCTCTCGAGCATCTGCGTAGCCGTGATCACCGGCTTAGCTGAATGCAGGCACTTACGGATGATCCGCTTCTGCGCCGTTGGCACCTGCGCGATGGGCATCTCGATACCGAGATCTCCACGAGCAACCATGATGCCGTCCGCCTCGGCGAGTATCTCATCGAATTTCCGAACGGCTTCCGGCTTCTCGATTTTGGCCAGAACGCTCACGCGCGTCCCGCTTTCCCGGACGCGTCGAACCAGGTTGCGCACGTCCTCCTGATCACGGACGAACGAAAGCGCGATGATGTCAACTCCTTGCTCGAGGCCGAATTCCAGGTCACGCACGTCCTTTTCCGTGAGCGACGGCGTATTCGTTCGGATGTCGGGCAGATTCACGCCTTTGCGCGACCTGAGCGGCCCACCAACGATCACCTCCGTATCAACCTCATCTTCGCGAATCTCCTTGACTTCCAGCTCAATCAAGCCGTCATCGATGAGAATGCGTCCGTTTACGTCGACGTCTTTCCCGAGGGTCGGGTAGTTCACGTAAACGCGTTCGGATGTGCTTTCCTGCAGCGCATGTGTGGTGAGGATGACGCGATCCCCCTTGCGCAGCAGCACGCTTCCCTGCTCAACTTCACCGATTCGAATTTTGGGCCCTTGAAGATCAAGCAGGATGGCAACGTCGCGATTCTCGGCGGCCGAGGCCTCGCGCACGAGATCCATCATTCGGAGGTGATCCTCGTGGGTACCGTGGGAAAAGTTGAAGCGGGCGACGTCCATGCCCGCACGTACGAGACGGCGGAGTGTGTCGAGGTCAGACGTGGCCGGGCCGAGGGTGCAGACGATCTTGGTACGTCGAGGCATGCAAGCTCTAGAGTGGTGAAGCGATGGGCCGCCGATCCCACGGGCCACCAGTTGCCGCGTCGATCTGAAGCAGGGCGCTTCCCATGCGGCACATCCTAATGTGACTCGAGTGAGGGGCGCGGCGGACTATGATTGGCCGGCAGCGTTGTTCCCTTTCCGTCCCCTCAATCACGACGGTGAAGGGAGCACATGCCCTACATCCCGACCGCGTTCTTTGCGGCTGAGCGCCGATGATATCATCATCAGTTCCCCGATGTTTTCGAGGGTGAGAACGCCGACGAGCTCACCTCCGCGTACTACGGCGATGGTCGAGCACTGCATCTCCTGCATCTGCATGAATGCCTGGTCAAGCATCACCGAATCCTCGACCGTCCGGCATTCCGCATCGAGCAGATCGACCACGCGCGCGTCGCGTCCCTGCTCCGACAGCGCTCGCATGATCCGCTTGCGCGTGAGGATTCCGATAACGGCGCCGTTGCGCACGACCGGGAAATCCTGATCGGAGCCACGCAAGAGTTTGTCAATGGCGTCCTGCAGTGTGTCGTCCGGGCCGAGCGTGAAAAAGCGCGTCAGCATTGCCCGGCGCACTGGAATGCCCTGCGTTGCCCCGCGAAGCATCGCGTGCCGCGCCTCCTGCTGGGCGCCGATGTAGACGAAGAGCGCGATGAATATGAGAATCGGATTGAAGGAGACGAGGCCGAGGAGGCCAAAGAGGAAGGCCATGCCCTGCCCGACGTTGGCCGCGACTTCCGTCGCGCGCGTGTATTCCATTCGCACCGCCAGCAGCGCACGAAGCACGCGGCCGCCGTCCATCGGAAAGGCGGGCAGCATATTGAAGACGACTAGCGCCACGTTCAGCCACATCAGCGTAGCCACGAATCCGACGCGCGGGTCGAGCAGATTGCCCGGTACGAGCGTGAGTCCACCGGCGACGATCACGATGAAGAGCAGCAGCGCAATCACCACGTTCACAGCCGGCCCCGCTATGGCGATCCAGAACTCTTTCATCGGCTCTTCCGGGATACGCTGCAGGCGCGCGACGCCGCCGATCGGATAGAGCGTGATGTCTCGCGTCGGTACATCGAAGCGTTTGGCCATCAACGCATGGCCGAGCTCGTGGAGAATCACGCAGAGAAAGAGCGCGATCACGAGTGCCAGGCCGAGTCCTGCCGCCGCGACGGTCGCTCCCTGAAAGAGGTAGAACGCGAACAAGCCGACGAGCAGCAGACCGAACGTCCAGTGCAGCAGAATGTCTATTCCGGCAATTCGCGCAAGCCTGAAGGAGCCCTTCATGTCGCCTCGTATCGATTCGAGCAGGATGGGGTTGAAGCGGCGATCGCCGTCAAAGATACGTGCAGCGCTTCCGCGTTATCGCGCCCGTGATGGCGCATCACGTCATTGTTTCGTCACGACTTGCCGACGCATCAGCATCCACATTCCACGATCGGAAGAAGCACGTCCGCTCGCCGGTGTGGCATGCGGCGCCTCCCTCCTGCTCAACCTGAAAGAGAAGAGCATCCCCGTCGCAATCCAATTGCACGGAGCGCACATGCTGGAAATTGCCGCTGGTGGCGCCCTTCACCCAGACCTCTTGCCGCGACCGGCTCCAGTAGGTCATCAAAACGGTTTCGAGCGTCTGCTCAAGCGTCATCCTGTTCATGTACGCCAACATGAGCACGGCTCCATCATCAACAGACTGGACGATGGCGGGCACCAATCCATCGCCATCGAACTTCACCTTTTTGAGGATGTCGTCCTTCGTAGCTGCATCCATTGAACATCCGGCCAAACTGGTGGATATAGTAAACAAAGCCGCACGGATGCTCGTTGGAGCCGTCCTATGCGCATTCTGAGGTACATCGTGCACGTTCCGCGCCGGGTGATGATCCTGCTGGTTCGGCTATACCAGCTTGTGTTGTCGCCGCACATCGGCGGCGGCGCGTGCAGGTTTCAGCCGACCTGCTCTGCGTACAGCATCGCGGCGTTCGAGCGCTACGGCGCCGTCCGTGGGCTCATCCTGACCGTCTATCGGATCGGACGCTGCCATCCGTGGGGTGGCCATGGGTACGATCCGCCACGCTGGTTTGGCGAAGATCCGGTGGAAGTCGACGAGGAGGGCGCCGGTTCGGGGAGTTCGATAGAGCGCATTGCACCTCCTTCACTTCCTCATTCGTAGTTTCAGAGCCGGCCACAGGTCGGCTCACTTGTATCCTTCGAAGAAGCTGCGGCAGTATGTCCGAACGAACGATTCATCTTTACGACACGGCCACTCGTTCCGTCGAGCCGATCCGAACGGTAGATCCCGGCCATCTCAAGTTCTACTCGTGCGGCCCGACCGTTTACACGACGGCGCACATCGGTAACTTTCGAAGCTTCCTCACGGCCGATCTGATCGTCCGGACGGCGCGTGCCCTTGGCTGGCGCACGACGTACGTCAGCAACGTGACCGACGTCGGGCAT
>CAZKDQ010000014.1:12743-31802 GCA_964551345.1 uncultured Rhodothermales bacterium
GTGTACTTTTCCGTCGCGTCGTTTCCGGACTACGGTCGGCTCTCGGGAAACTCGGCCTCGGAGCAGCTCGAGCAGACGTCGCGTGACGTCGTGCAGGATCCAGGCAAGCGCGACCCGCGCGACTTCGCACTCTGGAAGAAGGACGAGAAGCACCTGATGCAGTGGTACAGTCCGTTCGGACGCGGCTTCCCGGGGTGGCACATCGAGTGCTCGGTGATGAGCATGCACTACCTCGGCGAGACGCTCGACATTCACGCCGGCGGTGAGGACCTCATCTTCCCCCATCACGAGTGCGAGATCGCCCAATCCGAAAGCATGACCGGAAAGCCGTTTGCCAAGCACTGGGTGCACACGCGCTTTTTGCAGGTGGAGGGCGAGAAGATGTCGAAGAGTCGGGGCAACTTTCTTACGGTGCACGAGCTCATCGCTCCCAAGCCCGAAGGCCGCGGTATCGATCCGCTGGCTTTGCGCCTGGCGCTCATCTCCGGCCAGTATCGCAAACCGTTCAACTTCACGAAAAAGACACTGCGGGACAGCATCCGGATTCGTGAACGCTATCTTACCGCCGCTCGAATGATCGAGGCGGCGAGGAAGGACGGTGCCGACGGCGATGACCGCGTCGGCGAGCGGCTTGACGCCATCTACGATCGGACGCTGGACGCGATGCTCGATGATCTCAACACGCCGGCTGCGCTGGCTGCGGCGCTTGAAGGCGCGCGGCTCATTAGCGGGATGGGCGACGGTCTCAACAGGGCGTCAGCCGAGAGCGCATCGGAATGGCTGCGTCGCACGAACGACCTCCTTGGCTTTATCGACTTTGAGGAGGCGCCGGCAGTCGAGGAATCGGACGATCCGCTGGCGCAGGAAGTCGAGAAACTGCTGGAGGAACGTGCCGAGGCACGCCGCTCGCGTGATTTCGCCCGCGCCGATGCCATCCGCACGAAGCTCGATGAGATGGGCGTTGAAGTGATGGACTCTGCCGATGGTTCGACCTGGCGCAAACGCGTCGATCTATGACATTCATCCCTCTAGTCACAGTTGACCCTTCAGCGCGGCGCGGTTGAATCGCACATTTTGAATCTCGTCTCATAAACCAATCCTCCCATGACCACGATCTCCCACATCGATTACAGCCATTTCGACGGCGGCCTCGTTCGGATGATGGACCGGTTCAAGAAGGAAGGAACGTTGACGGGCGAGTTCGAAGAGGACGAGTTCATTCGTGGAAGCGCGAACGCGGCGCTGCTGGGCCTGCTTTATGATCAGCGCGTGCGCGCAGAGTATGCCTTCACGGGAGCGAAGCGCCTCTCGGACCGGATCGGCCACCTCGATATGCGGAAGATTGCGGAAATGGATGCCGATCGCTTCCGTGAGATTTTTAGCGAGCAGCCCGCCGTGCACCGCTTCACCAACAAGATGGCCGAGACGACGCAGAAGCTCGCGCAGGTCCTTGTTGACGAGTATGATGGAGACGCGGCGAAGATCTGGAACGACGGCGCCGACTTCGCGACCATCAAAAAGCGCGTGCGGAAGCTACCGGGTTTCGGAGAGCAGAAGTCGTCGAAGATGAAATTCGTCCTGCACTACTTCGGCTTCCGCGACTTTACGGATGATCCCGCGCTATAAGCCGAGCGGGTCGGAATTAGCGAAGACCGTTACGCGTTCGGGTCGTCTGCGACCTCGGAGTCCGTCTCCTCCTCGACATCCTCGTCTGCCGGCGGTAGCGGAACGACGAGCACGGGGAATCCACCATCCTTGAGGAGGCTCCGGGTGACGCCTCCGCCGAGGGCCTCGAACAACCCTCCTTCCGGCGATGAGCCGATAATCACCATCTCCGCCTCTGTCCGCGTTGCCTGCTCGAGCAGTGCCTGGGAAACGTGGCCTCGCACCATCAACGAATCAGCCGCCACGCCGCGGCGGCGCAGCGATTCGGCGATTTCGACCACCTCCGAGTGCTCTTCCTTCAGCTCGCTCGCGAACCCATCGCGAACCACCTGCGGCCATGACGACGCGCCGAGAAAGCTCGGATCCGGCGGCGCAACATAGACGAGCCGCAGACGCGCATCGTAAGCGCGAGCCAGAGACTCGGCGCGTTCGATCAACGGCCCGTGAGCCTCAGACAGATCGAGACCGACCACGATGGTCTTCATGAACGTATTCGTGCAGGGTAATGCGATTCGGGGATATCAAACGATCGCGCACTCATGGATCGCCTGCTGTGACGTTCCGGCAATTGCACGGAAATCGACCGAGAGAATCAGGTAGATGAAGGTATTCGAGCACGCACCCGCTAATCGCGCCGCACGATGCTGGCCAGGTAACACGCCTGAGCCGCGAGAAGGAGCCCGTATTTGAAGGGCGACGGATGGTCGAATAGCATGACCGCGATGATGAGCATGATGGAGCCGATAGCGCTCCACACGGGCGGAGTCTGCCACGTCAGGTGCTCGCGAACGGGCTTCTTTGCTTCCACGCGCCAGCTCTGGCCACGGGTCGAGCCGTTGGTGTTGACGCCGGGCTCCCGGGTCATCACCGACTCATCCTGCGTCTGATCGCGGCTTTCGCGTGTCATGCTGGCAGCCTGCTGCTGTGGACAAACCATTCGGGCGGCGAGATATGCATATGTCAACCATGCTGATCCGGCCACGTTCTCCTTCCCGAATCGATTACACACGAACTGCGGGCATCGATGATTCACAATAACTGACGTCACCTGCCACAACGGTGAGCCGGTGTGGAAGAGATGTAACCTACTGATGATGACGCTCTCAAGTGATCAAGGCGCAATGTAGTATCCGCGCACGCCGCCCAAAGTGGGACTTCGCCGCCAATCCCCGATTACCTGCGCCTCATGACATCACGTGTGGCACGTCATCTTCTGGTGTGGATCGCGCTCCTGACCCTGCCGGGTTTGGACATCCTCGCGCAGCCGACGATGCTACAGTGGGAGGACGATCTGCTGGTGATGGTTCGGGGTCGCCACGGTTCGATTGGCGGCCTGCTCTACGACCGGGGCGTGCAGCGGCGATACGCACCCGGTATGGATCATGAGTATGACCTCGACATCCGGAGCGCACGATTCTCACGGGAAGAAGACGCGCAGTTCTTCAGTGCCGGCAGCGGCATCCGGACGTTCACGGCCAGCATCGACAAGAGCCATTTCGCGACGACCACCGACGTGCGACACCGGCTTCAACTGGGCGATCGGCACGAGGTCTTCTTCCGCGGGCGGCAACAGGAGGATCGCCGTGCACAACGATTTCTGGTGGAGGGTGGCTATGCGTTCGAGGTGCTGGATCACCAGTATATCGGCTTCACGCAGACAATGGCGAGCTTCAAGCCTGACCTGGATACCGAGCTTTATTATGAGACGAGAAACCCTTTGATAGGGCAGCTACGGGCAGGTATCGTGCTCCTGGACGCCTTCAACAACACCATCATCGACGGCCTCGGCGTCGATCCAGCACTTCAGGACACGCTGCGCAGTTACAGCCGATCACCTCGCCTGATGCGCGTCCGGTGGCTGTCTCCTCAACTCGGCCGCATGTCGATGGAAGCTTTCGTCGGGCTCCAGCCACGCTCAACGGCCACGTTCACGACGCATTCAGATCCGGATTTTTATCTCGATCAATCGGAGCGTTTTGGCTACGGCTTGATCCATGCGGTGTATGACGTGGGATGGCTGCAGGCAGGCATTTACATCGCAGCCTGGCGGGAGCGGCTTTCATTCTCGGCAGATAGTTCGTCCACGGCTTCCCGCGACTATGCGATCGACCAGCGTGAGACGCGATACGGCGCGCGGTTTCGCTGGCTGAAGCCGGTGTCGGAGCATCACTCAATTGAGATGGTGATCGATGCGGCCGTCCTCCGTTATCGTGATCATCAGACGGGGCGCGACTTCTCCGGTGCATCCGTGCCGGAGGCCTTTCACCTGCATGAGGATCGCCTCGAGATCGAGGCGCGCGTCGGATGGAAACCGCGCGAGACGGGTCTCCGCGCTACCCTTCGCTGGCTCTCGGATCATCGTCGTTATGATGAAGGGATCGATGTGCTCGAGCGCCACTTCCTCCGATTCGCTCAGTGGACGCCCAACAGCCGCCTCTCGCTACTGCTCGGTTATGATTTCCTTCCCACGTTTCGGCTCGAGGTCGGCGCGTCGTTCGATGTCGACGGTGACGGCTTCTACACTGACGGGCGCGGCCTCACCCGCTTTGACGGCGGTTTCGGCCGCGTTCATTTAACCTGGTGAGTCAGAGTCATCCACGAGCGGGAGCTGCAGGCGGAACGTCGTGCCTTCCGCCGGAACCGTCTCGAAATCGATGCTGCCTCGCATCTCCTCGATGCTCTTCCGAACGATGGCCAGCCCGAGGCCCGTGCCGCTCGTCTTCGTCGAGAAGTTGGGTTCGAAGATTTTCGGCTGAATCTCCTCCGGGATGCCGCTGCCGTTGTCGATGACTTCGCTCACCGCCCACTCTTCACCATCACCATCCGCCCAGGAGACGGTGCGGACATAGATCCGGCCATTCTGATTCTCATCGAGCGCCTGATCGGCATTCTTGATGAGGTTGATGAACACGCGGCGCAGCTCCTCACGATCCGCATCAATCATTAGAGGTTTTGCGGCGGGTTGGAAGATGATCTCGGCCGATGATTCCTCACGCATCAAGGCGATCGCCTCTTCGGTGACGAGGTTGAGGTCCAGTCGATCGAGCACGCGGGATGGGAGCCGTGCAAAGGTGTGGAACTCATTGGCGATGCGGGCAAGCGCATCGATCTGTTCGATCAGCGTGACGGTGATCCGGTCGAAGAGTTTTCGGAACTTGCCGTCACCCGCGAGGCCATCGTCGGTCTCTTGCGCCGCGTCATGCGCCCGCCGTAGATGCTGCACAGAGAGCTTCATCGGCGTCAGCGGGTTCTTGATTTCATGCGCGACCTGCCGCGCCATCTCTCGCCACGCCAGCTGCCGTTCCTGCAAGGCGAGTTTCCGCCGGCTCTCGACGAGCTGTGCCTGCATGTCGTTGAACGTTTCGACGAGCTCACCGATCTCATCGCGGCTGTCCACCGGCAACGCACGCTGAAACCGGCCTCGTGCGACGGATTCAAGTCCTTCCCGCAAGCGGGCCACGGGTCGCGCAAGCGCATTGGCGAGGATCGACGCAGTGATCATCACCACGAGAACCAGCAGCAAAAGCGCGCCGAATAGGTACGCTACCGTCCGCGCGCGTTCTTCCTCGATCCGTTCCTGTTCGGGAAGAGTCGGCACAGAGAGGATGTATCGCGGGCGCCCCTGCTCGTCGGGCAGCGCCTGAAAACCCGCCGTGTACGTGAAGCTGCCCACGTGCTCGGTGGTGCTGGTAAATCTGTAGCCTTCGTAGAACAGCGACAGGTAGGCATCCGATGGGACGCGGCTTCCCACCAGACGCTCGCGAATCATCTGGGGACGACTCGAACTGACGAGATACGGCCCGAGGTAAACGTTCAGGTCGAGGCCGACTCTGGCTGCGAGCGAATCGACGTTCATCCGCTCGAGAATGCGATAGGGCATTTCATCCGGTCCGGCTTCGAGAGCCAGCGTCTCCTCCACACGCTCCAGATGCTGCCGCAGCCACGTCTGGACCGACCGCTCGTTCTCTACCCGCACCAGGCGCAATCCAACAAAACCGACCGCCAGCACGGCTACGATTCCGACGGCAAAGAACGAGTTCAGCACTTTGTCGCGAAATCTCACGCGAGGCGCGGGCAGCCACCCGATTCTGCGCCGATAGAACAGGCCCCCGACGTACAGCGGAATGCCGATCAGCAGCCCCGCCACCACTACACGCAGCAGATAAAACAGGTGGTCGAACACGTTGATGGCCGGAACGCGAACTGCCGTTACTGATATGGTTTCACGGCCCGCAGCCGCGCCTTCCGTAAGCGCCTGCCGGCGATAGTAGGTGCGATAAGGCTGCTGATCGACCACATCGCGCTGCCACTGCTCCCGACTCCGCTGCAGCGACTGCCAGACCTCCTCCGGCAATCGGTATCGCCCAAACTCGCGCCCGATGTTTCGGACGATCACACCATCGCGAAACTCTGCGATCGACATCCCGGCCTGTGTCGATTCATACGTGCTGGCGGGCAGGAGCACCTGCGGAAACGGTGTCGCGAAATCCTGAAGCAGCGGCCGCGGCTCGGCACGCGCCATCACCCATCCATCGGGTTCGGTTTCAACACCCGCAAAAATGGGTCGAACTCCCTCGTACTGCAGGCGACCCGGATCGCGCCGGCCCGTGACCTGCTCAACCATCGCACCCGTGGCAGCGCTCTCGCGGTACATCTGCCGCAGAATATCGAACTCGGCGGCATCCGCTTCATCGAGCGCTGAACGACTGAGCGCCTGCTCCGCCTCGACATAACGTCCACGCGGACGCCCTTCGACATCCACAAAGGTGAGGCTGACTTCATATCCCGCGAGCGATCCGAGCAGTGATGCTCTGACGATCGAAGAAGCAAGCGAGTCCAGGCGCCGGCGACCTGCAGTGTCGGGATCCTCACTCAGCCACGCCTCCAGATCCCCATGACCTGATGCCTGACGGAGCGCCTGCTCGATTGCAAACATCACCCGCGGATCGCGGCCTTCGGCAAACGTATCAGCGGCGTCGAGCATCTGGTGCTGACGCTGAATCGCCATTCCCTCATACAGCAACGGGTAGAGCGTGACCGTCAGCAGGAAGAGCGACGGAAGGATAGACCGCAGGAAGAGCAGATCAACCTGCCGCTCACGACCTGCCAGGAATGCAGCGACTACCGCGGTGGCAGCAAGCAGCGTCGCCGAGATCAGCAGCTCCATCGACGCAAGATCCAGAGCACCTGTGAGCGCCATTACGAGCAGGAAGGCGGCGCCCCATCCCATCAAAACGTTTCGCGCCAAGGGATCACCTCGGAGTGACATCCCCGTCGCCAGGCGGGCAGCAGGCCAAAACACGACGACCGCAAGAAGAACCGCCGTGAGCACACACAGCAGCAGTGCGCAAAAGATGAGGAGTTCGAGTGGTGAGGGTACGAGCGCCGCGCGTGAGAAATAATCGAGCGTGCTGTCGAGGATGACGTGGTGCGCCACGCTGCGGACAAGGGCGGCGAGGCCGATCGATGAGATCGCGCCGCCGATGAGATAAAGCACCAGGCGCGAGCGCCGCCGTGTATCCTCCGCTTTCCGAAGAAGCACTGATGCGGAGAACGGCTTCCGGACCAGTTGGAACTGGATGAATGCGACTGCCAGCGCGAACGCGAATGCTGCTGTGATGACGAAATCCCCGGACGACCGCAGCAGGCCCTCGCCGAAAGTTGACGCCATGTGCGCGGGGTCGAAAACCGGCGCCAACGGCGACTTTCCGCGCTGCCAGCGGGCCGGCACGTCGAGCCACAATAGCAGCACGCGTACGACAACCAGCCATGCAGTCAGCAATCCCAGGCTCAGAGCCGCGCCGTAGGCTCGTTCACCAGTCCGGAGGAAGAGTCGCCGGCGGTGCAGCAGCCAGGCGCACGACGTGACCCAGGCGAGTGCGAGTGTCGCCCAGAATGCGATAACGTGATCATAGCGTGCGGAGGTGTCACGAACGATGCGCTGCACGCCTGGCGGCTCAACGACGATTCGGCCAAGAATGCTGCCGTCACGCCCCTGCATCAACCGCGTGCCGGCTACGCGTGGTACAGGCTCTGCTGATGTCGTTGCTTCAAAACGGATCGGCAGCCGAAGTGCTCGCTGCCACTCATCGGCGATGTCGAAGTCGCGAATGAACTGGTTCTGAACCGGAACGCGCTGCGAAATCAGGCGCATCGCGCGGACGACACCCACGGCGCGCGTACCATCCATCACCGGCACCCACGCCGAAACGGCGGCACGTCGATCGCCGTCAACTGCAAGCGCAAACTGATAGGTGTTCAAAAACCGCTCAGACCCCGGCGCGGAATCCATCGGCATATCGATGCCTTTCCACGCGATGACGCGCGGGTCGAGATCATACAGTTCGAGCCCTTCGCGCTGATCGAGGCTACGTGCATCAACGATCCGAATCAGTTCTTCCGACACCATGACCGAGCCGGAACGCTCGCGCTCCCGCAGAAGACGGACGACCTGACGGTCCTCGGCAAGCCCACGCGCGAGCTCCAGAATCTCGCTCTGCAGCCGAAGGAAATCCTGTTCAGCATAAGAGAGAGCATCCTCGACGCGCTCCGCCTGTTGCTGAACTACGCTGGATTCGATCTTCGAGAGGTGCCAACCCCTGATCATCCACGTGAACGGGATCAGTAAAAGCAAAAGGACGGCGATAACGATGAATCGCCGTCCCTCTGCGGATCTGAATAAGCGTGCTGTCACACTTGCGAGGGCGCTTGCAACATGGTTCGTGGCATCCGGCAGTTGAACATCAACCACCGTCTCATCATCCTATCGCGGCAAAGATCAATTTGCCGGTGTCTCGATTCGTACCTCTCGCAGTTCCCACTGATCGGACTTGCTCCTCAACCGCACGAACACGCGCAGCGGTTGCTCTCCACGCTCATAATGGTATTCACCGAGAGCGAACCAGTTGCCTCCGGATCGCGTGGGGTCGCTTAAGCTTGCTCGTACAGGCGGATACTCCCGAAAGAACTCGGCCAGCACGTACATCGCCTGCCCACGGCTATACATGGATGCGGAGCCGAACAGTGTAAGCTCCATTCTCTGTGCTGTGCGCTGCGCCAGCGCCGTGACGTCGCCCGCCTCGAGCGCTGCTTCGACCTCCTGAAGCACGCTTCGCTCCGACTGTGCGAGCGCGGGCAGTGCCGACATCAATAGTAGCGGCAACAACAGTAATAGTATGCGGGATTTCATGGATTCAAGACTTGGCCTTTGCTGAGCACGCACTCCAAGGCAAAAAACAAACCATTCGGCCCGATCCGCTGCTTGTACGAAGATCGTCATGCCGCGTCGTACAGTTTTATGAACACGAACAGGTGGTCAGACAACGCGGTGAGGGATCTTTTCTTCGCCGCTCAGGAAGGCACTGATCGATTCAGCGCACATCAATGACATCCGATTTCGCGCCGCTGTGGTTGCACTGGCGAGGTGCGGTGCGAGAACCGCATTATCCATCTCGAGCAGATCGGGATGGACATCAGGTTCGTGTTCGAAGACATCGAGGCCCGCGCCTGCGAGCAACCCGCTTTGCAGAGCTGCCACCAGATCACCTTCATTGATGACGGAGCCACGGGCGGTATTAATGAGGATGGCGCCGCGCTTCATCTTGCGGAAGACGTTCAAATCGAAGAGCCCGCGACTGTCCTCATTCAGCGACGCGTGTATGGATATGATGTCGCTCTCGGCAAGTAACCGCTCGAAATCAACATAGCGAGCCGTGGTCTCCCGCTCGACCGTTGGGTTGGCCCTCTTTCGGTTGTGGTAGATGACCTCCATCCCGAAGCCGAGGGCGCGCCGAGCCACCGCGCTGCCGATGCGGCCGAGGCCGAGGATTCCGATCACCTTGCCGCGCAACTCGGTTCCGAGCATCGACATCGTTTCCCAGCGTTTGAACTCCCCCGCCCGCACGTAAGCGTCGGCCTGTGGAATGTGGCGCGCTACCGCCAGAAGCAGCGCCATCGCAAAGTCGGCAGTGGCATCGGTCAGGACGCCGGGTGTGTTGGTGACCACAACGCCCGATCGCTGCGCCGCCTCGATGTCGACGTTGTCGAAGCCGACGGCATACTGCGAAATGATCGAGGGCGACGGCAGGGCATCGACAACGGACTTCGTCACCGGATCCGACAGCATCGTCAGCAGTGCGTCGGCCTGCCTGGCCATCGCGACCAGTGCCGCTTCATCGTGAAGACGGCCATCTCCAGGATCGTTGATCACAACCTCATGATTCTCCCGGAGGAGGTTCAGCCCCGATTCCGGGATCTCGCGTGTAACGACGACTCGTGGCATGGGCAGTCAGGATCAGTGGAGAGTGACATAGGTGACGCCCGCGCCGCCTTCGTTCCACGGGGCGTCTTCGAATGAGGCTACCTCAGGTGCGCGCGCGAGGAGGTCGTGGATGGCCTCGCGCAGCGCGCCGGTGCCCTTACCGTGCAGCAGCTCGACGCGTTTCTGATTTGTCTGAAGCGCCTCGTCGAGAAGCCGTTGAACCTCAGGTAGCGCCTCGTCGACGCGCTTGCCGCGCAGGTCGATGCGCGACCGAGCCGTCGTGGCGGCTATTCCGCTGTCAGACCGCGCCACCTGCCGCACTACGACCTGCTGCTTGCGGCGCCCGGCGATGCGGGTGAGCCGGTCCAGATCAACACGCATCCGCATCGATCCGAGCGCAACGACGGCCTCATCGCCGTGAACCTCCATCACCTCTGCGGTCGTCGAGCCATCATCCACCACGACCTGATCGCCAACCTTGATCGCACCACCGGCTCGCTTCGGCTTCGGAGCAGGCGGTTCCGGTCTTGCTTTCAGACGCTCGGCGTCGTGATCATGCACGTCGGCGAGTTCATCCCTGAAATCCTCAAGCTTCTCTCGCGCCTGGCGCGTGGCCTCCTTCTCCGCCTGCGCCTCCTTGATCTCGCGGATGGTGCGTTCGACACGCGCATTGGCACGCGCCACGATTCGCTCCGCCTCCTCCAGCGCCTGCCGCCGGATTTCGTCGCGCTCGCGGTCGAGCTTAGCACGCTTATCGCTAAACATCTTCGCTTCACGAGCGGCGCGATCATTCTCCGACTGAACCGAGCGGCGCAGTTTCTCCAGCTCCTGATTTCGCTCCTCAAACTCGCCGATCAGATCCTCAAGGCCAGAAGTTCGTGCGCCCGCAAGCTCACGCGCACGATCGAGAACCTCCGGCTGGAGCCCCGTTCGGCGAGCGATTTCAAAGGCATAGGATGAGCCTGGAACGCCGGAAACGAAGCGGTACGTGGGACTAAGTGTCTCGCGATCGAACTCCATCGACCCGTTTTCGACACCTTCCTCCTGATGCGCGAAGGCTTTGAGCGTGCCGTGGTGCGTCGTGACGATCGTCCGCGCCCCGGCCGCGTTCAGCCTTTCAAGCACAGACTGAGCGAGCGCGCCGCCCTCGTCGGGATCGGTGCCTGTGCCCGCCTCGTCGATCAGCAGAAGTGCGCCCGGCGCGGCGCGGTCAAGCATCTGACGCAGGTTACCGACGTGAGAAGAGAAAGTCGAAAGATCTTCCTCGATCGATTGCTGATCACCGATGTCGACCAGCAGGCAATCAAAAAGCGGAATGCGCGTCTGCTCATCGGCCGGCACCGGAATGCCGTGTGCCGTCATGAGAACGAACAGGCCGACCGTCTTCATCGCGACCGTCTTACCTCCCGCATTGGGGCCGGTAATCACGAGCGTTCGGTAATCATCGCCGAGTGAAAGATCCAGCGGGACGATACGATCACGCGCCTCATCGGACGACATCGCGCGACGAAAATGCATCTCGAGGACGGGATTGCGGCCCGCGACGATGCGGATGACGCCGTTCGTGTCGAGTTGCGGCGCAACGGCATCGAGACTATTTCCGAAACGCGCCTTCGCCTGGAGCAGATCGAGCGAGGCGAGTGTGCGAACGTTCTGGCGGATTCCCTCAAGCTCGGCTCGAATGTGGGCGGTGAGCTTGCGAAGGATCCGCTCCACCTCGCGCCGCTCCTCTCCATGAAGCTCGCGCAACTCATTGTTGAGGTCGAGGCATGCGGCCGGCTCCACGTAGACGGTCTGTCCGCTTGCCGAGGTGTCCTGCACGAACCCCTGCAGCTTCCGCTTGGCTTCTGCACGCACGGGAATGACCATTCGCCCGTTGCGCATGGTCGGCTGCTCCTCCGTCGCCCAGCCTTCACCGACGGCGCGACGAAGCTCCCGCATCAGAGTCTCCCGAAGCTGTACCTGGCGCCGCTGAATCAACGACCGGATACGCCTCAGTTCCTCTGAAGCATCGTCCCGCACGCTTCCATCCGGATCGATGGCAGATGCGATCTCCTCTTCAATTTCGGGAAGCGGCGTGAGTGCATCGACGTTGTCGTGCAGATGCGGATACCGGGTTCGTCGTCGGCCGAAATATGTTCGCAGAAGCCGGCTCGTGCGAACATGGGCCGCGACCTCCCCGAGCTGTTCCCCATCCAGATACGCGCCTTCCGGAGCAGCCCGGCGGAGGTGATCTCGCACGTCCGGCATGGGTTCGAAAGGTACCGGATCATCGAACCGGAGCACCTCCTGTAGCTCCGCAACGCGATCGAACTCCGACTGCAACCAGCTCAGCGATCGAGCGGGGCTGATGGCGTCGAGCCGGTCACGACCCGCGTCACTGATCACCAGTGTGCCGAGTCGATCCACGATCTGATCGAACCCAAGCTTCTCAGCGGCCGACGCCGGATGTACGTCCATCTGCCCTTAGCGTTGATTCGCTGCAGTGTCTGATGCCGAGCGTCTCGAGGCGCGCACCGGTAGTCCGCAACGTTGACCTACGGCAGGTGCCGGAGCGTGCACCAGCTCGTATTCGGCAACGACGCAAGAACAACCGGATGGCGCCCTTCGACTCAGCGACACTAGGATCCCCCGAGATCGGAGTGGTCGCCCACGTTGATCCGGCGCGGCGTCTCAGTTACCCGGGCATCCCGCCCAATTAAGGAATCCGCTAACACAGCGTCGCGAACCACCGAATCCGCAAAAAGAATGCTCTTGCTAATGACGGACCGCTCGATGCGCGCGCCTTCCTCCACCGAGACGTGCGGCCCAACGACGCTGTCGGAGATGACGGCGCCCGGACCAATGTAAACCGGATCCACGATGATGCTGTTGCGCACATCGCCCTGATGCAGCGATTCGCTCTCCTTCGACAGGATGTGCTGCGTCGTGTCCATCAGTGCGTCGATGGTCCCGCAGTCGAGCCATTCTGTTACGGACGCCGTCCGGAAGACCTTGCCGTCCTTCAAGAGACGGTCGAAGGCGTCGGTGAGCTGATATTCGCCGCCATGGCCTTGCACTTTGTTCTCGATCAGATACTCGATCTGATTCTTGAGCGCGGCCAGATCTTTTACGAAGTAGATCCCGATGAGCGCCTCGTTAGAGATCGGTGTCGACGGCTTCTCGACGAACGCCGTGATCTTTTCTCCCTCGCGGACGGCCACTCCGAAGCGGCTCGGATCGTCGACTTCCTTGACCCAGGCAACAACATCAGCATCGTCGAGATCGACGCCGGGCTCCATGTCGAAAAGCGTATCCGCAAAGACAATGATGCCTTCACCCGTCAGATGATCGCCTGCACAATCCACAGCATGTGCCGTACCAAGCGCCTGATCTTGCACAGCGAAATGCGCCTTCATGCCGTGCCGCTCGCAGATGCCCTTAAGCTGTTCACGAACGGGTGCGCCGAAATCCGGCCCGAGGACGAACACGCCTTCATCCAGATTGCGGGGCAGAACGTGATTGAACGTATCGACGATGCGCTCGACCATCGTACGACCCTTAACGGGCAGAAGTGGCTTGGGGGTTACGTGAGAATGCGGGCGCACGCGCGTGCCGCGCCCTGCCATCGGTATGATCAGCTTCATGGGTGAGTGTCCTAATTCAGAATAGGTTGGTTGATGAGTAAAGCCTGCAACTACAGGCGAATGATCCGAGCGGATGAGAAAGCTTCATATCAGAAAAGTCCAGCGAGCGCAACCGCTAATGCGACACGTAATTGGCGCCGTGATATTAACCTCGACGCGTCAAAGCATCAAAGCGATCCGCCTTGTCTACTATTGTAAACGGGTTGAAACCGAGGGGAACCGTTGCGGCAGGGCAATATTGCACGCTTGCGAAGCCGGCGGCGGTCTGCCTGAATATGGCACTCACATTGTTCAGCTTAACCGTCGATGGCAATTTGTCACACGAAGCACGCCTCAGACATGAAAGGTAAACCCATACAGATACAATCGTGGTTAAACGGCCGCGTATTCCTCGTTGCGCTCCTGGTTGCATCGACCGGCATCGCAGGATGTGCCAATTTGAGCCGTACGGAGCAGGGTGCCGCCACAGGCGCCGGTGCCGGTGCTGTAATCGGTGGCGTGGTGGGAGCCCGCTACGGTGATACGGCTAAAGGCGCGATTATCGGTGCGGCTGTGGGCGGCACCGCCGGCGCGATAATCGGTCAGCAGATGGACCGTCAGGCTCGTGAACTCGAGGAAGAGCTCGAAGGCGCACGCGTTGAGCGCGTCGGCGAAGGCATCGCCATCGCGTTCGACAGCGCGATTCTGTTTGGCTTTGACAGCTCTGAACTCTCAGCCGCCGCGCGCCGCAACCTTGGCGATCTCGCCCAAAGCCTGCAGCAGTATCCCAACACGGAAGTGACGGTGATCGGGCACACAGACTCGGTAGGTTCGGCCGACTACAACCTCGGTTTGTCACAGCGCCGTGCTGAATCTGCTGCCAACTTCCTTGCGTCGCGGGGCATCAATCGAAGCCGTCTGACGACGGTGGGTCGTGGATTGCACGAGCCGATTGAGTCGAACGAGACGACTTACGGCCGTCAGCAGAACAGGCGCGTCGAGGTTACCATCACGGCGACCGAGGAGTACGTACAGGAACTTGAGACTGGCAACTGATCGTCTCGAGCCATAGCATCAACCGCCCTTCGGATCTTCCGGGGGGCGGTTTTTTGTTGGATTATTGGCACATACTGATTCAGTAGACCAAAGCGACACGTCATGAAGCAGATGCATTCCGATTCACCCGCACCGACGCCCGGCGACACACCGCAGCAACGCGCCCGGATGAGCCGCGACGAGGTTCAGGCGTGGCAGGGCCGCCATGTGCAGGACATGTGGCGCGTCTTCAGGATCATGGCTGAGTTTGTGGAAGGCTTCGAGACGCTCTCGAGCGTCGGCCCGTGCGTATCGGTCTTTGGATCGGCCCGCACTCCCGAGAACCACGAGTACTACCAGATGGGTGTGGAAGTCGGACGGCTGCTTGTCGAGCGGGGTTTCGGCGTCATCACCGGTGGCGGCCCCGGTATCATGGAAGCTGCCAACCGCGGAGCACGCGAAGGCGGCGGCGCCTCGATCGGCCTCAACATCGTCATTCCTCACGAGCAGGAGTCGAACCCGTACGTCGATCGCGACCGCCTGATCAACTTCGATTTCTTCTTCGTGCGGAAGGTTATGTTCGTCAAGTATGCGCAGGGGTTCATCGTCCTGCCTGGCGGGTTTGGAACGATGGATGAACTCTTCGAAAGCCTCACGCTTATCCAGACCGGCAAGTCGAGCCGGTTTCCAGTCATTTTAATGGGAACCCCCTACTGGAGCGGATTGGTTGATTGGCTGCGGGAGCAGGTTCTCGGGAGCGGCAACATTTCCGACGGTGATCCGGATTTGCTTCACATTACAGATGATCCGGTGGAAGCGGTCGACATACTGGACGAATTCTACCGCGAGCATGCCATCGCTCCGAACTTCTAGACGAGTGTGTGCTGTATTCGATACACCCGTTGGTCCGGAAGGCGAATGGCATCTGCTCTTGCCGCACAAAGGAAGTAATTTCTATCTTGCCGCGGCCATGGCATGATTCTGGCGATATCTATAGTCCCTGACAAGGCTTTGGAATTGAAGCATATATCACCCGCTATCGCGCGGTGTCGCACTCAGGAGGAAGACCGTTAAACGAAACCGCAACGCATCATGAAGCATCTCGGAAGACACCTATTATCAGCGCTCGCTGCCGCGCTCTTGATCGTCGGCTTCGGCACATCACAAGCTCACGCGCAGGATGACGTGGCTGCCAGAACGGAGCAACTCCGTGAGGCATGGGAGGCAGCCGTACAAGCCTATCAGGCGAAGGAATACTCCGCGGCGTACGGTCAGTTTGAGCGAGCCGCTCAGCTTGGCGCGCAGCTAGAGGATCCAAAGGCGAAAGAGACCGGTCAGCGCGCGAGCCAGTACCTGCCGCGAATCGCATACGCTGAAGGTGTGCAGAACCTTCAGGCGGGCAATTACCAGGCTGCTGTCGCTGCATTCGATAAAGGCTTCGCTAAAGACACAACGTACGTCAACAACCTCCTTGGAAAAGGAATGGCGTACCAGCGAATGGATCGCACGGAAGATGCGCTTGGTCTCTACGTACGTGCGTTGAACAACGGACGCCAACAAGGTAACAGTGACGCGGCGCGCCGTGCTGAGGAGGCCATTCGCAGCCACTTCCAGCCGCTCGCGTCTGAGCAGCTCGCCAACGAGAACGCTGGAGCAACGCAGGCTCGTCGTGCCATCGCTTATCTCGAGGAGATGCGGGAGTATGTAGACCCCGACGCAAACACGTACTTCTACCTTGCGTCGGCGCATAACCTGCTCGGCGAGCATGAGACTGCCATCGGGTATCTCGATCAGGGTCTCGAAATGCACACCGGCAGCCGCACGGACAAGGCGCGCTTCTACTTCGAAAAAGGTGAAGCCTACCGTTACATGGGCAACATCGCGGAAGCCAAAGCAGCGTACCGCAACGCTGCTTTCGGAAACTACAAGCAGCCGGCTGAGCATTTCATTGAAACGCTCTAAGTAGCTGGCTCGGATAAGAAGGCGGTCCTGAAGATCTCGGGGCCGCCTTTTTTGTTTATTGCACGTTTCCGTTAATCCTGCTATTGCGAATTCCAGTCTATGCGTGAGCACAACTTGATAGCAGAATCTGCTACCATCGGCGCCGAGACGTCTTTCGGCGCTTTCGTCGTGATCGAGGATGACGTGATGATCGGGAGCGGTTGCCGGATCGGGCACCATGTCGTAATCCGTCGAGGCACCCGAATCGGAGACGGCGTTCGAATCGATGATCACGCGTCCGTAGGAAAGCAGCCGATGAAGGCGGCGGCCAGCGCGGTGACGAACACGGCTCTGAAGCCACCGCCGACGATCGGCAGGAACGCTATAATCGGATCAGGGGCAGTCGTCTACGCGGGATGTACGATTGGCGAGGGCGTGCTCATTGCGGACCTGGCTACAGTGCGTGAAGACGTGTCGATTGGCGCCCGCACGATTATCGGGCGTGGGGTAGCTGTTGAAAATCACTGCACCATCGGGGCGAGGTGTAAGGTCGAGACGAACGCTTATATCACGGCCTATTCTACAATAGGCGATAACGTTTTCATTGCACCGGGCGTCCTGACGAGCAACGACAACTTCCTCGGGCGTACGGAAGAGCGGTTCAAGCACTTTGGCGGCGTTACGGTTCAGCGCGGCGGCCGCATCGGAGTCGGTGCGGTGATTCTCCCCAATCGCACGATCGAAGAGGAAGCGGTGATCGGGGCAGGCGCCGTGCTGACGTCTGATGCTGAGGCAGGTCGAGTGCATGTTGGAGTGCCTGCCCGCCCAGTTCGCGATGTCGATCCCACACAACGACTTTCGAAATGACCGACCGACCTATTCAAATGGTGGATCTCCAGAGCCAGTACCAGGAGATCAAGGACGAGATCGACGCGGCGATTCAGCAGGTGATTGACGACTCCTCGTTCATCCGGGGCGAGGATGTGACCCGCTTTGAGGAGGAGTTGGCCGACTTCCTCGGCGGCACGCACTGCATTGGAGTTGGAAATGGGACCGATGCGCTCCAGATTGCTCTGATGGCCGCAGGTGTAGGTGCGGGCGATGAGGTCATCACTACGCCCTTTACGTTCGTCGCAACAGCAGAGGCTGCGGCCTTGCTCGGAGCCACGCCCGTCTTCGTTGATGTCGATCCCGATACTTTCGCGATTGACCCGGAGCGCATTGCAGACGCCGTCTCCCCTAGAACCCGCGCCGTCATCCCTGTTCACCTGTTCGGCCAAACAGCGGACATGGACGCGGTGCGATCGGTCGCTCAGGCGCACGACCTGCTCGTGATCGAAGACAACGCGCAGGCGATCGGATCGACGTATCGGGGTAACGCTGCAGGATTTCTGGGCGATGTAGGCTGCCTGTCCTTCTTCCCATCAAAGAATCTCGGTGCATACGGCGACGGCGGCGCTGTACTATCCAACCGCGATGATCTTGCTCATCGTGCTCGGATGATTTCGAATCACGGATCCGAGCGGAAGTACTTCAACGAGATCGTCGGCGTGAACAGCCGCCTCGACACCATACAGGCTGCTATTCTTCGTGTGAAGCTCCGTCATCTGGCGTCGTATAACGAGCGCCGACAGGCTGCCGCCGACCGATATGACGCGCCTCTGCAGGACATCGAAGGCATCGCTACGCCGGTGCGCGCCAGCTACGGGACCCATGTCTTTCATCAGTACACGATCCGAGTCAAAGACGGTCATGAGCGTCGCGAGGCGCTACGCAAACATCTCCATTCAGCCGGAATCCCAACCGCGGTCTACTATCCGACACCTTTGCACCAACTGCCAGTCTTCGAGTCGGACTGTCGCATCAGCGGATCACTCGACAACGCCGAGAAAGCTGCGAATGAAGTGCTCTCCCTTCCGATGCATCCGCACTTGTCGGCCGAGCAGACCGAACACATCTGCGACGCCATCCAAGCATTTTATGCCCGGTGACGCGGTGGGAATTGGACGACTACGAACTCGCCATAATCAACCCTTCCGCCTCGAGCTCCACGAGGTAGGAGACGATGAAGTCGCGCACGTCAGCAGCTTCGACGGCGTAGTGCTCCATAAACTCCCCCACGATCTCTTCGACACTGCGGCCTTCATCGACGCAGCGCCATACATGGGAGCCCGTGTCGTTGAGCGTGTAGTACTGGCGCGTGATTAGGTGAAGCAGTACGGATTCGCCATCATCGAGGTGGGTGCAGACGACGTCTGGTAGTGGTTCGTACCGATGGTTAGCATGTGCCATGTCTCGATGAGCTTGGGCATAATGAATGGAGGCATCCGAATATACAATTCAGATGCCTCCACCCCTATTATCCCCTTAATTCATGCCCTCAACGCATCACGACAACCTGGCGTATGAAGTGCTGATCTTCCGCTGAGATTCGCACCAGATAGAGCCCCGGGGCCACGAGATCTCCGGCTGCGTTGCGGCCCGACCACGTGAGCGCTGTGCGACCTTCCGCCTCAAACTCCTTCGCGTGAACACGACGTCCCAGTAGGTCAA
>CAZKDQ010000014.1:31902-38169 GCA_964551345.1 uncultured Rhodothermales bacterium
GTGCGACCTTCCGCCTCAAACTCCTTCGCGTGAACACGACGTCCCAGTAGGTCAAAGACCTCGACTCGTATGCTCCGACGCGTCGGAACGCGTACAGGCAACGTTACTTCCGGTGTTGCTGACAGACTGAACGGGTTCGGGTAGAAGGCATCGACGGCAAACCGTTCAGGCATTTCGAGGTCATCTACAGTCGATCCAACGAGCCCAACAATATCGACCGGGCGACGCTGCTTCTCTGCGCCGACGGCAGTCGCATAATCCCTCACGACGAAACCCGAGGATGCACGCCGAATCACTGCAAATGTGTAGCGTCCGGCCGGCACCGTTCCTCCGTCGGGTCGATAGAGCAGCATCCGAACGAGACGCGAGTCGGCGTCCGCTTCGATGCGTCCCGATGCAGCAGGCGAGCCATCCGTGTTCAACAGCAGCACCGGATTGCCTTCCAGGTGCTCGACCTCCAGATGAACCTGAAGCGCGCGCAGCGGCACGTCCGTCTCAAGCACCAACACAAGCTCTTCGCCCTCGTCTATCGCTGAGACGGTTACGTCTTGGGCTGTAAGCCCCCGCTTCGAAGGACCCAGGTCCAGCGACTCCGGATCGTACGTGACGGGGAGAGCCGCGTCATCAGGCCAGATCCCGCGAACGATGGCCTGCACCGAGACGCTGAGGTCACGAATATCAAGTGATCCATCACCATCGGCGAATGGATACAGGTCAGACATGCTCATCTGGATCGTCGATGGCTCGGTTCTATCAAGGATGAAATCGACCGTGTTGACGATGTCCATCGCATCGACCATTCCGTCGCCGTCGTTGTCACCGCGCCCGTAGACGGCCAGCCCGCGAACAGGAAGCTCATGGACGCCATCGAGCTCGCCATTGTGATGGATGTTCAGAACAACATCGGCAAGACCGAAATCCGTGATCGTCGGCGCAAATGTGATGGTGAAGGTTTCGGAAGCGTCCCGATCGATCACAGCTGATTCGGGCTCGATCGTGTACGGTCCCCCCGAGAACGTCATCGCTGTGATGCCCAGCGCACGTTCGCCTCCCAGGTTCGAAATCGTGAATGACGCCGTCTCAGTGTCGCCCGCCTCGATGATCCCCAGATCGACGGACTCTTCGTCCACGCTGAAAAACGCATCTCGCTTTTCAATCAACAACGTGTGCGTCGGCTGCCTGACGAAAAGCCCCGCATCGTCGGCTGTGGGAACGGCAAGCGCACCGATGATGTGGTCGAGCGACAGTTCCACCTCACGCGGGCCGTTCTCGAGCAGGTCCGCATCAAAGCTCAACGTGACGATCGGATCGTAGTGATACGACGTGAGCCCCGCCCCATGGTCATCAAAAACGAGAACTTTCGCGGATTGGTCGACAACCTCGAACGAGACTGACCACCCGTTCCCTGACACGGCAGGTCCGGGCAGGATGTCCGTGAGTTCCACGATAGGATCGTCCCAGCTCAGCCAAAGTTCGAATCCGTGCAGGTCGGCCTCTTCATTAGAAAAAGTCAGGCTGATATCGACAGGAATTCCAACCTCTGCCTCACCCGCAGCGCTGGATTCCTGCGAGAACGCGACCTGATTGATCGTCGTAAGTCCGATGAGCGGAACTGAGACACCGCCGGCGTCATCTGTCTCGATCTCCAACACGGCATCGACCACTCCTTCTACTGTCGGTGCGAACGTGATCATGTACACCTGCTCCTCTTCAGGAAGCAGCGTTACGCTTGTCGTGGGGTCGATCGTGAACTCCGAGGCCGACAGTTCGGGTGCATGGACGTTAAGCGGCTGCGTGCCGTAGTTCGTCAGCACGAACGTCTGCTGATCCGTATCACCTGGCTCGGCGGCAAACAGCCCTTGAGGCGGTTCGACATCGAATCTGGCGAGCCCGAGAACGTGGATGTCATCAAACCGGGCGCTTGCGCTACCGGCACCGCCAGTAAAGTTTTCGATGCGGAAACGGACATCCTCCTGACCTAGAAGCTGTTCGGGCAAGGGAAACTCCATCAACCGCCAGGGCGTGCCCACACCTTCAAGCGCCTCTGTCGAATCCGCGATCAGAAACGGAAAAGTTAGCCCCCCGTCTATCGACGCCGTTACTACGATGCTATTCTGGTGGAAGGAATTCGTCCTCCTTGCGCGATACTCGAAGACTCCTTCCGTAAGGCGCCGAAGATCGATCGGTGGCGTGACTGCTGGGTCGCCCGGCCCACCGTAAACGCCCAGACTCTGAAAGCCGGATCCATTGGATGGCGTGGCGGTGTCGATGCGCCATTCTTCCCCGATCTCCCACCCCTCCAAATCCTCGACGCTTCCGACGCTGTCAAAATCTTCGAGGTAAATCGTGACCGTCTTCTGGCCGGCTGCGGGCAGTGCATACAGTAGTACGACCGCCGCGAGCAGAATCAACCGTTTCATATTCGCCTCGCTGTTAGATGATGTATTGTCAGCGAGAGTCTGGCGAAACCAACTTCACCCTCTCCTTCCAACAAACCGCTGCTGCGCTATGTCGTAACTGCGGCTATCGCAGATGCTGATCTGCCTGCGCATCTCGGCGCTCCGTTGTCTCGGTTGGGCCTCATCAAGTTGCGGACGCGTGCAGTAGGCAGGCCGCTTCCGCGCTTCTCCGAAAGCTGAGGCTCGGTTGCGCCGGATCTACCTATTGCGATGTACCTCCTGTCGCGTGTGGTCGGCCGCCCCGGCTTGCGGATGCAGCCGGAAGCGCCTGTACTTTCTCCGTCCATCCATCCTTCGTTTCCTCATCATGACCCGCATAACCATCACGAAAGCCCGCGGAGGGTTCATCGTGGAGGGGACCGGAGAGAACGAGCGTTCCGTAGCAATAGAGCTTGCCGAAACACTGGCCATTGCCGCTGCCGTGCTTAGTAAGAATGAGTACAGCAGCAGCGTCGTTGGTGATGTTATCATCCTCACTCCCACCGGCTCATCTGCCGGCACGAGTGCGTCGGATGAGTAGATTCGGCGAGACCGAGCGATGAACACGGTGTGGTATCGGGAGAGTCGTATCTTCCGGCGCCATCGTTGCATCGCCGCTGCTTATGATTCGGGGCCTAGTTCTCGTCCTCTTCCTCCTGATCCCTGCTTCCGCCTTCGCGCAGTTCGAAGGCGTGCTTCGCGTAGACGATCCGCTTCACGTTTTCCTGCTGCGCCAGCAGGCAGGCGGTCACCTCCAGGGCGTAACGCTTCAACACCTTCCTCTGTCTCGTTATGAGGCGCTGAGCTACATCGACTCGATTGATGTCACTCAGCTTTCGCGTATTGATCGCCAGCTTCTAAGTCGATACGCAGACGGTTATAGCGAAGCGAACATTGGTCTCAAGAAATTGTGGCCGCGCCTCTATGAGGACGGCTCGAGCTTCCTATCTGTAGAAGGCGCCGATTTTCGCTTTGAAGTCGATCCGGTTCTTTACCTGCAAGCGGGGCGTGTTCTGAGGCCAGAGCGTGACACACTGCATCATTCCACGTTTCAGAATACGCGGGGTGTACGTGTTGCCGGACACATCGGCCCGCATCTGTTCTTCGAGACGCGACTCGAGGAGAACCAGCGTCGTGACGCATGGCCGGCATACGCGCGGCGAACGGCCCCACGTCTAGGTGGAACGAAGTTCTACCGCGCTTCGCAGGAGTACGATTACTGGCGTGCGATGGGAGTCGTGGGCATCCGCACAAAGCACTTCGAAGTGCGGGCGGGGCGCGATCGCAATCGATGGGGCGACGGAATGACGAGCCTGTTTTTGTCGGATTATGCCACCGAATATGATCAGCTACAGATTCGCACTTCCGTCTGGCGCTTTCAGTACGTGAATCTGTTTACGGCATGGACGGACATCGCATCCCTCCATCGCTACTCGGATCATACAATGCCGCGAAAGTATGGCGCGTTGCATTCCCTCGCGATAGATCTTCCGGCGCGTGTCCAACTGCATCTTTATGAGGCAGTCATTTTCGCGCCTGATTATGACGACAGTCGAAGACGCAGCTTCGACTTATCGTACCTCAACCCCATCATCTTCTACCGGGCTGTCGAGATCGATCGCGGTAGTCCGGATAACATGCAAATCGGTGGCGGAATCTCATGGGTCCCAACGCGCGGTTTGAAAACGTACCTACAGGGATTGCTGACGGAATTCAACGTCGATGAGTTGATTTCAGGTGACGGCTGGTTTGGGAATAAATGGGGATGGACGGCCGGTTTGCACTACGTTCCGCGGCAGGTTGCAGGTCTGGATGTACGCATCGAACACACACGTGTGAGACCGTTCACGTACAGCCACAGAGACGTCGAGACCACGTTCGTTCATTTTGATGATCCGCTTGGACATCCTGCAGGGCAGAACTTTTATGATTACGCCCTACGGTTGAATTACCAGCCTCACTTGCGCTGGTCGGCCGCAATGAACGCATCCTACACGCGAAGGGGCAGGAATCCCGATGGCGAGAACCTGGGAGGCAATCCTCGAGAAAGTTACCGAACCAGACTGCAGGACCACGGCCATTTCATTGGTCAGGGCGTTCGCGTAGATGAATACAGAGTGGAAGCTAACGCAGGTTATGAGCTGCTGCCTCGGATGCATCTCGAGCTCGCACTATACCTGGAGCATATCGATGATGCAGAATCCGGTACCAGGTGGTACGTCAATCCGATGCTTCAGCTTAGATGGGGGATACCTTTCCGAAGCTTGAGATACTGAAAGGGATGAAAGTTCGAAGTTGGAAGTGTGAAGTACCTGCTCCTATGATTACCGGCAGGACCGGGTACACGAGATTGATAGCCAACACCCTCAAATTGACAACTTCCAACTGCTAACAGCAGACTGCGAAATGCAATCTGCAAACTGCTAAGCCAATCTCGGCCCCAGCCACTTCTCTACTTCGCTGACGCTCATCCCCTTGCGCCGCGCGTAGTCTTCTATCTGGTCCTGCTGGAAGTGCCCTACGTCATAGTAGCTTGCCTCGGGGTGAGCCAGGTAGATCCCGCAGACGGACGCGCCGGGATGCATCGCGAGGCTTTCGGTAAGGCGGATGCCGGTGTTCTTCTCAACATCCATCAGCTTCCATAGCGTCTCCTTCTCCGTGTGATCCGGGCAGGCTGGGTAGCCCGGCGCCGGCCGGATGCCGCGATAACTCTCGGCGATGAGGTCCTCGTTGGCTAACGTCTCATCCGCTGCATAACCCCAGAGATCCTTCCGTACGACCTCGTGGAGATACTCGGCAAACGCCTCCGCAAGACGATCCGCGAGCGCTTTCGCCATGATGGCGTTGTAATCGTCGTGATCGGCTTTGAAGTGCGCAACGACTTCCTCCAGCCCCTCACCCGCAGTGACGGCGAACGCACCGGCGAAGTCGCGGCGACCGCATTCCTCAGGCGCGACGAAATCGGCGAGCGCGCGGTTCGGTAAACCGGGCGTCTTCTGCGTCTGCTGTCGGAGCGTATGCAAAACGGCCGAGGCCGCGTTCGTGCCGTTCGTATAGAGGACGATGTCGTCGCCCCTGCTGTTGGCGGGCCAGAGTCCGACGACGCCGTGCGCACGAAGGAGCTTCTCCCGCTCTATGCGGTCGAGCAGATGGTTCGCATCATCGAATAGCTTCTTCGCCTCCGGGCCGATGCCTTCCTTTTCGAATATCCCCGGATATTTCCCCTTCATCTCCCATGAAATGAAAAAGGGTGTCCAGTCGATGTACTTGCGAAGCGTCGCGATCTGGACATCCCGAAAAACATGAACGCCCGGTTTCCTCGCTTCGGCAAGCGGCACCTGGTCCCACTCACACTGAAACCGATTCGCCCGTGCCTCCTCGATCGACAAGAACGTCTTCCGATCCGAGCGATTCGCATGGCGCTCGCGAGTGGCCTCGAAATCAGCCTCAACTTCTTCCAGAAACTCGGCGCGCTTCGATGATAGCAGGCTGCTCACGACGGCAACCGCGCGCGATGCATCAAGGACGTGGACGACCGGGCCATCATAGTTAGGCGCAATCTTCACCGCCGTGTGGACCTTCGACGTTGTCGCGCCGCCGATCAGCAGCGGCAGATTCATACCGGTGCGTTTCATCTCGCTCGCCACGTGCACCATCTCATCGAGCGACGGTGTGATGAGCCCGCTGAGGCCGATAATGTCGACCTCACGTTCACGTGCCGTCTCGAGGATCTTCTCGGCCGGGACCATCACGCCAAGATCGATCACGTCGTAGTTGTTGCAGCCGAGCACGACGCCCACGATGTTCTTGCCGATATCATGCACGTCGC
>CAZKDQ010000015.1:0-6669 GCA_964551345.1 uncultured Rhodothermales bacterium
AGCCCGCGGTCGGCATCCGGAGCTTCCTCAACCTCGGGACGCTCGGCGCCATTGGCTTCAGCCGCGCCGTCGCCACAGTACTTCTCGAACGCCATCGTCAGATCGGCAGCGATTGCGCTGGCGCTGCGGCCTTCAATATGCCGGCGTTCGATCACATAGATAGGATCGCCATCTTTGAGAAGCGCAATGAAGGGTGAGGACGGAGGAATCCCAACGAGGTGCTCGCGCACGCGTGCCGTGGCATCGAGATCCTGTCCGGCAAACACGGTATAGTTGCGATCGGGGCGAACCGTTGACTGCAGCGCCATAGCTACGGCCGGACGCGCGTTGGCCGCGGCGCATCCGCATACCGAGTTGATGACAACCATCGAGGTCCCTTCCTCACTTTCCTGAAGGGCGTTTTCCACCTCTTCGGCGTCACGCAGCTCTTTGATTCCCAGGCGCGTCAGTTCAGCGCGCATCGGGCGAACGAGTTCTTCTGGATAAGGCATATCTTAAGGGCGGAGATAGTGCAAGAAAATTCGTGCATCCGCGAGACTGCGGACGTCCTGCTTACGTGGCATGCGAGACCGGGATCCGGCCTACGAGCGGGGCATCCGAGGGAGGTCCCGTTCCACCTCGCGATCTCTTACCTCCCACTCCTCTTCCTCGAGATCCGGGACGTAGTGCTGCACCGTCTCTCGAATTCGATGACCGAAATCGTCGCCAAGGGTGTGCAGCTGCGCCTCGAGATGGCTTACCTGCTCTTCCAGCAGCTGAAGCTGCCCTTCAACCCATCGAGTGTGCTGCCGCGCCGAGGCGCCGACGGCCGACCTGAAGCGGCGGCAGGGATCGCTCTTGTACAGGATTCCCGCAATGTATCCGCCGGCAAAGGCGGTTAAGGTCGAGAGTACGAATGTCTGTCGCGACGTCATAGCTCCGGGAGGTTGGATGCGTTTAAATATCTACCGAACGCGAGCACAAACGTTCTTAACGTATTTGATAGTGACGGTTTCTACACCGATAATCAGTACATGAGTCACCTTTCATTCATGCACTCGCGCTCAAGGCGCGCAACTGCGCCGCCTATCTCCATCATCCTCGCCGTTGTTTTTATGGCGGGATGCGCGTCCACGAGGCCGCATTCATCGGTAGACGTGCCCCCCGCTGTTGTCGACGCCGAACCAGGCACGATCGAGCAGCTGCTCCGCGATGAGATTGAGCAATGGCACGGGACGCCGCATCAGTGGGGCGGCATCACCCGCGGCGGTGCCGACTGCTCAGGATTCATCTACAGCGTCTATCGCGACCTGTTTTCAATGTCATTGCCACGGACCACCGGCGAACAGGTTCAGGTCGGCACGTCGGTTCGCGTGAATGACCTGAGGGCGGGCGATCTCGTCTTCTTCAAGCCGACGAAGCGAAGCAATCATGTCGGCATTTACCTCAGCGACGGCTACTTCGCCCACATCTCGTCCTCGCGTGGCCTGATGTACTCGCACCTCGACGAGCGATACTGGCAGCGAGCCTATTGGACGACCCGGCGCGTCGTGCGACCCGGTGCCGTCCACGCCTCGTCAACTACAACGACTGTAGAAACGCCTCCCGCTGCCGATAATCCCGGTCGCGGCGGCTGGTAGGGATCTTCGATCCGCGTCCGCCGTTTTACGCTACAACACTTTATTTACGGTCCAGATATCCGGACACCCCGATCGCCGCTGCTCGCCCTGAGCGGTGGCGATCTTTTATACATCCCATTACCAACTACACGGATTCACCTCCGTTCATCCCATGGAGATGACCAAACCCGTCTACCTGACTGAAGAAGGCCTGCAGAAACTCAAGGACGAGTTGCAGTTCATGAAAACGAAAGAGCGCGCGCGAATTGCGCAGGCCATCGCGGAGGCGCGAGCACAGGGTGACTTGACGGAAAACGCCGAGTATGATGCCGCCAAGGAGGAACAGGGGCATCTCGAGGCGCGCATTTCCAAGGTTGAGCACACAATTGCAAGTGCTCGAATCGTGGATGAGTCCCAGGTAGACGCGAGCAAGGCATACATCCTCTCCAACGTGACGGTCAGGAATCTCAACAACGGATCCGAACAAACCTACAGACTCGTATCTTCAGAGGAGGCCGATCTCGCGGCAGGAAGGATCTCCGTAACGAGCCCCATCGGGAAAGGCCTGCTCGGCAAGTCGGTTGGGGAAACCGTCGAGATTCAGGTGCCTGCGGGGACGGTGAAGATGGAAATCGTGGACATCAGTCGATAAAACGAGCGTGGCGAGACGACGTAGAGGAACGCGCCGCCGAAAGACAGGCTCCTTCATCGGAGGGATCGTGGCTACCCTGCTGGCGCTACCCGTTACGTACATCGGCGTCTGCTCGATGTGGCTCGTACTCTACAATTTCGTCCCGCCGCCCATAACCGGCGTTCAGGCGCAGCGCCTGGTCGAGTCCGTTTTTGAGGATGAACCGGTGCGGCACTACTACCGGCCCGTCGGAGCGGCCTCGCTTTCTGCACATCTCCGCCGCGCGGTGGTTGCAGCCGAAGACGGGCGCTTCTATGAACACGCGGGGCTGGATCTCGACGCCATCCGCGAGGCCGTCGAGGATAATCGTTCGCGTGGAGAAGCGTGGCGCGGCGGCTCAACGATCACGCAGCAGCTCGTCAAGAATCTCTTCATGACCACCCACCGCTCGTATGTACGGAAGGCGCTGGAGGTGCCTCTCGCGCTCATCGCGGATCTCGTACTGCCGAAGGAGCGCATCCTGACGCTGTATCTCAACGTCGTCGAATGGGATCGTGGCGTTTACGGTGCACAGGCAGCTGCCAGGAATTATTATGGGATCGCGGCGGCTGATTTGAGTCGCCACCAGGCGGCATCACTCGCCGCGTGTCTTCCCAATCCGCGCGGGCGATCACCTCAGTCGATGGGCTGGTATACGAATATTATTTTGAGCCGAATGACCCAGATGGGCTGGTGATGATCGACCTGCGCAGCGACACGGTGACGCGGCCGTCCGAAGATATGCGTCGTGCGATGGTTACGGCGGAGGTCGGCGACGACGTCTACGGCGAGGACCCGACTGTTAACCGCCTGCAGGAGCGCGTCGCGGAGCTTTTGGGGAAGGAGCGAGCGCTGTTCGTTCCGACTGGCGTGATGGGAAACCAGCTGGCGATCAAGAGCCAGACGGAGCCAGGTGATGAGGTGATCATTGACCGGCTCAGCCACATCTACAACTACGAGTCTGCAGCCGCGGCCTCACTCGCAGGCGTCCAGCTCGCCGTCGTCAATGGCCGGCAGGGCGTCCCGACGACCGAGGATGTTGAGGCCGCCATCCGCCCGGGAAACTATTGGGAGCCTAAGACGCGCCTGATTTCACTGGAGAACACCGTCAACAAGGCCGGTGGCGGAATCGTGCCGTTGGAGATTTCGGATTCGATAGGTGAGCTTGCGCGGAAACACGGCCTCCGCTATCACCTCGACGGCGCGCGAATCTGGAACGCATCGGCCGCAACGGGAATTCCTGAATCTCGCTTCGCCGCTCCGTTTGATACCGTCAGTGTGTGCTTGTCGAAGGGTCTCGGCAGTCCCGTCGGTTCGGTTCTCGCGGGCGATCGTGACGCGATCGAACGTGCACACCGGTTTCGGAAAATGTACGGCGGAGGCATGCGCCAGGTCGGTATCCTCGCCGCTGCCGGGCTCTTTGCACTTGAACACAACCGCTCGCGCCTCGTCGATGATCACGAGCACGCGCGCATGCTGGCCGAGGCGCTGGCTGAACTACCGGGATTCACAATCGACTTGTCCTCGGTCCGGACCAATATCATCCTGTTCGACACCGATCGTCCTGCAGATGCCGTTGTCGATGAACTTCGTGGCGATGGCATCCTCATGTCCGCTTTCGGCCCGAGAACCATCCGCGCCATCACGCACCTTGACATAACCCGCACCGACATCGACCGCGCAGTGAAGCGGCTGCGCGCACGCTACCTCACATCCATCCCCACCTGAACCTGACATCGATGCCGATCGATACGGGCGCAAGTTCGCCCTACAGAAAGCAACTCCTCGAAGCCGCCAAGCAATTCGGCACACCCTCGTACGTCTACTTCGAAGCGATCATCAACCGGCAGAGTGACCGCCTTCGCAAGCTCTTCGACGGGTTGCCTACGAAGTTGCTGTATGCGATGAAGGCGAACTCCAACCCCGCCGTCTTGCGAACGATGCATCGGCAGGGATTTGGTCTTGAAGTCGTCTCCGAAGGTGAACTCGCCCTCGCTCTCCGCCTCGGGTTTTCGCCTGATTCCATCCTCTTCTCGGCCAACAATATGACCGATGATGAGATGCACTTTGCGAAGAAGTCGGGCGTGCTGCTGAACATCGGTGAGTTGTCCCGACTCGACCGATATGGGCGTGCGTTTCCGGGATCGGAAGTGAGTGTCCGGTTGAATCCGCAGGTCGGTGCCGGACATCACGAGCACGTCATCACGGCCGGCGCTCGGTCCAAGTTTGGGATCCCGGTCGAAGAGGCATCTGAAGTACGACGCGTGCTCGCAAAGCACAACCTTCGGCTCGCCGGCCTCCATCAACACATTGGAAGCGGGATCCTCGAAACGTCAGATTTCGCCCGCGCGATTCGCGTGCTACTCGACGCGGCCCCCTCCTTCCCCGATATTCGTTTCCTCAACTTCGGCGGTGGTCTGGGCGTGCCCTACCGTCCGGATGAAGAGAACCTCGATCTCGAATCCTTCCGCACGGCCATCTTGCCGATGCTGCATGACTTCCGGACCGGGCGGTTTTCTGACGTCGAATATCGATTCGAACCGGGCCGCTTCTTGACGGCCGAAGCGGGCGTGCTCGTTGTCGAGGTCAACACGATCAAAGATGCCAGCGGGCGTGTTTTTGCCGGTACAAACTCCGGGATGGGTCACCTCGTGCGACCGACGGTTTACGGCGCCTACCACGCCATCAGCAACCTGTCTAATCCCGACGGCACGCATCACACCTACGATGTCGCGGGCAACATCTGCGAGTCGGGCGATTTGTTCGCGCGAGACCGCGAGGTCCCGGAGATCCGCGAAGGTGACATTCTCGGGGTGATGGATGCTGGCGCCTACGGGATGGCGATGGCATCGACGTACAACCTGCGGCCGCTTCCTGCGGAAGTGTTCGTGGCGGTTGATGGTTCGATGGAACTCGTACGGCGTCGAGTGACGGCCGATGAACTCGCGGCGCAGTATCTGGCCGAGAGTGGTGTCCTTTCCTGATCAGCGTCCCTCGCTGCGAACGCGAACACGGAGCTCAGGCAGCCCATCGACTACGGCTTCGAGAACGTCTCCGTCTTGCACCGGCCCGACGCCCTCGGGCGTGCCGGTGAACAGCAGGTCGCCGGGCATCAGCGTGAAGATGCGCGAGCAGTATGCGATGAGCTGACGCACGGGGAAAATCATATCCTCCGTTGTGCCGGCCTGCCGGGTCTCCCCGTTGACCTTCAGTGAGATGTCGAGGCGCTGTGGATCCGCAACGTCGCGTGCCGGTGCGACTCCGCCCATCGGTGCGAATGTGTCGAAACCCTTCGCCACCGACCACGGTTGACCTTTGCTCTTCGCCTGAGACTGGAGATCGCGCGCCGTCATGTCCAGACCGACCGCGTATCCGTCGACATGGTCAAGCGCCTTCTCCTCTGGAATGTTCTTTCCACCGCGGCCGATCACGGCAACGAGTTCGACCTCATGGTGCACTTCTTTCGTCATCGCAGGCAGGATCACCCTCCCGCCATTGCCGACGAGGGAGGTCGCGGGCTTGAGAAAGATCATCGGCTCCTCCGGTACGGTTCCGCCCATCTCGGCGGCATGCCGCGCGTAGTTCTTGCCGATACAGATCAGCTTGCCCGGCTTGAGCGTTAGCCCGCTCGAAGGAAGTGTAATGTCCATGAATTCAGGTGCTGCAGGGATTCAATGGCAACGATGATGCCGCGCATTCATTGAACGATCCCGAAGCCGTTCGTAAATTGACAGGCTCGAAAATTGAGCACCGGCTCTCATTCACTCTCGCATCGGTATCCAACCCGGTGCTCCAAAGCAGAGGCATAATACGATGTATGCAATTGTCGAAATAGCGGGCAAACAGTTCAAGGTCCGCGAGAACGATACGCTTTATGTCCCACGTCTGTCGGCGGATGTGGATTCGACCGTCGATTTCGACCGCGTGCTGCTCGTCGCCAATGGTGAGAGCACACACGTAGGTTCACCGGTAGTCGACGGCGCATTGGTTAAGGCCACCGTCGTGGGGCACATGAAGGCGGACAAGGTCCTCGTCTTCCGCAAGAAGAGACGCAAGCGCTACAAGGTCAAGCGCGGCCACCGCCAGCAGTACACGCAGATCCAAGTCAACGAATTGTCTGTCTGACTCAGCCAGACACAGCAACCAGGAAGAGACCATGGCACATAAGAAAGGCGTAGGTTCAACCAAGAACGGCCGGGACTCCAATCCGAAGATGCTCGGCGTGAAGGCGTTCGGCGGCCAGTTCGTGACTGCCGGAAGCATTCTCGTTCGGCAGCGAGGCACGCGCTTCCATGCCGGCGAGCACGTCGGCCGCGGCGGCGACGACACGCTGTTTGCCAAGGCGGATGGAACGGTCCAGTTCTCCCGCTCGCGCAACAACCGCCGGTTCATCTCTGTCGA
>CAZKDQ010000015.1:6769-9139 GCA_964551345.1 uncultured Rhodothermales bacterium
GCCCTCGCGATCGTGAGCCACGTCGGATTTGCATCGGGCGAGATGCTGACGGATCACTTCCTGCGCATGCTCGCTGCGCGTGTTCATGATGCGGGCGGCTTGATCGCGATCGATGGTTACCACGCCACAGGATCAACCGTGATCGATGTCGAGAAGCTTCAGGCCGACATCTACTTCGGCGGCCTGCTCAAGGAAGCGAGTGGCTCGTCCGGAAATGCGTATCTGTACATCCGGCCAGGTCTGGATCTGGCGCCGCGTTCCTCCGGATGGTTCGCCGATGCGCAGCCGTTCGAGTTCAGTCAGCGGCCGACCGATCACCCGAGCATCCGCCGTCGCTTCATGAGCGGCACGCCTGCCGTGGCATCAATGTACCACGCGGTTGAAGGTCTGCGCTTACTGCTCGACGTCGGGCTCGATCGGGTACGGGAGGATTCTCTGCTCAAGACGCAGCGATGCATCGAACGAGTTGATGAAGCAGGACTTCAACTGGCATCACCCCGAGAAGAGCGTCGTCGCGGTGCGATGGTCATTCTCGAAGTGGCGCGCGCTGACCTCCTGTGCGCGTATCTGAAGACGCAGCGCATCTTTACCGATAGTAGAAAACAACGTTTTCTACGGATGGCGCCGTTCGTGTGGAACACGGCGGCCGACATCGATCGCACGTTCACCGCAATCCAGGACGCCCTGAGCTCTCAGGAATATCTCGATGTCGATGTGGGGCACACATCCGGCCCCGTCACCTGATCATCGCACGACCGATCCCGGCTCACTTTCCGCACCGGAGATCGGCACGAGTTGACCGTCACGATCTTCCGCCATCAGCAACATCCCCTGGCTCTCCATCCCTAACATGGTCCGGGGCTTCAGGTTAGCGATGGCCACAACGCGCCGGCCCACCAGTTCCTCGGGCTTGAACTGCTTCGCGATTCCCGCCAGAATCTGACGCTGCTCGAACCCGAGGTCGACCTCCATCCTGAGCAGCTTGTTTGACTTCGGAACGGGTTCTGCAGCGGTTACGATGCCGGTGCGCAGATCAAGCTTCATAAAGTCGTCGAACTCAATCTCGTCGGCCAGCGGCGCATAAGGCTTCTGCTCGACCTCCGGTTTCTGATCGTCCACAGGATCGTTTGCTTTCAATTTTTTGATCTGGGCCTGGATGATGTCGTCTTCGATCTTCGTGAAGAGAATGGATGGCGCACCGAGTGGATGCTCCGTCTCGAGGAGTGGCTGCATCGCCGAATCCCATCCAATATCTCCGCCCGGCTCGCCCGGCGTGCTCGACCGAACGCCTGTCAGGTTCAGCATCTGCCGAAGGCGTTGTGCAGCGTGCGGAAGTACGGGTTCCATCAGCACACTAAGCGACGCGCAGATCTGAAGTGAAACGTGGATCGTGTTGCCGCACGCCGTCATGTCCGTCTTGCGCGTGTGCCACGGCTCCGTGTCGTTGAAATACTTGTTGCCCAGACGCGCGAGGTTCATCGTCTCGAAGATAGCCTCGCGGTTGCGAAAGCCATCGTACGCGCGGCCGATCTTCTCAGGGAAGTCCGCGAGGCGCTGCAGTGCGGTGGTATCGACCTCCGACGGATTGATGAGCTCCGGCACGCGGCCGTCGAAGTAGCGCGTCGCGAATGTCATCGTGCGATTGACGAAGTTACCGAGCACGTCGGCAAGCTCCGAGTTCACGTGCGTCTGGAAGTCTTCCCACACGAAATCCGCATCCTTCGTCTCGGGAAGCGTCGTGCCAAGCGCATAGCGCAGCAAGTCGGGGTCGAACTCATCAAGAAACTCGTGCAGCCAGACCGCCCATCCACGGCTGGTCGACAGCTTGCGGCCTTCGATGTTGAGAAATTCGTTGGCAGGCACATTTTCGGGCAGGACGTACTCCCCATGCGCCATCAACATCGCGGGAAACATGAGAGTGTGGAAGACGATGTTGTCCTTCCCGATGAAGTGGATGAGCCGCGTGCCTCCGTCCTGCCAGTAGGTGCGCCACCGGTCTTCATCGCCCTGTAATTCGGCCCACTCGCGCGTTGCCGAGATGTATCCGATCGGCGCATCAAACCATACGTAGATGACCTTTCCGGTGGCATCCACACCCGCTTTCTCGGCTACGTCTTCCGGCACCGGCACGCCCCATCCGACGTCACGCGTGATCGCTCTGTCTTTTAATCCATCAGAAAACCAGGAGCGGATCTGGCCGACGACGTTCGGCTTCCAGTCGCCGTGGCCGGCGATCCACTCCTCGAGCCGAGGCTGAAACTCGCCCAGCGGCAGATACCAGTGTGTCGTTTCGCGAAGCTCAGGCCGAGCATCAGTGATCGCTGAACGCGGTTCGAGGAGCTCTGTCGGGCTGAGCGACGAGCCGCAGTT
>CAZKDQ010000015.1:9239-10878 GCA_964551345.1 uncultured Rhodothermales bacterium
CGCCCAGTTCATCCGAGCCGCAAATGAAAAGGACGTCTCGCCCCTTCATGCGCTGATAACGGACGTAGAGGTCGGCCGGCAGATATGCGCCGGCTATGTGGCCGATGTGGATCGGCCCGTTCGCGTACGGGAGCGCGGAGGTGACGAGGATTCGCTCGAAAGAGTCGCTGCGCATACGGGTGAAATCGAGTAAGACGGAAGCAGATAACGTAATGAACGGCGTTGCGAAGTGACAGTGGAGATACGCTTATCAACGCATCTTAAAAAACGAGCGTGGACATAGAGTGGCCTGCACCTCATATTGCGTGTCCACTTCTGAAACGTGCGCCACGATGCAACCGAGTGAACTCCCCTCCCGCCGCGCCGAACTGACGCGCAACACGACTGAGACGCGCATCACATGTTCGATCGACCTTGATGGCGACGGCTCAACCGACGTCAGCACCGGCATCGGATTCCTTGATCACATGCTGACGATCTTTGGCAAGCACAGCGGGATGTCGATTACGATGCACGTCGAAGGCGACACATGGGTCGATGACCATCATTCGGTGGAAGACGCTGCGATTGTGCTTGGAAGCGCAGTTGGCGAAGCGCTCGGCGACAAGTCCTACATCGCGCGCTACGGCCATGCCTATGTGCCGATGGATGACGCGCTCTGCCGCAGTGTCATCGATCTTTCAGGTCGCTTCTACCTGCAGTTCGACGGAGCCTTCAGTCGCGAGCGTGTCGGCGACCTGTCGACGGAAATGGTCCGCCATTTCTGGTACTCGTTTGCCGAACACGTGCGTTGCAATCTGCACATCACACTTCTTGCCGGCGACAACGATCACCATCGTGCCGAGGCCATCTTCAAGGCCACCGCGCGCGCATTACGCGCCGCCGTCAGGCGCGATCTCGCCGGCACTCGCATGCCCTCCACGAAAGGCGTTCTCTGATTTCCCCATATGCTGAAGAATCATACCATCGCTGTCATCGGCAGCGGCAACATCGGCCGTGCACTCATCGGCGGCCTGCTCAGAAACTCAGGCATAGCGGCCGGGCGCATCCGTGCAACACGGCGAACGCCGGCTGCACTCGATGACCTGGCTGCTGCTTATCCGGGCATCGTCACCGGAACCGACAATCACGCAGCCGTCAAGGATGCGACCGTCGTCTTGCTATGCGTAAAGCCACAGAACTTCGAGCAGGTAATTGCCGATATCGACGGATATATCGGGCGTGACACGCTCATCATCAGCGTGCTTGCCGGAATCACGACGGCTACGATCGGCACGGCGTTCGAGAGCCTCAATCCCGTGATCAGAGCGATGCCCAACACACCGGTGCTGGTTGATCTCGGCGCCACGGCGATTGCAGCCGGAGCATCGGCGGATGCTAACCATGTAGAGATCGCCAAGCACATTTTCGCTGCCGTAGGCGAGGTGGAAATCATTCCGGAAGAGCTGATGGACGCCGTAACCGGGCTTTCCGGAAGCGGGCCCGCCTACATTTACATGATCATCGAGGCACTGACGGACGGCGGCGTCAAGCAGGGATTACCGCGATCGATCGCACTGAGGCTGGCGGCTCAGACGGTCTTCGGTGCCGCGCGACTCGTGATCGAAACGGGTAAGCATCCAGCCATCCTTCGCGATGA
>CAZKDQ010000015.1:10978-25405 GCA_964551345.1 uncultured Rhodothermales bacterium
GCGGACCTGGAGGAACCGGTGCTCGAAGCCGTTTCCCGCGGCTCGGCCCTTCTCGGAGTCTGCGTCGGGATGCAGTTGCTCTTCGATCGCAGCACCGAGAAGGGATCTCATCGCGGTTTAGGATTGCTTCCGGGCACGGTCGAGCGGTTCCCTGACACGTTGAGCAACGGTCGCGACAATCGGCTGAAGGTGCCGCACGTCGGATGGAACCGACTCGCACCATCATCCAATCATGAGATGCTTGGCGATCTTCCGTCCGACGCCTACGTCTACTTCGTTCACTCGTACATTGCACGGCCGCAGCACTCCGACGACGTCCTGGCAATAACGAACTACGGCGTTAGTTTTCCGTCGGTTGTCGGCCGGAACAGGGTCTTCGGCGTCCAGTTTCACCCCGAGAAGAGCCAGAAAGCGGGCCTTCAGATTCTCCGCAACTTCGTTGAGCGGATTGAATAGCGGCAGGGGGTCTCCTACCTTCTGCCGCTCATCTATCTAAGGGAGTAGTCATGACGCTTGTCATTCCGGCGATCGATCTCCGAGACGGGAAGTGCGTGCGCCTCTACCAGGGGTCCTACGAGAAAGAGACGGTTTATTTCGAGGATCCGGTCAAGATGGCCAAGCTGTGGCGCATCCAGAATGCGCGCGTCGTCCATGTGGTTGATCTCGATGCCGCTCGAGGCGACGGCGAGAACAACCGCGAGGTCATTGAGGAGATCGCGCACGTGCTCGACATCCCGATTCAGGTTGGAGGCGGCGTTCGACGTCTGGAAGACATCGAGGCGCTACTGGAAGCAGGAGTCTACCGCGTGATCCTCGGCACATCGGCCGTGCGTGATCCTGACATGGTTTCGGAAGCCATCAAGCGCTTCAACAGCAGCCGCGTTGTCGTAGGCATCGACGCTCGTGACGGCGAGGTGCGGGTGGATGGATGGACGGAGGGATCGGGCATCGACTCGATCGATCTCGCGCTCGACATGGAGCGGCGCGGTGTCCGTCGCATCATCTACACCGACATCGGTCGTGACGGCACGCTCCAGGGCCCGAACGTGCCCGCGTACCGGAAGCTCGGCAGATCGCTCAAGCACGCGCAGATCACCGCCTCGGGCGGAATCGGCCAGTATCAGGACCTCCTCCGCATCAAAGAGCTCAAAGCCTACCGCGTGGACTCCGTGATCGTGGGTCGCGCGCTTTACGAGAATCGGTTTCCCTGCCAACAGTTCTGGTGCTGGAACTACAAGAACGAGGTCGATCTCGATGCGTACTCGAGCGCGCCCATCGTGGGAGACGCGGCTGAACGACTCGCTCAACGCTGAACTGGATGTCGTTGGCCAAACGAATCATTCCGTGCCTCGACGTCGACAGTGGGCGTGTCGTCAAAGGCGTCAACTTCGTGGATCTCGTTGATGCAGGCGATCCGGTCGAGCAGGCTCGATTCTATGATCAAGCGGGAGCCGACGAACTCGTCTTCCTCGACATCACGGCCACGAACGAGAACCGGGCGACGATGCGCGACGTGGTTCGGCGTACTGCGGATGTCGTCTTCATCCCCCTGACTGTCGGCGGCGGCATCCGATCCGTCGATGATATGCGGTCGATGCTCGATGCGGGCGCAGACAAGGTGTCAGTCAACTCCGCCGCCATCACCGATCCGCAGCTCATCAGTCGCGGTGCCGAAGCATTCGGTAATCAGTGCATCGTCGTAGCCATAGACGCCCGGCGCGAGGACGATTCTGACTCATGGCGCGTCTACACACATGGAGGCCGCCGCCAAACTGAACTCGACGCCGTCGAATGGGCGCAAGAGGCGGAACGGCTCGGAGCCGGCGAACTCCTCGTCACGTCGATGGATCGTGATGGAACGCGTGATGGATATGACGTCGAGCTGCTGCGAAGAGTCTCGGAGGCGGTCGGAATCCCCGTCATCGCATCCGGAGGTGCCGGTACGCTGGATCATCTCGTTGAAGGGTTTACCGATGGCGCCTGCGATGCCGTGCTAGCCGCATCCATCTTCCACTTCCGCGAATACAGCATCGCCGAAGCAAAATCCTTCCTGCGAAGTCACGGCATCGAGGTGAGAGCGGTCGAAGGCGCGGGAGAATAGAATCGTCTCAACGCATCCTGATACGCAAGGCCACGTACGCGCGTTGTCTGATGTAGAGACGATGTCGATGAACCACACATCACCCGCCATGAACTCCAGCGAATCCGGCTCCCGCCCCGTTTACGTCTATCTTCTGGCGCTGACCGCGCTACTGCTGTTTGGAGTCAACTTCATGACGTTCCTTGAATCCGATAAGCATCAGATTGAACGGCACGTCGTCATTCATGGGGATGTGTACGTTCCGGATCAGCCGCGGGTCGTCGCTCCGCAACCGCCAACCCCTTTCTCGCGATTCCCCGAGATCCAGGAAGATCTTGAGCGGGCGCGCGTCGAGATTGAGCGAGCAAAACGCCAGGTTGAAGAACTGAAGACCCGTGATCGCGGCATCTCGTTCGTCTACGTCCGCTGACACATCATCGTCAGCAAGTCGCGCATGAAAGCGAGCGTAAGCGCGTACGTACCCGGCTGCTCGGATTCGCGTGGGCCGGCCACGTTCAGCGTCCAGAGCTTCTGATTCTCGATCCACTCATGCGTCGGACGCAGCTGCGGGACGGCCGGACGGATGATGCGGTGTGGTTTCCCGAGTTGCTTGGCTGAATCGATGGTCAGCGCTGTGCCTCCAGCCAGCACTTCGGGGCAAATGATCAGCGTTCCGTCGCTGTCGCGTACATTCCACCTCGTCCGCTGATCTGTTTCCTCGAGCGGCGTCTCGACGAGCGGATACCGCGGCGCGATCGGCCCATCTTCGGCAAGGCGTCGGCGCGGGCACCATCCGCCAATTTCTATTCCTGCTTCGATGGCGGCATCGAGAGCTGCTCGATCAACACCTGTCTGGCCGCCCGTAATGATCTTCAAATGAACTCCTGGTTTTTGGATGCCACGCCTCTTCACGGGATTCGACCTACCGCAATCAAATTACCAGCGCCTGATCGACCTTCAGGACAAGCGGCTGGACGTGCGCTGGACGCCTATGGAAAACATGCATGTCACGCTGCGCTTTATCGGCGATGTGGTTGATGATGTTGAACGCAGCGTCTTGAAGGCGCTTGAAGAGGTGAGCGAAAGTGCCTTCGTCACGGAATCGAGAGATGTGATCGCGTTTCCGCAACTGAGAGCTCCGCGCGTCATCGTGGCCGAACTCGCAATCACGCCCGAGCTTCAGAAGCTGCATGAGGGAATCAGCACGGTGCTCCAGAATGCGATCGGTATGCAACGAGAGCGGCGCCCGTATCGGCCGCATGTTACGCTCGCCCGCCTTCGGCCGCCTGTTGATCCACGAGTTCGCAGCTACATCCAAGAGTGCCCGAGCCCCGGGCTGCCGCCGGTTCAGATCGACAGCTTTTCCCTGTTCGTAAGCAGCTCCGGCCGCGGCGGCGTGCGCTATGAGCGCATCGCCAACTATACGCTTTTGTGAACCGGCGCCCTGTGGCATGCTATATAGCGGATGGATGTGATGGTGGATCACTCGCTGGAAATGAATCGGCCACCATCTTGTCGCGCTGCCTCTCCTCTTTCTTACGTTCCGAATCACCGAACCCGAGGCTCGCATCTGCCACCTGCAGGCAAGCCGCATAGACCGACCGAAGTTGCCCTGCCTGGTCGTCGAATGATCCGATTGTGTCGGCGCAGTGCGAGGAGATGCGCGAATTGAACTTGACGATGTCGACGGACTGCCTGGAAGCGCGCGCCAGAAACGATGCAGTTGCGCCGTTGCTCTCAGCGCAATCAAGCAGCGAGTTGATGACGTTCTTCTGCGCGAGATTGCCTCCGGCTACCAGACACAGACTTACGGCCTGCATGCAGAGCTTCTGGGTGGAAAGGCATGCATCGACTAGCTCGCTTGTATCGTGATGCTGGGGGTGCTCGGCCATGGCTCCTTTATGTGCTCGTGGAAGTAGTCGTGTTGAAGATTCGAACCCGCCCTGGTGATTCCTCCAGTGGAACGAACCGCAATGACGTTCAAGTAATTTCAGTTGATGCCGCTGATGCGGCCCTTCGGTCGACACGCGAACACGCCGGATCCGCCTTCCGCGCAGTTCATTGAATCGAGGCACAGCTTTTGACCTTGGGGTAGCGTACCCATTGGAAATACACACCATGCACATCATGCGCCTCCATACGATATACAGTCTGATCGCCCTGCTGATTGCAGGCGTCATCATTGGTTCGGGTTCGGCCGATGCCCAATCCGCTGAAGCCATTGCGAAACGGTTGAACGATAAGTACCAGCCACTGACCTCGCTGCGGGCGGAGTTCACGCAGACGATGACGTCCCAGTACAGCGACATCCGTGACGAGAAGTCGGGCCATCTGCTTCTGCGCGGCGACGATTACTTGCTCGACACCGGTAACGAGGTCTATGCGCGACGCGGCGACGACACCTGGCGATATTCACGTGCTGACAATCAGGTTATCGTCTCTGCGTATATGGAAGACGAGGGCTCCTTCTCCGTCAACGACCTGTTCTTCAGCTACGACGAGATGTTCAATATTATGGACATCGAGACGGAGACCCTGGACGGCGCGCGGCACTTCAAGGTCGCGCTTCAGCCGAAAGAGGATGATTCTTTCTTCAGTGAAGTCACCCTCTGGCTGCGCGATCGCGACGACATCATCACCCGCATCCATATTCTGGATCTGAACGGCACACGGATGGACTTCCGTCTGAACAACGTACAGCTCAACCCGACGCTCGCCTCGAATGCATTCGCGCCTCCGGCAGGCGCCGAGGTCGTGAACCTTCGGTGAGCCGAAACCCCGGGCGCGCTGGGGAATATGGCGAGCCGACCCTATCGGCTTCCTCGCGCTGTGTCCCCTCGCATCCGAAACATCCTTATCAAGAGCGGCGGCTTCGTGCTGGCCGCTCTTCTTTTGTATCTGGCCTTCCGGGGCACGGATTTCGGCGAGATCTGGGCCGCCTTCGCGCAAGCGGATTATCGCTGGCTGGTGCCCGTTGTGGTTGTGCTGCTTGGAAGTCACGTGCTGCGCGCATGGCGGTGGCAGATCCTGTTGCGCGCGCTTCCCGAGAGTGAGCTCGATGGGCACGATCCGCGGCTGCGTCCGGCGTTCTACTCTCTGATGATCGGCTACATGGTCAACTACGCCGCGCCGCGCCTGGGTGAGGTCGCGCGGACGGCGAACATGGCCTCGCGCTCGCGCCTGTCCTTCTCGAGCGTCTTCGGGACGGTCGTCGCCGAACGCGTGCTTGATATCTTTATGTTGATGTTCGCCATGATCAGCGTCGTCGTGCTGCTCGCGGATCGCCTGGTAGCCGTGGAAGACCTGCTGTTGTCGCCGTTCGAATCGGGCAACCTTTGGTGGATGATCGGCATCGGCGCCCTGATCGTCCTCGTCATCGTGCTGCTCGTGATGGTGTTCCGGAGGCTCCTTCAGCACCGCCCCGATTTACCGTTCCTGCGCTGGACGACCGCAATGAAGCCGCTATACGACTCCTTCGTCGACGGCTTCGCAACGATCCGGCGCTCGCCGCAGCGATGGATGATCGTGGCGATCACGCTCGGGATGTGGTTCTGCTACGCGCTCGCGGCGCACATCCCATTCGTGATGCTGCACATGGAGGATCAATTCGCGATCAGCCTCCTCGATTCATGGTCGATCATGGTGCTCGGGACGCTCGGCATCGTCGTCCCATCGCCCGGCGGAACCGGATCATACCACTACATCACGGTCGAGACACTCGTTCGGCTTTTCGACGTAGCTCGGAGCCCCGCCGCATCATATGCCTTCCTTACCCACGCCGCGCAGCTCGTGCTCTACGTGATCACCGGCGGCATCTGCATGCTCCTGCAGGCATCGCGCCCGAGCGACTTCCTCAGCCACGACAAGGACAACGCTGCGACAGGCCGTTCTGCTTCTGGCTGATTTCGGGCGGCGGCTCGTACCGCCGGGGCTACGGTTCGTGTTCGACCTGCCACCGTTCGCTAAACAGAAGCGGTAGCCGATGCACCTTTTCATATCGTAATACGTGAATTGCTCGCACACCGGCCATCGAACGAGATTCAGATGCAGGCAATGTCTTCACGCTACGGCACCAACCCGTTATCCGAGCTAATCAGCGATGACGTGTTCCATATGCTGGCGGAGCACAACCTGTTGAACGAGAAGAGCATCCGCGACTTCCACATCCGCAAGCGCTTCCGTGAAATGCGGGCGCAGGAGATGACGGCGAATGACGCCATCGAGGAGCTCCGGGTTGATTACCCTTACCTCCAGTTCGACACGATCCGCAAAATCGTCTACGGCCTCAACCGGCGCTAGACGCCATTCTCGCCTCGCAACGGGTCCCGACAACCTGCGGCGTGTGCATTCGCTCCCCACCGATCGCACGGTTGTCTGCGACACTTCTGGCTCGAGCGCCTTCTGGATCTAGTCGTTTAGATGATGCCGGGCACCTGCGCTTTGACATCCTAATCCGACCTGATTTCGATTCGGTTCAGGCACCCTGTGGGCGCGCAGCCACGAACATCAAAACGGCTGCCGCCACGGATGCGTTGAGCGACTCAACGTCGCCGACCATTGGAATACGCACCAGGTAATCGCACTCCTCGGCAACGCGGTTGCCCAGACCTTTTCCTTCGCCGCCCACAACGAGCGCTATCGGCCGATCCCAGTCCATCTCCCACATCGTCGTCTCGCCCTCACCCGCCGCACCGACGACCCAGAACCCGCGTTCCTTCAGCGAATAAAGCACATCCGCTAGGTTTGTGACGCGGGCAATGGGGACGCGGCCCGCCGTTCCGGCCGATGCCTTCATCGTAATCGCAGACATCGGCGCCATGCCGTGCCTTGGGATGATCACGCCTTCCACACCCACGGCCGCGGCGCTCCGAAGAATCGCGCCGAAGTTATACGGATCCTGAATACCGTCGAGCAGCAGTAGGACCGGCTTACGCTCGCGGATAGCGTCCGGTGTCGCGCCGATGGACGACATCAGCTCGTGCAATTCGAGATACGGCACCGGGGAGGCGATCATCGCCACGCCCTGATGATTTGCGCCACTGCTGAGGCGATCGAGTTTTGACGCCGGCACGAACTGCACGGGCACACCGCGCGACTTCGCCAGCCGCCGAATCTCGCCGATGGCCGATCCGCCTGCGCCCTGCTTCAGCCACACCTTGTCGATCTCGACCGTCGAATCCGAGAGCGCCTCACGAACAGGATTGCGCCCGACGATCACCATGGATTCAGGCTCGCGGCTCATGCTTCTCCTCGGATTCGTTCGATTTCGTCGAATATGCGGCGCGCGATGTGCGGAACAGCGTGTTCATGCTCCGGCTTCATCAACACGGTTCGGAGGATTCGTGGCGAGGGTATGTCTGCCTTCACGCCCTGCCGCTCCAGTTCGGATCCATCCACTTTCAACAGACTCAGAAAGATCGGATCGTCCCGGTCATTCATCAGCTTGGCGAACAACTTGGCACTCAGCCGATCAACTTCCGAGGCCCGGTCGGCCGCGGGGTAAAAGGTCACGATGTCCAGCTCTGGCGCGCGGAAGAGTTTGAAGTGATTGCTTTCCTTAATGACGTCCGCGAAGTCAATGGCGGCACGGCGAGTTGCATGCAGAATCGGGCCGAAGCCCCGGTCGCGCTCCAGCGGAATCAAGCGCAGCGTGAACCACAGCGCAGCCGCTGCTGCACCGGCTCGCGAGCACTCAAGGCTGATTTCGCCAAGATGGAGATCATCCGACGTGAAGTAGGTGTAAGGCGAATCGTGTTGATAAATGCGTCCAACGGCCGGATCTCGGAAGACCACCGCACCGCAACCGTAAGGCTGCAGCCCATGTTTGTGCGGATCGATCACGACGGAATCGCAGACAGCGATTGCCTTCAACCGCTCGAATGACTCTGCGGAAATCACCGCATCATCTGCCAGCACGCGAAAGAATCCGCCGTAAGCAGCGTCCACGTGAACTCGTACATCATGCCGACGGCACAACGCGAGGATCGCCGGAATGTCGTCGATCGCTCCGTAGCCTGTCGTCCCAGCCGTCGCGACGACAGCACCGACATCGCCCTTCCCCAGCTCCGTCTCGAGCGAGTTCAGGCACATCTCCCCTAGCTCGTTCGCCGGAACGGCACGTCCTTCGATGCCCAGCAATCCGCACATCCGGGCGTGCGTGTAGTGGGCATCACTGGAGAAAACGATTGCCTTCCCCGGCTTCAGCTCCCGCGAAATCCACAGGGCTTCCAGATTCGCAATCGTTCCACTTGTGGTGAGATGACCGAGGCCACCGGACATTCCAATCATGTCCGACAGTGTCAGCACCGCCTCCTTCTCCATCTCCGACGTCGGCGGTCCGCCGTCGAGTGCATGGTTGTTGGGATTGATGAGCATGGCCGCTACGTAGGCCACGATCGCGCCCGGATGCGGCGGCTTCAGCATCTGCCCCGCGTAATGCGGGTGGAAGAACGGATAATTGCCGGACAGGCGGTCGGTTAAATCATCCAGCCCTCGGCTCACGTCGTGTGGATCGAGCGCCAGCGACGGGTGAGGCTCGAAGTCGCCGTACGAGGCCTCCCATGAACGTATCGCCTCGACCGCCCTGGTGAGATATGCCGCGAGGTGCTCTTCCACCTTAATCGCCTGCAACGGCAGCACGACCGCGCGGCGCGCCTGCTTCAGTGTCGACGCGCTTACGCGTGAGCAGCGCCAGCATTACGATGCCGGCGGCCACAAGAAGTACCGAAATCACCATCGCCTGCGTCACTGTCAGGCCGAAGAGGTTCATCTCGACGTTAACGCGGATCTGCTCGATGAGGAATCGCTCTGCGCCACTCAGTACGAGGTACAGCGCAAACAGCCATCCGTTTAGAAACTGATGACGCCGCAATGACCACAGGACGCCAAAGATCAGAGTCGCCATCGCGAACTCGTAGAGCATCGTCGGATAAACGCCATCTGCCCACGGCGGACAGTTTTCGAGCGTGAGCGCATCGGCGCCGAGGATGCTGTTGGGAAACGTCTCACTCCAGAGGAAGGACGGAATCCAGGCAGGCTTGTCATCGAGGTTCGAGCAAATGCCCCAGTCGCCGTCGCCGGCGAGATAGCAGCCAATGCGACCGATTCCGTAGGCGAGCATCAGGCCCGGCGCCACAGCGTCCGCGAAGGCGCCGACGGCTACGCCCTTGCTTCGAACATACCATGCGATCCCAATGCCCGCGACGATGAAGCCACCGAAGAAGGTGAGCCCGCCGGTTGAAAACAGCATGCCTAGCGGATCGGCGTAGAAGGAATCCAGGTTCTCCAGGATGTGGAAGATCTTCGCGCCTATCACGCCACCGACGACCGCGATGACCGTCACTGTTCCTATGAGCTCCGCCGGACTTGCCTGCCGGGTCGCTCGGCGTCCCTTCCCATCCTCCCGCTTCACCCGCACCGGGCCCAGCCGCCCCTCGCGGTACATCCGATTGAGGTCGTGCGACGTCAACCATGCCGCCGCGAGTACGGCAACCGCGACCATCGCACCGAAGGAGTAAATCGGAAACGGCAGCTCGAAGCCGAAAAGGTCAATAAAGATGTCGCTCAGGCGCGGGTACATGAGGGATCAGGCGTTTGGAGGTGCGGAGGCGGTGAGCCGATTGGCGAGATCGTCGGCAGAAACGCGCTCCTGCTCGCCCGTGCCCATGTTCTTGAGGGTAACCTCGCCTTGCTCGAGTTCATCCTGCCCTACGATCGCCACCAGCGGACTCTGACTGCGGTTCGCCTCACGCATCTGCGCTTTCATCGACCGTCCCTTCAGGTCGAGTCCGATATGTAATCCAGCTTCACGTAGTCGATGTGCAATGGTGAAGCTCCAGCGCGTGGCTTCCTCACCCAGAGAGACGAGGAACAGATCAGGTGCATGCTTCGACTCCGGAAGCGTCCCCGCAGCATCCATCGCAAGCATCAGACGCTCAATGCCTGCCGCGAAGCCGGTAGCGGGCACGGGCTTCTTTGAGCCGATTTCCGTCGCGAGCAGATCATACCGGCCACCTCCTGCGAGTGCACTCTGAGCACCGAGATCAGGACTCTCAAGCTCGAAGGCGGTCCGGCTATAGTAGTCGAGACCCCGCACGAGAAACGGATCCTCTTCGAACACAATGTCGAGATCGTGGAGGAGCGCCTTGACGGAATCGTAGTGTGCGAGCGCCTCTTCTCCTACGAAATCAATAAGACGCGGAGCGTCATCAAGCAGCCGCCTCTCGTTCTCGTCTTTGGTGTCGAGGATGCGGAGCGGATTGGTCTCGAGCCGTCGCCGACTCGTTTCCGTAAGCTCGCTCTTGTACGGCTCAAAGTAGTTCTGGAGCGCCTCGCGATAAGCAGGGCGTGTGTCTGCATCGCCGAGCGTATTGATTCGCAGACGCGTCGAGGCAATTCCGAAGGTGCGATAGACGTGAACCATTAGCGCGATAACCTCGGCGTCGGCACGTGCATCATCGGCGCCGAGGACTTCGCATCCGAACTGATGGAACTGGCGATAGCGGCCCTTCTGCGGGCTCTCGGCGCGAAAACACGGCCCGATATAGTAGAGCTTTCCAACACCGCCACGCTGATCGAGGTGGTGCTGCAGGTACGATCGAACCACCGGTGCCGTAATCTCCGGCCGCAGCACGTACTGATTCTCGCCACGATCCACGATAAACATCTCCTTCGAGACGATATCGGTCGTTGCCCCTACGCCTCGCGCCACCAGGTCAAGCTCTTCGAGGACGGGCGTCCGGATCTCCTCATAATTGAAGCGCGACATCACCTGTCGGATCGTCTCTTCAACGAAGAGCCAGGTCGGGCTGCCCGGAATGCTGCTGCCTTCGGACGACGTCTCGTCGGGGAGTATATCGAACATCCCACGGATCGTCCGGAAACTGTTACTCACGTGGCCAGAAGGAAATTGAGTTTGGAAACTGGTGAAAATAGCTCATCTCGCCCCATTTAGACCATCTGCGCGCAGATCCGCATCACGTGGTAAGACAAGACGCTGCGCCCCCGCCACGGTACTTCCTCGCTTGGCTCTCACAAGACTCACCGATGTTCAACGGTGAGTATCTCCGGCGATCAGGAGTCGGCGAGGGCAAGATCCCCTTCCTCAAATTCCTCGACAACGTCGTCGGGCGAATCCGCCTCGAGCAGGCATGCGCGAAAATCATCCCGGTTCATGAGCCGCGAAACCCGGCTGAGCACCTTGATATGCTGCGACTTCGCGGCCTCCGTTCCGACAAGCAGAAAAACGAGACGGACGGGCTCGTTATCGATCGCGCCCCACTCGACCGGATCATGCGTCACGGCAAACGCCGCAACGGTACCCGTTACGGCGGAAGTTTTTGCGTGAGGAAGCGCGAGTCCTTTTCCAACGCCGGTTGACATGACAGACTCGCGCTCCAGGACGGCCCGACGTACCTCATCAAGGTCGCGGATCTCGGGTAGCCCCTCGAGCGCGCGCACGAGCTCATCGATGATCTCGTTCTTCGTTTCGCCGACGAGCCCAACGCGCACCGTACGGCGCGACAGAAGGTCCTTCAAGTCGCTCGATTTACTGGCCATTATGTCCTGCGGCATCATGTAACATCGTACCGGGCGGCAAAGATACACACCGGGCGGCACTGAACGCAGGCACAAACGGCATGTTCACACGCTATTTCCTCGCCGCAGCACCTCGGCGGCAGCCTGCATGTCATCCGGAAGCGGTGCCTCGAAGAACACATCCTCGCCCGTCGCCGGGTGTCGAAACCCTAACGACGCGGCGTGCAGCGCCTGGCGCGGTAGCAAGCGAAGAACGTGTTTGAGGCGAGATCGCGCGCTTCCCGTACCGATGAGGCGATCGCCGCCGTAGGTTTCATCCGCCAGAACGGGATGTCCGACGTGCGCCGCATGCACTCTGATCTGATGCGTACGCCCGGTCTCCAGCGAAAACTCGACGATCGAAGCGACATCGAATTCTTCCTGAGTGCTGTAATGGGTAATGGCGCGCTTACCACGGCCCCGCGTCGAGACGGCCATCCGCTTGCGATCTCGAGGATCGCGTGCAAGAAGAGTCTCGATTCGCGATGAAGCAGGATCAGGAATGCCGCGAACGATGGCGAGATACCTGCGCCTGATCGTTCGCTCAAAAAACTGCTGGGCGAGATCCCGATGAACCAGATCGTTCTTCGCGACGACGAGCAGACCTGACGTGTCTTTATCCAGGCGATGCACGATTCCGGGTCGGACGGAAACGTCGGATTCAGCGACGGGCGCCGCGTTCACAACGGAGAGACCAACTTCGTCATCATCCGGCTCGTCGTCGCCCTCATTAAATGAAACCGGTGCGCCGCCGACGTGGTGCAGCAGCGCGTTGACGAGCGTTCCGGTGCGATTGCCATACGCCGGATGCACCACCATGCCCGCCGGTTTATTGACTACGATCAGGTGTGCATCCTCAGCCACAATATCCAGGGGGATGGCTTCGGGTTCGGCTCGTATCGGCGGTGGCTTCAGCACGCGGCACTCGATTCGATCGCGTGCCTGCACAGGATGAGACGGACGAAGAACCTCGCGATCGTTGATCGAAACGCGACCATCGCGAATCCCCTGCTGGACCTTGCTTCGCGAGACGTTCGGAATGAACCGTGTCAGATAGACATCGAGCCGTTCGTTCTCCTGATAGCCTACCGGCACCTCGAGCTCGATGAGCGTCTCGATCTTGTCGGGCTCAGTGCTCATGACGCCGTCTCGGTGCGCGCGAATTCCTCCACATGTCTAACGACCGCGTCCATCTCCTCTGCCGTGTTGTAGTACGTCGGTGAGAAGCGAAGCAATCCGTTTCTGAGCGAGCAAGTCACGCGCCGGTCGCTCAGGTGCCGGTACAAGGCATCTGCATTATCCGCACGGTACGTCACGATTCCTGACGAAGGCGCAGATTCGGACGCGCGGCCGTATGGAGTTAGTCCCGCTTGCACCAGTCCCTCATCGAGATGCCGAGCATTCTCGAGGACGCGCGGTTCACACCATTTCGCCCCTTGCCCGAGGTACAGTCCGAGCGCCGCATGCATTGAGGCGATGCCGGCGCTATTGGTCGTCCCGAGACGGAATCGGCGTGCGTCAGGGTGGAACTCGAGTTCATGCCGGAAGAGGTCATCCCAATCGACGGGGCCGTGCAGCCAGCCGGCTCGCGGACGGATCTTATCGATCAGATCGTCAGCGACGTAGAGGAAGCCGATCCCTTGCGCGCCCATCAGCCATTTGTGGCCTCCGGTGGCAAGGAAGTCAATCCCTGTAGCCGCCACGTCCATCTCCAGTGCTCCAAGACCCTGAATGGCATCGACGGCGACGAGTATGTCGCGCTCGTGGCAGAGGCGAACGATCTCTGAGAGATCCGCTCGAAATCCCGACAGGAACTGCACCCAGCTGACGCTCACCAGTCGCGTCCGCGGCGTGAGCGTGCGCTCAAGATCATCAATGGTGAACGCGGCCTCATCATGCGGGATGAAGTCGACCTCCACCCCGCGATCTTGCAGGTTCATGAACGGATACACGTTGGCGGGAAACTCACAAGCCGGTACAGCGACGCGATCGCCCGGCTGCCAGTCCAGCCCCTCAGCCAGCACACTAAGGCCGTAGGATGTGTTGGGCATGAACTCAACCTGATCCGCGCGCGCGCCGATGACGGCCGCAAACCGCTCGAGCGTCTCATCCATCACCGGCATGAACTCGACGTAATTCTCGATCAGCTCCCCCTGCCGCTGTTGGTAAAACGAATCGAGAGCGCGCATGACGTGGCGTCCAAGCGGCGCCGTCGCCGCGTGATTGACATAGATTTGCGACTCCGTGTGAGGAAACTGAAGGCGTAGTTCTTCCAGTGTCATGGAACGTTGAGAAGAAGATGAAGCAGGATCACGAATGAAGGGTCACGCACGGAAGAACTGCTTGCCGGCCATCTGACGCACAAGCCCCTTGAACTCGAGATTCAACAGATACACGAGCGCGGTTGATGAATCGACGTCGGCAGAAACGCACAGGCTGTCAATATGAAGAGGCTCGCGGCTGAGGGCATCATAGAGTGTCTTCTCGATGCCGGTAAGCTTATGAAGGACAGGCGGCGCCTTGTCTGCAGCGGGAGCATCATCGGCTGAGAGACCGAGATCGGCGAGGACATCTTCGGCAGATTCGATCAGCCGAGCGTGCCCGTCTCGGATGAGCCGGTTCGTGCCCGAGGCATGGCTGCGATCAACTCCTGCCGGCACGGCAAATACCTCGCGATTCTGCTCGACTGCCAGGCGCGCCGTGATAAGCGCTCCGCCACCTTCGTGCGCCTCGACGACGATCGTACCAAGCGTGAGTCCGCTGACGATTCT
>CAZKDQ010000015.1:25505-36714 GCA_964551345.1 uncultured Rhodothermales bacterium
GCCAGTTCGAACGCGATGCGCTTGCCGTACTCGGATGCGCGGCGCGTCCCGACGATCGCTACAGCCGGCTCCTTCAGAGAAGCGGCATCTCCTCGAACCCACAGAAATGGCGGCGCATCGAAGATTTCGCCGAGCAGCGACGGGAATTCAGTCGATCCCGCGACGACCAGTTGAGCATCAACCTCTTTCGCAAGATGCCGCTGGACGTCCACCTCCTTCCAATCGTTAAAAGCTCGAACTGCTCGGGCCGTCTTCTCACCGATGCCAGGCAGTCGGTAAAACGCCTCTCGCCGGGCGGAAAACACGTTCGTCGCTGAGCCGAAGTGCGCGAGAAGCGTCCGGATGCGTCCCGGCCCTGCGCCTGGCACCAGAGAGAGCGCGAGGAGTGCTTCGACTTCGTCGCGCGGACGCGGTCCATCGGCTAAAGGCGGCTGCATCATGCGGCTTCCTCCTGCCGATTAACCTTGATCCGATCCCAAAGTCGATGCTTCAGCGCGTCAATCCCCTTTCGAGCCACGGCGCTGATGGCCATCACTTCCACATCCTCAGGAAATCCTGCAATGAGTTTCGGCAGCTCGCGCTCGCGTTCGTCTTCCCCAAGTAAATCGATTTTGGATATGGCCACGAGGCGCGGCTTGGCCAGAAGCTCCGGATTGTGCTGCTCCAGTTCCCCCAGAAGCGTTTGGTATTCCGCGACCAGGTCCTCCGACGTGACGGCGATCACGAACAGAAGAACGGCATTGCGTTCGATGTGCTTGAGAAACTGCAGGCCGAGCCCCTTCCCTTCGTGCGCGCCCTCAATGATGCCCGGGATGTCCGCCATCACGTAAGACTCATAATCCCCTACATATACGACGCCCAGTGATGGCTCGAGCGTGGTAAAAGGATAATCCGCTATGCGGGGCTTCGCGGCGGACATCGACGACACGAGGGTGCTCTTGCCTGCGTTGGGAAGACCGACGAGCCCGACGTCCGCGAGCAGCTTGAGCTCGAGCGTCACGTTGCGTTCCTGGCCCGGCTCGCCCGGCTGCGCGTAGCGCGGTGAGCGGTTCGTGGAAGACTTGAAGTGCGTGTTTCCTCTTCCACCCCGGCCGCCCTGAACGAGAACGAGACGATCGCCCGTCTCGACCACTTCCCCGACAATCTCCTCGGTGTCTGTATCGCGAATTACCGTTCCGGGCGGCACACGAAGCACGATGTCCTCGCCGTCCTTTCCTTTCTTGTTCGACCCGGCACCCGGCATACCATTCTGTGCAAAGTGATGCCGGTTGTACCGGAGGTCCAGGAGCGTGTAGAGATTGTCATCGGCCACGACGACGACCGAGCCGCCATCGCCACCATCGCCGCCTGCCGGGCCACCCTTCGGCTCGTATTTCTCGCGCCGAAAGGCGACGGATCCGGCTCCGCCCTTACCGCTTCGAACGGTTATCGTGACGTAGTCAACGAATTTCATGGATGATCCTGATAGGTGTTATCGTCCCATTAAACCACATCCGTGCGAAGTCATAATATCCCGCGCGGCGGCATCAGCCAGATACATCACACGGGCGACTTCGTTCGCTCACCCGGATCGATTCGCACCTGTTGCGGCCGAACCGTAGGTTGCGCCGCCATCACAAAATTAGAGAACGTGAAGCGAGTTACAATTTATACCGACGGCGCCTGCAGCGGCAATCCTGGTCCGGGCGGCTGGGCAGCCATCCTTCAGCATGGTGAACACGAACGTGAACTCACCGGCGGAGAAGCTCAGACGACGAATAATCGGATGGAGCTAACCGCGGCAGCCGAAGCACTTAAAGCACTACGTGAGCCGTGCGAGGTGGACCTCCATACCGACAGCGCTTACCTCCATCGCGCATTCAAAGAACGATGGGTTGATCGATGGCAGCGCAATGGCTGGAAGACGGCGTCGAAAAAGCCGGTCGAGAACCAGGATTTGTGGAAGGAGCTGATTGAGCAGTCGAAACGGCACCGCATCAACTGGGTGAAGGTGAAGGGCCACGCGGACGACGAGTTGAACAACCGCGCCGACCGACTGGCCGTCGCCGCCATGGAGCCATTCAAGTTGAAAGCCGGCTGATCGCGCCGCGTCCGGATAGGTTCTCAACGAACGCAGCCTTGAAGGATTCGGCCTGTGATCGGCGTACGAGAATATCCAGCTGCGTCTCGTCGGAATAGACGGAGTCGGAAACCTTCACGTCGAATCGGGAGAGCGTTTGCATGGCTGCCGATGTGTCGTCGTAGGAAAACCGGAGCCGAAAGCCGATGCGGATCACACGTTCCGCCACACGCGCCTCACCGAGGACGCCCTTTGCCGCATCGCCGTATGCGCGAATGAGCCCGCCGGTACCGAGCTTCGTCCCTCCGAAGTAGCGCGTCACCACGACGACGACATTCACCAGATCATGCCCTTCAATCTGCCGCAGGATCGGTGCGCCGGCCGTGCCCACAGGTTCGCCGTCATCGTTGACGCGGGTTTCGACTTCCTCGATTCCTACGCGATAAGCCCAGCAATGGTGGGTTGCGCTGTGCTCCCTCCTGGCGATCTCATCCACGGCGGCGAGAGCGGATTCTGCATCATCTACCGCCAGCGCCTCCGAAATGAAGCGCGATCCCTTGACCTTCAACTCGAATAAGGCAGAGGACGTGATGACACGATACGTGTCTGCAGTGGCGGCTGACAAAGCATTACCCTTCGATCTCCGTCACGAGTTCGATCTCCCGAAGCACGCCCTGCACGCGGAAGCAATCCTCAAAATCCCCTTCAAAAACCATGGCCTTACCCCTGGTGTGCACTTCCCACGCTTTCCGCTCGGCGTGGGCCGTCGAGCAGCCCGTCGCTTTCACAAGCTGCATGATGACCTCATCAAAGGTATGTACCTCATCATTGAAGAGGATCACCCGCCACGGGTTGTCCGTCCGATTCTCGGTTACCTCTTCCTCGAGAATCTCGACATCCGGGGCATCGGGGGCGGGCATCTCACCGATCAGATGAGGTTCTTCCATTGACACACGCATTGCGACAGCAAACTACCAGTTGAAATGTGCAGACCGGTGGCCCGCTAACAATCATCATCCTATTACTGCCGTCGTACTACGCCGACACGCCCGACTGTTCCAGCTTGATCTCGTAGTTCTCGACCACCGGATTGGCCAGCAGCTTGCTGCATGCCTGATCGGCGATCTTCAACGCGTCTTTCTCCGATTCCGTATCGATCCACATCTCCACGAGCTTGCCCATTCTGACTTCGTGGACCGCGTCGTGGCCAAGCTGTACGAGTGCCTCGCGCGTGGCTTTCCCCTGAGGATCGAGGATGGAAGGGCGCAGGGTGATGTGTATGGATGCCTTGAACATGTCTGGTTCCGACGGAGATATTGATGATGCTCCTGTTGGTATGCTGAACAATCGCGCGTTCAGCCGCTGCGACGAGTTGCCAAGATAACAAGCATGCGAATGCGCCTTTCTGAAGATCGTGCGCTCAATCGCTATCGATCGGCGCGTTGCGGACCGCCTCAATGAGCATAAAAGCCGCACGCCCGATGCCCACGAGTGTATAAACGATGAGCACGACGAGCAGGCCAACCTCCCAGAAAATGCCGATCGCGAGTGCGGCGAGGGCGAAAAGTGCCGACTTTCGAGGATGCCGCCGGATATACGCCGGTGTCGGTTTCGGGATGGTATCGAACGGGATGTTCGAGATCATCAGGAAAGACACCACGAACACGATCGGGATGAGGATCGACAGCTGCGCCGGACCCGTTTCCGTGACGACGAGCTCCTGAGAGAAATTCAGGATGAGCGCGACGATGAAGATGGCCGCCACAGGGATCGGCATCCCGGAGAAATACTCCTTCTTCTCGCCGTCGAAACTGACGTTGAACCGCGCCAGACGAACGGCGCCGCAGACAGCCGGAAGCGACGAAACAATCAGTCCGAGCGGCCCGAACTCGGACAATCCGAAGCCATAGACGAGGAATGCCGGTGCCAGCCCGAACGATACCACATCAGCGAGCGAATCCAGCTCCACACCGAACAGGCTCGTCGAGTTGGTGAGGCGCGCCATCATGCCGTCGAGCGCGTCAAAAAAGCCGGCAAGCACAATCAGCCAGCAGGCATAATCGAATCGACCGGCATGAACCTGCGTCACGGCGAGGAAGCCGCTGAAGAGGTTCATCAGCGTAAAGAAAGATGGCACGGCAGCGCGTGGAATCCCGCGCCGAGGCCGATCATCACCCCGCTTGCTCTGCTTGTATGCCGACCATCGCGTAAGGAAGCGGGTACCCGCCCCCTCGCTCTGTCGTCGGCGCATCGGTCGACCGTATTCTTCCATCAGCCGCGGGCGGCTTGTTGCTGAGAAGCGTCCGGCTCCCCAATCGTCCCTGTCGGAAGGCGCCCGAGCAGCGTCTCTCCCGCCACGGTGCGATCGCCGACGGCCACGTCGATCTGGGACCTCGGCGGCACCAGTACGTCCATCCTCGATCCGAACTTGACGATGCCGAACCTTTCCCCCGCAACAACCCTGTCTCCAACCGACAGCCGATAGACGATCCGACGCGCTACCGCTCCCGCGATCTGTTTGTAGAGAACCCGCGCACCACTGTCATGCCGCACGCCGATCTGCGATCGCTCGTTCTTCTCGCTCGCCTTCGGGTGCCACGCTACGAGATAATCGCCCGGAACGTACTGTTCGAATTCCACGACGCCATCGACCGGATTGCGATTCACGTGCACGTTGAGTGGGGAAAGGAATATCGAGATCTGCCGCGCGGGCCCTTTCAGATATAACGGCTCGTGCTCCACATCCTGAACAAGCACGACCTTCCCGTCTGCCGGCGCGAGAACGACCGTGCCTCCGACGGCGCCTTCCGGAGCGCGTCGTTCGGGATCGCGGAAGAAATAAAGTGTAAAGCCAAGGGCGAGGATGCCGAGAATCGCCACTATCCAGCCGATTATGCCGCCGGCCCAGATGCCCAGCGCGACCAGGATCACGGCAATCGCGACAGCAGCCGCTATCAGTTTGTATCCTTCCTTTGCAAACACAGGCATCGAAACCAGCTAATGAGTCTATCGTTGCTTGGCCACTCCGTCGGACGGTGAACCCACACCACGACGCCGCCTGAACACGAATTGGAATTTACGTGATGGGACGCGTTTCGTTCTACACGCTCGGCTGCAAACTCAACTTCGCCGAAACCGGTGCAATCCAGCGCGACTTCGAAGCCAGAGATTTCGAGGTCGTGGAATTTGGGGAAGCATCGGACGTGACGGTCATCAATACATGCACGGTCACGCATGAGGCGGAGCGGAAGTGTCGCAACGTAATCCGCCGCGCTCTGCGTAAGAATCCGGACGGTTTTGTCGCGGTCACGGGATGCTATGCACAGCTTCGTCCTGATGAAATCGCTGCGATACCAGGCGTGGACGTCGTGCTCGGGGCGAACGAGAAGTTTCGCCTCTTCCAGCTGATCGAGAGCTTCGCGAAGCGGGAGCAGACACAGGTCAGCGTTTCGTGCATCGATGATGCCGCCACGTTCGGCCCCGCCTTCTCATCCACCGAACGGACGCGGGCATACCTGAAGGTCCAGGATGGCTGCGACTATTCGTGCTCATTCTGTACGATTCCCAATGCAAGGGGCGCGAGCCGCTCGCAGTCGATCGATGATTGCGTCCGACAGGCGCACGAACTTGCCGAAGAAGGATTTCGGGAAATCGTGTTAACGGGGGTCAACATCGGGCTGTTTGGCGAAGACCAGGGATCGAACCTCCTTAGTCTCGTCCGTGCACTTGACGATGTGGATGGGATCGACCGATTCCGAATCTCCTCCATCGAACCGAACCTTCTGACGGATGAGATCATCGAGTTCGTTGGCGGTTCGCGAGCTTTTCAGCCGCACTTCCACATCCCGCTGCAGAGCGGTGATGACAGCGTCCTCGGAAAGATGCGACGGCGCTACCGTCGCGACGTTTATGCGCGGCGCGTCGAATCCATCAAGTCACTCATGCCGCACGCGTGTATCGGCGTGGATGTGATCGTCGGATTTCCGGCGGAAGGTGCGGAGGAGTTCGAGAACAGCTACGCCTTCATCAATGATCTGCCCGTCAGCTATCTGCACGCGTTCACCTACTCGGAACGGCCGAATACAACTGCGGTCGATCAGATCGAACGCGTCGGCGGAACGCCGGTGCCACCTGCCGAGCGCTCCGAGCGCAATAAACGGCTGCGAATCCTCTCGCAGAAGAAGACCCAGGCGTTCTATCGGGAACACCTTGGCCAGACGAGGCCAGTTTTGTGGGAAGGTGCTGAGCGCGGCGGCCTGATGCACGGCTTCACCGACAACTACGTGAAGGTGAGCCGGAGCTACGATTCGTCGATGGAGGGCGTAATCGAGGATGCACATCTCTCGCATTTCGCCGACGATGGCACGGTGGCGGCAGAGGAGATGATTATGCTCGCAGGTTGAGCGAGTACTTCGATCGTGAGGGCGCTATTTTCCCGTTTGACATCAATGGGGAATGATCATGGCTCTCACCCAATCCAGGCGCCCTGCACGAGCGCGAACGCCCCTGCATCTCTGGATCGTCGGCATCCTCGCCGTGGTGTGGAATTCCTTCGGCGCCTTCGACTACCTCATGACCCAGCTGGAGGCGGAGTGGTACCTCGCCAACTACACGCCCGAGCAACTCGAGTACTTCGCGAACTATCCGGCGTGGGCCGTAGCCCTCTGGGCCATCGGCGTCTGGTTTGCGGTCGGGGGGTCGGTTGCGCTGCTTCTCCGGTCTAGATTTGCAGCACATCTTTTCGGCATTTCGCTCTTTGGCCTTGCCGGCACCACCGTCTTCACCAACTTCATTTCAGACGGCGCCGGCGCGATGGAGAGCGGCGCAAGCTACGTCGTCTTCTCGATCGTCCTGTGGCTGGTACTGATCGGCCTCCTCATTTACGCCGTTACGATGCATCGACGAGGTGTCCTGCGGTAATCTGGCTGCCAGGCTGGAGCTCATACCTCAGGCGGCTATGCCACCGCTTCGTCGCGGTCCCGCTCGATCAGATAATCCTCGATGGAGCCGATGACGATGCGAACGTCCTCTCCCACCTGAACAGTCTTGATGTCGCCGGTGCGGATGAGGCGCTTCACGTTCCTCGGGTCGATCTTCTTGAGCAGGCGGCGGGCCTCTGTCCTCGAAACCGTGTCGTCACGATACTCCGTCGCGAACGTATTGAGGAAACCGAGTGTCGATTCCTCGATACGAATCGTTCGAATCTGCTGATTGTCATGAGACAGCTCCCAGTCGAGTTCAGCATCAACGAGATGACGATCGATCCAGCGAACGAGCGTCTGGCTTGAGACGCGGATCTGCTCCGAGAGGTGCTGAAGCGGCATCGAAACGGCAGTTGCACGGGAGGTGGAGCTGTCTAACACGGCGATCTCAAGTTGGTCGGCGAGGAGCATGGAAACGGATTATATACAGTATTTGCCCACCTATTTGTTCCGCCCGATGGTAACTACTCCCCTTGCTGATGACTGGTCGGCCATGCTCGAGGCCCTTCAAACGGGCCTAGTTAAAGAGGCGGAGCGCCGGATCGCGAGCCATCGAGAAGTTCAGCCGTGGCTCCAACAGCGCGTTCAGGTCGCGGCCGGTGAGATGATGGCAGCCCAGGACGTCCACGCATTCGTAGACACGCAGGGCGCGCTCGAAGATGAGTTGCGGCGCACGTTTCCGAATCTCGCGGCGGCGGTTAGATCAACCACAGCCGGCACGGCGTCCCTCGTTGTTGATTGGTCTCCGGAAGCCCCTCAACGTAGCGCCATCCGGATCAAGTTCAATACGCCTATTCAAATAGACGTTCTTCGTCTGCTGCCTGCACTCGAGCCCCGCGCGGTTGCCGAAATGCTCGAGGAAGTCTCCGATCGCATGCCAAAGACGAAGCCTTTCGTCGGGCATCCGCACGTTCTTGGCGTGATGACCATACACGAAGGCAAGCCGCTCGCCCTGCAGATCATCGATCAACTGCATGACAACCAACGATCGACGTGGCTGCGTCTCTTACCTCGGGATGTCGAGGTGCGCGGCCGGATTCCAATCGAGCAAGGCGGTGAAGCACTAGTGGAGTATTTCAGCCTCAGCCCTTCGCAGTGACGAAGTGTTGACGATCGTGTAGTATGGCCGGGATTCGGATAGATTCTTCGGTTCTCTGCGTCAGAGGACGCACGCAGTAATTACTCACCCAATCAAAAGAAAATTATGCCTGTTCGTAAAGCTAATGCCCGCTGGGAAGGAAGTCTCAAACAAGGCAACGGATCGATGAAGCTCGGAAGCGGCGCCTTCGAAGGTGCCTATTCCTTTGGCTCGCGTTTCGAGGACGCCAAGGGCACTAATCCTGAAGAGCTAATCGGTGCAGCCCACGCGGGTTGTTTCTCGATGGCGCTCTCGCTCATGCTCGGCGAGGCAGGCCATGAGCCCGAAAGCGTTGAAACTCGCGCCGACGTGCACATCGAGAAGCAGGAGTCGGGGTTCTCGATCACGAAAATCGACCTGAACACGGAGGCACGCGTGCCTGGAATGGATGAGTCAGAGTTTCAGAAGCACGCAGAGAATGCTAAAGAAAACTGCCCGGTCTCGCGTGCCCTGCAGGCTGTCACGATCAATTTGAACGCACGATTGCTCTCGTAACGCAACCTAGCGGCCTGCCAGTCGGCCCCCGCGCTCATCGAGTGTGGGGGCTTTTTGATCATCGACGCCTCGCGCCTCACGGCACCCACAGATTCATGAGTAGACGGAGTCTTTGCGCCACGGTCATACCGCTGACACTTGCTGTCGTACTCAGTGCGTGTGAGTTCGACGTCCGGCAACCGTCATCGAGTGTCGTCGTTGACAGCGCCGAGGTCGCTTTTCAACTCGCCGGTCCGGGCGGAGCAGCGATTCTGATCCCCGTCTACATCAACAGCGAAGGCCCGTTCGACTTCGTCCTTGACACCGGAGCGACGCTTACGTGTCTTGCCGAGGAACGTCAAACCGAGCTACAGCTTCCGGATCGAAGTACAGTAGGGTTCGGTGCGGGTGTCGGTGGAACCGGGCAAGTGCAGCTCGTGCGCGCCGATACCTTCCGCGTGGGTGGAGTTTACCATACCGACCTGACGGTGTGCGTCCTCGACCTCGCGAATCTGCGCGCGACAGGCGTCAACGTCGACGGTCTGCTCGGGCTGAACTTTCTGCGCGAGCACCGCGTGGTCCTCGATTTTGAGAGGAACGTCGCCTCGTTCGATTGAGGCAACAGCGAGGAGGTGCCGAGAGCGGGGCTCGAACCCGCACGGGGCTAACGCCCCAACGGATTTTAAGTCCGTTGCGTCTACCAATTCCGCCATCCCGGCAATGCTGCAAAGCTATGGCACGGACGCCTTGGGGGCAATGCACCAGCGGCACCTAATCGAACGGGGCCGATGGATCTTTGCCGCGTTTTCCGTATTTCCACCCTCGCTTTCACCCATTGCACGATGTTATGGCTCCCTTGGAAGATCTGATTGAAGCAGCTGAAGACGCGGCTCAGCGCTCGCTCGTCCCTTATTCGGGGAAAGGCAGAGGGTGTGCGCTTCTGCTTTCAGATGGAGCCGTCATCGTGGGCGCACGTGTTGAAAGCGCGTCATTCTCGCTCTTGATCCCACCGCTGGTCAACGCGTTTTCTACAGCCGCGGCGCTTGGTCGGAGCGACATCATAGCTGCGGCATCTTCCACTCCGCTGCAGCGCCAGGACGTCGCGTTTCTTGCGGGCACGTTTGCAGGACCGTTTACCGTTGCCGGCGAATCGGTGGCTGTTCAGCGCACCTCCAGGGATTTACCGTCAGTCGCGAATCCACTATCTCCGTTCATTGAGTATTCGGATGAAGGCGATTCGAATTCTATCCCACGGTTGGTGCACGAACTAACGGAACGAGCGGTAGTCCCGGAGTCCCAGTTTCCCGTTGCCGGCTTGCTCGTATTTCAAGACGGACGCGCGGTACCTGGCGTGAACGTGGAGAACACGGACTGGACCTACGGTCTTTGCGCCGAACGAAACGCTCTGGGTACGATGGTCTCGTACGGCCTTACCAACCCGATGCGTCTCTATTTGACATGCACACACGACGATGCGTGCAGCCCGTGCGGAGCGTGCCGGCAACTGCTGGTGGAAATCGCTCCCGATGCTTCGATCATTATGGATCGACGGCTCGATCCCGCCGAAACAGCGACCCCGCGCGAGCTACTGCCGGGGTTCTTCGCCGGCAGTGCGATACCTGCGCCTTCGCATCGAGGCGCTAAATCATGATCATATTGGCATTTTATATAGACGATGCTACCACAGTTTCTGATTTTTCTTGCAGGCCTCGGCGTGCTATATCTTGGCGCGGAATGGCTCATCAAAGGCGCGGCAAGCCTCGCACTCCGATATGGGATTCGCCCATTGGTTGTTGGCATTACGGTTGTGGCACTGGGCACTTCGATGCCCGAGTTCGTCATCAACTTCTTTGCGGTTCTTTCGGGTGATGATGCGCTTGCCCTTGGCAACATTATCGGCTCGAACGTTTGCAATATTGCTCTGATTCTGGGAGTCAGTGCCATCGTCCTCCCGCTTACGATTTCGCCCGGGTCCTTGAAGAAGGAATACCCGATTATGATGCTCGTGTTGATCCTGTTTTATATGGTCGCACTTGATGGGGTCATAAGTAAGTTGGACGGCCTGCTTCTGGTGATTGGTCTCATCGGATTTTTTGTCTTCCTCGTGTACGATTCACGTCGTCATGCGCGCTCGATGAAACGGGAAAGCCATGCGCAGGAACGTGAACGAAAGGAGCCGGTAACGAAGCGCGTACTGCTGCTGACGGGCGGCATCATTCTTCTTGCCGTCGGTGCTCGCCTGATGGTCTATGCAGCCGTCAATATTGCAGAGAGTTTCGGCATCAGCCAGGTTGTGGTCGGGCTTACCGTTGTCGCTATCGGCACGAGTCTACCCGAGCTTGCAGCGAGTGTCGTTGGCGCCATCAAGAACGAGATGGATATGTCGGTTGGGAATATCCTCGGAAGCAATTTGCTTAACGTGCTTTTTGTGGTCGGGTTTGTCTCCATGATCCGCCCGCTGCACGTCGATGCCGAGGCCATCTCCGTTCACTTTCCGGTTATGCTTGGATTCGGCATCATTCTTCTTCCCATCGCATGGACGAAGTATCGCATCTC
>CAZKDQ010000016.1:0-2563 GCA_964551345.1 uncultured Rhodothermales bacterium
TGCACCGTATTTGAAGAGCTCCAGATTTAATAAAGATTGCGGAGGTAGCATACGATGAACGAGTCGGTCGCCCCACAAGCTGAGGTGCTTCGCGAGCGAGCCATCCCCGGCCGGAAGCGCTTTCAAAGTCCGCTGCTTCTGCAGCCTCTCATAACGTTAGATCCAGAAGGAACGATTGTCGACGCCACGCCGGTCGCACTTCGGCTCCTTGAGCATCGCGAACGTCGTGGTCTCGGGACGTGCTTCTTTTCGCACGTTCACGGCAAGAACCTCCACCAGGTGATGCGAGACGTCGCCGACATGGTCTATCTCGGCAAATCGACGGCTTCGTGGCTCTTGCGACTGCGAACCGGCAAAGGGCGCTGGAGGTGGTACAAGGTATCGGCACGGCACCGAATCGAGGACACCGAACACCGCATCCAGCTCATCCTGCGGGACGTGCACGAGTGGTGAGCCATGCACCGCGTGTCATAAAGCCCTGCCCACCCGGGCGGGGCTTCGTCATTTATGGAAAGTTCGGCACGTAAGGCGTCTTGCGCCCGCCCGGCCGAATGTAGCCGCCTCGCGTGCTGCGAACTTCCTCAACGCTCACGAAGGCCTCGGCATCATGCTCGTTGATGAGGGCCAGCACGTGCGGCACGCTCTTCCTGGGCACGACGACGTTGAGAATGTCGACCGCACTCTCTCGGCCGTGGCCCTGAAGTTCGGTCACGGCAAAGCCCTCCCGTCGTAATGCCTTGGCGGTTCTTCGTCCTGCCGACGCTTGCGGCGACTGCTCCGGCACGCTGAAAATCGCCCGGATCACGTTGACGCCAATGGCGAACCGGCCTTCGAGCCAGACGCCGACGTAATTTCCTGCGGCGAATCCGCCTGCATAACCGACAACGTGGTAGACCGAGTCGAGATGGTTAAGCGCATGGCCGACGGCCACGAGCCAGATCAGTACCTCGAAGAACCCGATCATCGCCGCCGTTCCTCGCTGGCCACGCACCGCCAGGATCATCCGAAACACGGCCATCGAGACATCGACGATGCGAAGCCCGAAGATGATCAAGGCGCCGATGGGCGCGGCCAGCAACTCTTCCATTTAGAATACCTACTGCGACACTTTGTGATTGACGGTAAGGCGGAGTCACCGGATCGGCGGCCGTCGTTGGTGAAAGTCAGTTTCCTGCTGATAGGCGTGGGCGAGCGACAGCATTTCGCCGTCTCCATAAAGCCGTCCGATGAAGGTGATGCTTCGAGGCTCACGGCGCACGGATGATCCATCCACTCGCGCGAAGTCATTAGGAATCGTGACGGCCGGATGACCCGTCAGGTTTGTGATCGAAAGCGTTCCTCCGCCATACGAAGGCGAGACAATGACATCGAAGTCCGCGAACTGCTGTGTCATCTCGCGAATCAGCAGGGTCCGTGCACGCGCCGCTTGAACGAACTCCACGGCAGGCACCATACGTGCTGCGCGAAAAACGTGCGGCCATGCGTCCTTCGTCTGTCGCACGAGCGTGTCTGCATCTCCGGAACGCGTAAGATCGTCGAAAGCGGCTGCCGCCTCCACATCGAGCGTCATGAGCATGGCCGAGACCGGGAAATCCGACGGCATGGACATTGGTATCAGCTCGACTCCCATGTCTCGCAGGACCGCCAGCGTCTGTTGATCCGCGCGGCGGTTTGGATAATCAGCCTCGAAGGCATCGGCAACAAACCCAACGCGGAGACGGCGGACATCTGCGTGAGCGTCGAAGGGGAATCCGGAGTCGCGTGATGCTGGGTCTCGTTCATCCACCCCGCGGATGGCGTCAAATACGAGGGCACAATCTTCGACTGATCGTGCCATCGGCCCGAGCTTGTCCATTGACCACGTTAGCGCCATCGCGCCATATCGGCTTACGAGGCCATACGACGGCCGGTGCCCGGTGATGCCGTTGCGCGTGGCGGGCGAGACAATCGATCCGAGCGTCTCCGTTCCAATCGCAAAGGGAACGAGACCGGCAGACACGGCAGAGCCCGATCCGGCCGAGGAGCCGCTCGATCCTTGCTCGATGTTCCACGGGTTCTTTGTCGTTCCATCGAACCAGACGTCGCCCCATGCGAGCGCACCGAGCGATAGTTTCGCCAGAAGAACGGCACCGGCGGCATCGAGACGTTCGATAACGGTAGCATCGCGGTCGATCACCTGATCCCGGTACGGCTCCGCGCCCCAGGTTGTGGGATGTCCCTTAACCGCAAGCAGATCCTTCGCGCCGTAGGGGACCCCATGGAGCGGACCGCGCCAGCGGCCTTGCTCCAGTTCCGCATCAAGCAGGCGCGCCTGCTCCAGCGCACGCTCTTCGGTATAGGTGATGACCGCTCGGAGCACGCCGTCGTAGCGGCGCAGCCGATTCAGGAAGAAGCGGGCGACTTCCACACACGTCACGTCGCGGCGCCTGATCAGCTCGGACAACTGACCTAAGGAGAGATAAGCAAAGTCCTCATCATCTGAAGGCCGATCTACCGTCGCGCGTGAGAAAGATGGAGCGCCTACCGCATCCGGATGAACTCCACCGATCGTCGGATCGAATTG
>CAZKDQ010000016.1:2663-14365 GCA_964551345.1 uncultured Rhodothermales bacterium
AGCAGCTTCCGCGCCTGCTCCACGATGTTGGATGCCGTAAATCCGAATTCCGCGAAGAGCCGCTCCGCAGGTGCCGACTCGCCGAAGTGGTCCATACCGACGGCTATGCCGTCGATGCCGATATAGCGCTCCCATCCCATCGTAACACCCGCTTCGACGGAGACGCGTCGTGTGATCGACGCAGGCAGCACGCTCTCGCGGTACTCCTTCGACTGCGCGTCGAAAAGCTCCCACGAAGGCATGCTGACGACGCGCACGTTGACGCCGTCGTTCTCGAGCTCATCAGCAGCCTCGAGCGCAAGATGCACCTCGCTTCCGGTAGCGATGAGAATCAGCTCATCGTCATCACTTCCGCGGAGGACGTAGCCGCCCTTGTGGACTCCTGATGCAGCACCGAGCTTGGAACGATCCAGCGTCGGCACACCCTGACGTGTGAGCGCAAGAGCGGTCGGACCGCCCGTGTTCAGCATCGCCGCGCGCCATGCTTCGATGACTTCCGTGGCATCGGCCGGACGGATGAGCGTCAGGTTGGGAATCGCCCGCAGCGACATCAGGTGCTCGATGGGCTGGTGCGTCGGTCCGTCTTCGCCGAGGCCGATTGAGTCGTGGGTGAACACGTAAATGACGCCCTGCTTCATCAGCGCGCTAAGGCGCACAGACGGGCGCATGTAGTCACTGAAAATCAGGAACGTGCCGCAATACGGGCGCAAGCCGTGATGGAGCGATATTCCGTTGGAAATCCCTGCCATGGCGTGCTCGCGCACACCAAAGCGGAGATACAGTCCATACGGCGTGTGCTTCTGAAAGTCGTCGCGTCCTTCGACGTCGGTCTTATTAGAGGGCGTGAGATCGGCGGAGCCTCCGACGAGAAATCCGATGCGCGGTGCGATGGCGTTGAGCACCTTCCCGCTCGATGCACGGGTGGCGAGCTTCTCTCCGGCCTCGAACGCCGGCACGTCCGAATCCCAGTCCTCCGGAAGATCGCCCGCCTGCCAACGCTCATACTCTTGAGCGAGATCGGGAAACTCGGAGCGATAGCGCTTCAGGAGCTCATTCCACTCATCCTCCTGCTGCGCACCCTGTTCGAGCGCCTGTTTCATGTGCTTCCTGACGTCGGCCGGCACAAGAAACTTCTCATCCTCAGGCCAACCCAGGTTGCGCTTCGTCAACAAGACTTCCTCCTCACCCAGCGGCTCGCCGTGCGCCGAGGCCGTGTCCTGCTTGTTGGGACTGCCATATCCGATAAGCGTTCGCACGACGATCAGCGACGGCCGCTGCGTTTCCGACTTCGCCTCGCTGATCGCGCGGCGAAGTGCGCCGAGGTCATTGCCATCTTCCACCCGCGTGACATGCCAGCCGTACGCCTCGAAGCGCGCATCCACATCCTCCGTAAATGAGAGGTCGGTGCTTCCGTCGATCGAGATCTCGTTGTCGTCGTAGAGATAGATCAGCTTTCCTAGCCCAAGATGCCCCGCCAGCGACGCCGCCTCATGGGAGATGCCCTCCATCATATCACCATCCGAGACGATGCCGTAGGTGTAATGATCGACGATCGGGAAGCCGTTGCGATTGAAACGCTGCGCCAGCATCTGCTCGCCGATGGCGGATCCAACGCCGTTGGCAAATCCCTGCCCGAGCGGACCGGTCGTCGTCGTCACGCCGGGTGTCATAAAGTGCTCCGGATGCCCCGGCGTCCGACTGCCCCACTGCCGGAAGTTCATCAGCTCCTCCATCGGCAGATCGTAGCCCGTCAGGTGGAGCAACGCATAGAGCAGCATCGATCCGTGGCCGGCCGAAAGGATGAAGCGGTCGCGGTCGTGCCAGTCCGGATTGGCGGGATTATGGCGAAAGAACTCCTGCCACAGGACGTATGCCATGGGCGCGGCGCCCATCGGAAGGCCGGGATGGCCGCTTTTTGCTTTCTGAACCGCATCGACAGCCAGAAAACGGATCGTGTTGATGGATTTCTGGTCGATGCCTGCGTCGGCGAGCGTGTCGGTCGTTGATGCCATTGACTTACGGAGCAAATGATATGGGAACGGGCCGGGCAGACGTATGCTACCAGGCCCGCGGATTGGGGGCGGGTGCGCGAGTGACGTGCGTCAGCCGGCGGCTTCTTCGATCAACTGCCCGATGCACGAGGCCGTTCTGGAAGTCGGACCAATGAAGCGGCCGTTGATCAACACGGCGGGCACGCCGGTGAGGCCGACCTCACTGGCAATCTGACGCTGCTGCATCGTATTAGCGCGGTAGATACCACGATCGATGCGCTGCGCGAGCTGATCCGGATTCATGCCGATCTCCTCTGCAATCGAGCGTAGCTGTGTGATATCGAGGCCGCCCTGGCGCTGCCGATCAAATTGCGCACTGAGCATTTCGCTGAACTTGCCTTCCTGCGCGGCGGCGTAGAGCGCATCGATCTGGTCGACGGAATATGGCCAGAGCGCAACCGGCTTGTAGACGAACCGTGCCTGATCACCATAATCAGCAATGACCAGGTCCATGATGCCGTGCATCGTCTTACAGTGCGGGCAGTTCGGGTCAAAGAACTCGATCACCGTCACTTCGGCATCGTCATTGCCGAGCGCAGGGTCCTGCATCCCTATGATCTCCTGATAATCAACCGCGGGCTTGGAGGTATCGAAGCCGCACTGCTGGCTCTGGGCACCACGAACGGCATTCGACTGGGAAGCGACGGCTTGATCAGCCGTGGCGGTCTCGTTTTCGATCGAGTTGAAATAGAGGAGATCGGCGCCGGCCAGCACGACGAGTGCAACGGCAAGGACGCCGACGAAGCGGAGGTCTTTCATTCGAAGTGGAGCAGGTTGCGGCCGTCGCACGGGCTCATCGTCCGCAGCGCGGCGAGAGCGTAGAAGCGCGACGCCCTGAATGATGGATATCAGAAGAACAATGGCGGCCGACGTCAGGCACAGCGCGCACAGCTCGTTGATCACGAAGAACTGGTAATACACCAGGTAGAGCGTGTAGGCGAGACCGCCGGCGATCAAGATCGGGCGAAGGCGCGCCGACCACTGCAGCAGGCTTCCCTTCCCCACCAGAAGCATCGCGCTAAAGAAGGCGACGCCCAGATAGAAGAAAAGGCCCCAGGCGGTATTCGAGATGCCGAGGAACGTTCCGGCATTGCTCTGGAGGACGGCGCCACAGTCGAAGGCGCCGTCGCCGGTTGCCGATCCGAGAAATCCGACGCATCCCTGATCAAAGCCGCGGCTCTGTTGGATTGCGAGGTGAACCACGACCAACACGCCGAGAAGCGCAAGCACGAAGAGGACGCGGTCGAGGGTCCGACCGTCAGAAGTTCGAGGCATGATGAGCGGTAGATGCGGGAGGGGAAACGTACCGTAATCTAAATAATCGCTCGCTATAATCGAACTGCAGTAGCCGCTGTTGGCAATTGCTGCATCGGGTTGCGTAGGTTCTTCGCCTTGAACCGGCTCCCGGTAAGCGGATCAGTTTCTGTCGACGTGCCCGACCTATCAATTTTCGGCAACCCAAACGTGCAGCGCGCGATCCTGACGGTCGTCGTCCTGCTGATCGTGTACGTGCTCAAGCGAGTCGTGCAGCATCTGGCACATCGATATGTGTCGGATCGGGTGCGCGAGTACCGAACGTCGAAATTCGTGGGGCGCTTTGCGGCGATCGCCTCGCTCATCGCGATCATAGTGATCTGGTCGCCGCAGCAGGCGGACCTCCTGACGCTGCTCACTGTGATCGGCGCGGGTCTGGCCATTGCGATGCGGGAGGCGTTTCTCAGCGCTCTCGGATGGTTTCATCTAATGGTACGAGCGCCCTACAAGCAGGGTGATCGCATCGAAATGAAGGGCGTTCGCGGCGACGTGGTTGATGTCCGCTTCCTCCACACCACGCTCATGGAGATAGGTGGATGGGTCGATGCTGATCAGAGCACGGGGCGGCTCGTCCACATCCCAAACTCGTGGATCTTCCAGGATTCGCTCTACAATTACACCCACGGCTTCAGTTACATCTGGAATGAGCTCGCCCTCACGGTCACGTTCCGTAGTGACTGGAAGGCGGCGCAAAGCATCATTCTAGATCTCGCGAGTGAGACGGCGGAAGTCACCGAACGGCAGATGAAAGCGCAGCTCCGACGGATGGCGAATGAATATCTCGTCCACTACAGCGTTCTGACGCCGTTCGTTTACGTGCGGGTGATCGATAACGGCATCCAACTCACACTTCGGTATTTGTGCGAAGCGCGAAGGCGCCGGGGAACGGAGCATTCACTCACGATCCAGATCCTTCAGGCTTTCCAGGATCACGGCGGAATCGAGCTTGCCTATCCGATGCGCGGCATCGCCCATCTCGCCACGCCGCAATTCTCGGGCGTCAGTACGAAACCAGACGGCAGCGACGACCCACGTGATGCCGTCGCATAGCCGCATCGAGCGGTTTACGTCCGTTGCATCTACCCCATCCGCCCTCTATATTTCGCCCCGTGAACCGAGCAACGCCACATAGCGCCGTCCCGACCTGGCAGTGGTGGTGGACCGCCTTCGCGACGGGCCGAATGGGTTTCTCGTAGACAGTACGCTTCTGTCTGGACCAACTTCAGGGCTCGTCGCAACGCGGCGAGCCTTTTTTGTATGACGCCTGATTCCTTCATCGAGATAATTGACGCCGCTCGCTCGCGCGGTGCAACGAACGTCGTGGTGCCGGTAGCCCGGCGCCTCAGTGCCGATCTCCTGACTCCGGTGCTCGCGCTGCTGAGGATGCGCTGCGAAAGCCGCGGCACGTTCCTCTTCGAGAGCGTGGAAGGCGGCGAAAAGCTGGCACGCTACTCCTTCCTCGGACGGGAGCCGTTCCTGGTTCTTCGAGGACGCGGGCGAGAGACGGAGATCGATTGGCGGCTCGCCGGGCCCGCATTTCCAGTCGATCCCAATGCATCGATCGTCGATAACCTCCGTGCAATTTTTGACGCCTACACCGAAATCAATGTCGAAGGTCTGCCGCGCTTTACCGGCGGCGCGGTTGGATATCTCGGCTATGACGGCGTGCGCATGTTCGAGTCCATCCCGCGAAGCAACGAGACGTCCCTGGATCTCCCCGATACGGCATGGGGGTTTTATGGATCGGTCGTTGCGTTCGACCACGTCCGCCATCAGATCGTCATCATGGCGCAGGCTTTTGTGGATGACCGTGCCGAACCTGTAGCTGCTTATCAGGCGGCTATCGATGAGATCGAGCGACTGGAGGCGCTGCTACTGACAAACTCGGCGCCGGCTCTTCCGCAGTCTTTCGGATTGGTCGGTGAGTCGACTTCACGATTCGGACGCCGCGAGTTCGAGGATGCCGTTCGATCCGCGAAGCGGCACATCCATGACGGCGATGTCTTTCAGATCGTACTCTCACGCCGTACGACGTGCGAGATAGAGGGCGATCCGGTACAGGTTTACCGCGCGCTTCGACAGGTGAATCCATCACCATATCTATTTTATATGGATACCGACGACGCGCTGTTGATTGGCTCTTCTCCTGAAGTTCTGGTCCGTGTCGAGGGCAGGCGGGCCGAGGTTCTTCCCATTGCCGGCACGCGCCCGCGCGGCCGCGACGAGGATGGGGATCGACGACTGGCGGAGGACCTCCTTGCCGATCCGAAGGAACGGGCGGAGCACGTGATGTTGGTGGATCTGGGCAGGAATGACCTGGCGCGAGTCTGCGAGCATGGATCGGTTCACGTTGATCGGTATGCGTTCGTCGAGCGGTACTCGCACGTGATGCACATCGTCTCGTCCGTTTCGGGGCGAATGCGAGAGGACCTATCCCCGCTCGATGCACTTACGGCCTGCTTCCCTGCCGGCACGGTGAGTGGCGCGCCGAAAGTGCGGGCGATGGAGTTGATCGACGAGCTCGAGCCCGAGGCGCGCGGCGTGTACGCCGGAGCCGTCGGCTACATCGACTTCGCAGGCAACATGGATACGTGCATTGCCATCCGCACGATGGTTATCAAAGATGGCCGCGCTCACCTGCAGGCCGGCGCGGGCATCGTAGCGGACAGCGACCCGGAGCGCGAGTTCATCGAGACGGAAAACAAGCTCGGTGCGCTTCATGCGGCACTGGAACTCGCCGCCAGCAATCTGCGGGAGCCAAATTTCGCTGAGTTGCATACAACGCCGCCGCACACATTGGAGGCGCCGCCGTCACCCGCTTAGGTGCCAAACGCTTAACTTCACCTTTCCACTTGCACATCGTCCAGCAACGTTAGCTCATGAAGAGTCTGTTTCTGAAGAAGGGATGGGCCGGTAAAACGATCGGTCGTCGAGAGACGATCGACCGGTTCAATCCGCTGCTTCGGCAGCATCACGAAATCAACTACACGCATGAAGCGGCCATCGCGCGGTTGAAGGAAGGCGACGTAGTCGATCGCCTGAACGAACTGCAGCGCACGGCGAGAGCCGATGCCGGAAAGCTGTCGGAGACCATCCTGAGCTGTGGAGGCGTTCCCGAATCCGGCGTTGATATGGAGGTCGGAGATTTCAATCCCGGCAACAACCAGAGCGAGATCGTCGCGCACTTGATCGACCGCGAACAGGCATTCCTGGACGATGTCGATGCTGAAAAAAAGGTCGAGCATCAGATGCGAAGCCGCGCCATCCTGGAGAACGTCGAGAGAAACACGCGTGAGCGGCTCGACTATCTCAAATCCATTCGATCCTGACCGTCGCTGATGATTCAACAAGCTGAAGCGTCGAACGGCTCGGGCAAATTGAAGACCACCGCGAAGCCCGTCATTGTATCGGGAATTCAGCCGTCGGGCACGCTGCACCTGGGTAATTATTTCGGTGCGCTTCGTCAGCACATCCTGCTTCACAAGGAGCACGAGGCCTACTACTTCGTCGCCAATTACCATGCACTGACTTCGGTTCAGGATGCAGAACGGCTTCGGGAGTATCAGCTCAACGTCGTGCTGGATTACCTCGCGCTCGGATTCGATCCGTCGAAGGCGCACCTCTTCTTGCAGAGCGACGTCCCGCAAGTAACCGAGCTGGCGTGGATTTTCTACAATCTCACGCCCGTTTCGCTACTGGAGAAGGGTGTTTCCTACAAAGACAAGATCGCCCAGGGAATTGCGCCTAATGCGGGGCTGCTAAACTATCCGGTGCTGCAGGCGGCGGACATCCTGATCTACGGCGCCACGCTCGTGCCCGTCGGTGCCGATCAGAAGCAGCACATCGAGATGACCCGGGACATCGCGGGCAAGTTCAACCGGGCGTTCTTTCCCGAGGATGAGCCGTACTTCCCCATTCCCGATGCACTTATTCTGGATGACGTGGCGGTTGTGCCGGGACTTGACGGCCGCAAAATGTCGAAGAGTTACGATAACGCGATCGGCATTTTTGATGAGGGGAAGAATCTCAGGAAGAAGGTGATGAGCATCGTCACGGATTCGACGCCGCTCGAAGAACCCAAGGATCCCGAAACCGATAACGTCTTCGCTCTCATCCGGCTTTTTGCAGATGCTGAGCAGCGCGAGCGCATCGCCGATGCATACCGCGCCGGCGGTTACGGTTACGGCCACGCCAAGAAGGAGCTGCTCGCACTGATCAACGACTACTTTGCCGAAGCCCGTCAGCGGCGACACGAGCTTGAGCATCGCCCGGATTATGTAATGGATGTCCTGCGCGAAGGTGGCAGGCAAGCCCGCATCCGCGCCGAAGCCATCATGGAGCCGGTGCGCGAGGCGATGGGGTTGATCACGACGTATCGCTCCATTCATGATTGAGGTCCGAGCGATGATTCTGGTGATCGACAACTATGACTCGTTCACTTACAACCTCGTCCACCTGCTGGCGCGGCAGGAGATTGACGTTCACGTGGCTCGCAACGACCAGATCACGATCGGTCAGATCCGAAAAATGGCACCGCGGGGCATTCTCATCTCTCCCGGACCGGGAAGACCTGCCGACGCCGGAAACACGGAACAGACGATCGAAGCTTTCGCATCGACTATCCCGATTCTCGGCGTCTGCCTCGGCCATCAGGCAATCGGCGAAGTGTTTGGAGGGAAGGTCATCCACGCGCCGGAGCCAATGCATGGCAAGACGAGCATGATCCAACATGATGGGCGGACGATCTTTGAAGGCGTTCCGGATGAGTTCGAAGCGACCCGATACCACTCGCTTGTTGTGGATGAGTCATCGCTTCCGGATGAGCTTGAAGTAAGTGCGCGTACGGAGGACGGCGTCATCATGGGACTGCGGCATCGCTCGCACACGGTCGAGGGCATCCAGTTTCATCCCGAAAGTGTGCTCACGGTCGAGGGTCCACGGATTGTCGAAAACTGGGTGAGGCGCGCGCTTCACGTGCAGGTTGAGGCGGCAAGCGCATGAGGGGCCGGCTGCATCCATTCCTCGACGTGCTTGCCTCCGGTGGCACGCTCGAGCGGTCACAGGCGGAGGGCGCGATGCACGTGCTGCTTCGGGGCGAGGCCGAACCCGAAGAAGCGGCGGGGCTGTTGATCGGCCTTCGCTCGCGCGGCGAGACGCTGGATGAACTCGTCGGATTTACGCGGGTGATGCGCGAGTATGCGACCGAGGTTGACGCCGATCCCGACGCGATCGACCTCTGCGGCACGGGCGGCGATAGCAGCGGCACCTTTAACATTTCGACGGCCTCCGCTATCGTCTGCGCGGGAGCGGGCGCAATCGTTGCCAAGCACGGCAACCGGTCGGTTTCATCGAAATCAGGATCGGCAGATGTTCTTGAAGCGCTCGGCGTGCAGGTCGAACTCGGTAAGGAAGGTGTGGAATACTGCCTTGACCATGCGGGCATAGCCTTCCTCTTCGCGCCGTTCTTTCATCCTGCAATGCGCTATGTGATGCCGGCACGCCGCAAGCTCGGCGTGCGGACGTTCTTCAATATCCTCGGTCCGCTGACGAACCCTGCCGGCGTCCGTCGGCAGCTCGTGGGGGCGTTCGATCGTGAGACAGCCCGGATGATGGCGTCAATTCTGCATGCCCTTGAAGCTCAGCACGTTGTAGCCGTTCACGCTGCCGATGGCCTCGACGAGATCTCTCTGACTTCCGAGACAACGACGTTCACCTTCGACCACGACAAGAGTCGATCGGATGCGATCGCCACCGGCGCCGTCTCTCCGGGCGATCATGGATTCACGACAACCGGCACAGCAGAGCTTCGCGGCGGCACGGCGCACGACAACGCCCGCATCGTGATGGACATTCTCGACGGCGAGCAGGGGCCGAAGCGCGACGTTGTTCTCCTGAACGCAGGCTACGCGCTGTTCACCACCGGCAAATTCACCGACATCGACTCCGCCATCGAAGCGGCTGCGGAAAGCATTGATTCGGGGCGCGCCAGATCCAAACTCAAACTCCTCGCCGAGACGTCGCACCGCGCGCCGAAGCCATGAACATACTCGAACAGATCGTCGCGTCGACGCGGGAAGACCTCCGGCTCAGACGCAAGGAGGTCCCCATCACCGAGCTTGAGGATCGGCCGCTCTTCGCCGAGAGCCGCCGCGATTTCGCGAACGCGCTGCGCGCAGACGGCATGTCGATCATTGCGGAGATCAAGCGGGCCTCGCCATCAAAAGGTTTGATCCGTGCCGATTTCGATCCGCCGCGAATCGCGTCGTGGTACGAAGAAGGCGGTGCCGCTGCAATCTCCGTCCTGACGGAGGTCTATCATTTTCAGGGATCGCTCGATTTCCTGGCGCAGGTGCGCGATTCATCACAGCTTCCCATCCTTCGAAAAGACTTCCTCGTCGATCCATACCAGGTCGTTGAAGCGCGCGCTCATGGTGCTGATGCGGTTCTTCTAATTGCAGCGATCCTTGATCCGTCGCAGCTTCACGAACTGCACGAGGCGGCGCGTGAATATGAGCTTGCGGCGCTCGTCGAGATTTACGATCCGCGAGAGCTTGATCGACTGGATGTCGATGCGTTCGAAATCGTGGGCGTCAACAATCGCGACCTGCGGACGTTCGAGGTTGATCTTCACCGGTCGATCGATGTGCTGCGCGTGTTGCCCGAACAGATCGTCCGCGTTTCCGAAAGCGGCATCGACGGTCCCGACGACCTCCATCTCCTGCTCCAGAACGGTATCGATGCCGCACTTGTCGGAGAGCGCTTGATGCGCGCCGACAATCCGGGCGACCATCTTCGCACATGGCTCGACGAGCTCGAGCGACTGCTGCAGTAATGATTACAGCCTCCTCCTTATGCCCATCAAGTTGAAGATCTGCGGCCTGACGTCGCTCGCCGACGCCCGTTTTTGCGCGGGTGCCGGGGCGGACTTCCTCGGATTCGTCTTCCATCCTGATAGTCCGCGCCATATCGAACCCGCACGCGTGCGGGAAATTGCGGACTGGCTGCACGGACCCGAAATCACCGGCGTCTTCGTCGATGTCTCGCCTGAAACGGTCAATCACGTTGCGAGTGAAGCCGGGCTCACGTACGTCCAGTTGCATGGAGATGAGAGCCCCGACGATTGCACCGCGATCGACCTGCCGGTCATAAAGGCCATCCGTATTGGTGCGGATGACGACGGCGCTTCGGTCAGGCGGCGGATGGAAGCCTATCGGGGGCGTGTCGATTACTTCCTCCTAGATACACATCACCCCGAACTGCCGGGCGGCACGGGCGAGACGTTCGACTGGTCGATTGCGGCCGGACTTTCGGCTGACTTCCCTATCCTCCTCGCCGGTGGCCTGCGGCCGGAGAACATCGTGGAAGCTATCGAGACCGTGAATCCAATTGGGATCGACCTCTCGAGCGGCATCGAGTCGGCTCCGGGAGTGAAGGATTTCGATTTACTCGGCGATCTGTTTGATGCGTTTGATGCGGTTCGCGACGCACAACCCGCCTACAATGAATAGCCATGAAAGCTGCTTACGCCTATCCGGACCATGAAGGGCGCTTTGGTCCGTTCGGTGGTGCCTACGTACCGGAGATTCTCGTTCCCGTCCTCGATGACCTTGCGGCGGCTTATGCAGAAGTGGCCGCCGATCCAACGTTCAGGCAAGAGTTCGACGCGTTGCTTCGGCAGTACGTCGGTCGGCCAACGCCACTCACCTACCTGCCGCGCCTGACTGAGATGGCCGGCGGAGCCCGCATCTACCTCAAGCGCGAGGATCTCTGCCACACCGGCGCGCACAAGATCAACAACACGGTAGGGCAGATATTGCTGGCGCGGCGGATGGGCAAAACGCGTATCATCGCGGAGACGGGTGCCGGCCAGCACGGTGTGGCCACCGCAACCGTGTGTGCGCATTTCGGGATGCCGTGCATCGTGTACATGGGCACGGAAGATATCGAGCGGCAACAGCTCAATGTCTTGCGCATGCAACTCCTGGGGGCGGAGGTTCGGCCCGCATCAAGTGGCAGCCGCACGCTGAAGGATGCCACGAACGAAGCCATTCGCGACTGGGTGAGTCATCCCGACGACACCTTCTACATCATCGGGTCGGTCGTCGGGCCGCACCCGTATCCGATGATGGTGCGCGATTTTCAGCGTGTGATCGGCATTGAGACGCGGGAGCAGATCGATGCATTGGAGGGCCGTCTGCCGGATGTCATCCTCGCATGTGTTGGAGGAGGCTCAAACGCCATCGGAATATTCCACCCATTTCTGGATGATCCGAATGTGCGACTGGTAGGCGTGGAGGCGGCAGGCGAAGGACTCGAAAGGCGCAACGCGGCAACGTT
>CAZKDQ010000016.1:14465-20238 GCA_964551345.1 uncultured Rhodothermales bacterium
TGGTAGGCGTGGAGGCGGCAGGCGAAGGACTCGAAAGGCGCAACGCGGCAACGTTGACGCTTGGCTCACCGGGCGTTCTGCACGGAACGATGAGCTATCTGCTGCAGGATGAGGAAGGCCAGGTGATGCTCGCTCACTCAATTTCCGCCGGATTGGATTATCCGGGCGTCGGACCGGAGCATGCCATGCTGATGGCCGATGGCCGCGTCGAATACGTTTCCGTCACGGATGACCAGGCAATTGAAGGGGTCAAACTCCTTTCCCGCGCGGAAGGCATCATCCCCGCCCTCGAGACAGCGCACGCCGTCGCGCATGGATTCGAGCTTGCCGCGAAAATGAGCCGCGACGAAGTGCTGGTCATCAACGGCTCGGGCCGCGGCGACAAAGACATGAACACCATCGCGAGATTCCTGGATTCACCCAACGGCGCAGCTTCATGACCGATCGTTTCAACCAGGTCGTCGGACGGGCTCGTGCAGAACGGCGCAAGCTTGCGGGAATCTTTTTCACGAACGGATTTCCAACGCTCCATGCATCGCGTGAAATCCTGAAGGCCGTCGATGCCGGAGGGGCGGATTTCATCGAGATCGGGATGCCGTTCAGCGATCCGCTTGCCGAAGGTCTGCCGATCCAGCGCTCCAGTGCGCGCGCACTGCAGCAAGGTGTTCGCATGGCCGACACCCTTGAGTCGGCTGCCATTTTCCGGCGCGAGAGCGAGACACCGCTGTTCCTGATGGGCTACGTCAATCCGATTCTTCGGTACGGGGTGAGCAACTTTTTCGATGATGCGGCCTCTCGAGGTGTAGACGGACTCATTATCCCCGACCTGCCGCCTGGTCATGGCCCTGAGTTTGAGGACGCGGCCGCCAAGGCCGGGCTGGGGATGGTCCATCTGATCGCACCGAATTCCTCTGACGACCGCATCAGACAGGTTGACCAGTTCACCTCCGCCTTCGTTTACGCCGTCTCGGTCACCGGCCTCACGGGATCGGATATCGGCTCACAGGACCGCGTGCAGCAGTATTTGCAGCGAGCGAGGCGGCTGGTTACGAAGAACCCGCTACTCGTCGGCTTCGGCATTAAGTCGCGTGAGGAGGCCACAAGACTCTCCGAGCACACCGACGGCTTTATCGTGGGCTCTGCCCTCATCACCCGCGTTGAAAAGTGGTGGGCGGATGACTCACTCTCGGACGCGGAGCGGTTGGAGTTGGTACGTGGTTTTGTTGAAAGCCTGCGCGGCGAAGTCGCACCGGCGGCCGACATCTGATGCAACCCGGTACGCGATTTGATGGTTAACTGACCATCCATTCGATGATTTTCAGCTTGATGCCACACCTTCTCAAAGTACGAAGCGCCCTCTTCTCGTCACTGCTGGTCCTTCTTCTGATGTTCGCCATCGGATGCGGCGATGGCGATTACCGTCGTGAAGCAGTCGGCGTAGATGGCGAAATCGTGGTTGTGGTGGATTCCACGATCTGGAACGGTTCGGTCGGCGAAGCCATCCGCGACGAGCTCGGATACTTCATCCCGACGCTGCCGGCGCCCGAGCGATCCTTCGATCTACGTACGATAGAGCTTCAGGGCAACACGCTCGAGCGCATCAAACAACATAAAAATGTTGTTTTCGTGGCGCCGATTTCCGATTCCTCTAGCGTCGGCGATTTCATTCGAGGCCGTCTACCTGATGGCGGCATCGAAGCGATTGAATCGGGAGGCCGAATCGTGGCCTCGCGTCCCAATCTCTGGCGGCGCAACCAGAAGGTCTTCTTCATCTCCGCCGCAGACACCTCCGATCTCGTGGCAACCCTCCATGAACACGGTCCGGCACTGCGAGACACATTTAACCTCGTTTCGCGCCAGCGCCTCGCAGCAGACATGTTCAGGCGCGGACGTCAGCATGACCTAGAAGAAGACCTGATGGAGCGCCACGGCTTTGCCGTCAATGCGCAGCATGATTTCGTGTTAGCTATCGACACCACCGATTTCGTGTGGCTGCGCCGAATCCTCTCCGACACGTGGCGAAGCCTCTTCGTGCATTACGTCGAAGATGCGGATCCGTCGATGCTCAGCGCAGAGTGGGTTGTGGCGACACGTGATTCGCTGACGCGCGATTATGTACAGGGGAATCTCGGTGGATGGGTTGAGATCGACCGCCGGCGACCGCTCGAGGCGGAAGAGCTCGATTTTCGCGGACGCTATGGATACGAGGTGCGAGGCCTGTGGCAGATGGTTGGTGAAGACGAGCAGGGAGAAATGATCCAGTTCGGAATGGGCGGTCCGTTTGTGACCTATGCCTTTTACGATCAGCCTTCGGGACGAATGTATCTGATTGATGGGATGGTCTTCGCGCCGGGCTTCGACAAGCGAGAGTTCCTGCGGCAGATGGAGGTTCTGGCGTACACGTTCCGAACCGAAGAGTCCGTGGATAACGAGCAGGTGGCGACCACATCCCCGTGAACAGAGGCCTCGGCCGACGGCATATTCTACTCGTCTTCCTGTGCGCCTCGGTCATGGTCATCGGGGGATGCCGATCAGACGGCCCACATCCGCTCGAAGACAGCTTGTTCGTGGAAGTGCTGGCAGATCTCCTGATCGCCGATGCTTTTGTGAGCGAAGGCGAAATTCCTGCGGGCGCCGCACGTGATTCGGTGCTCCAACGGCACAACGTTTCTGCCGATCGCTTCGACGTGACGCTCGATCACTACGCCAGTGATCCAAAGGGATATCTGGCCATCTATGACCGGGTCATCAGCCGCTTGCAAGAGCGTCGGCAGTTTGAGGAGCGGAAAAGTTCGTCAGACGCTGAGTCCGATCCCTAATCGATCCATGCTCGGCCGTCGGGTGTGACGGCATAGCCGCTGGCAGCCGCGGGATCTTCCCTTACGAGGCGGCGGCGTTCGAGCCAGTCGAGGAGTTGTGTGACATCCTCCTCCCGCAACGCGCGCTCGCGCACCAGCGATGCCGGATGTGCCCCGCGCGCGATCATCTCAATCATACGCTTCAACGCATCCTCATCCTTCGGCGTGACGATTCGATCGTCATGTCTTCCGAGGCACACGTCGCACTTCCCACACGTGGCCGAGGCCTTCTCACCGAAATAATCCAGAAGATGACGCCGCCGGCAGGTGGTGGACTCGGCGTAGGCGATCATGTCATCGAGCTTACGCTCCGAATGCCGCCGCGACCGCTTCAGCGCATCGATATCCACCCGCACCCGCGAAGGACGCGGCTCCAGAGGCTGCAGGACCAGGGATGAGTCGGGTGGACACCAGCGAACGTAGCCCTGCTGTTCAAGGAACGTGAGGCCGTCGCTGACTCGCTCAGGCGCGATCTTCAGCCGCCGAGCCGGTTGGCGTACATCGAGTCCATACCAGCCGCTGAAAGCTCCAGCATCCACACACCGGATGATGCCTTCCACGAAGCGCCCGAGAGCCGGTGGACTCTCCCGTGCAAACGCACGAAAATCAGACGGCGTCGTGGTGATGCGCATGTACCCGCGATGAGCGTCCGTCGGTAGTCGCGTCCATAGACCCGCGCGCTCGGCCGCTTCGATGGATGTCTCGATCTGCGAGCGCGGCAGGCCGGTCACGTCGCTTACGCGCCCGATGTCCACAACAATGGGATCTTCCGACATCGCGCCGACGGCGATCTGTGCCATGCTCGTGACGGTGTCATAAACCTTTCGTATCGATTCCAGGCTCGGATGCGAGGCGTCGATGAGCGCCTGCTGCACCTGGCGGTCAGGAGGTTGATACAGAAGAACGGCGTACGAGCGCTTGCCGTCGCGGCCGCCGCGGCCGGCTTCCTGGTAGTAGGACTCGAGCGACGCAGGTACGCCATCATGGATCACGAATCGTACATCCGGCTTGTCGATGCCCATCCCAAATGCATTCGTGGCGGCGATCACTCGCACCTCGTCCGTGATCCAGGCCTCCTGAACGGCGTTACGCTTCTCATTCGGCATGCCACCGTGGTACGCGGCAGCACTCACTCCCTGCTGCCGGAGCCATGCCGCCCACTCCTCCACCCCGCGGCGAGTCGCGGCATAGACGATGCCCGTACCGGGGACGCCGTCCAGAACCCTCTTTACCTGGCTACGTCGGTCAGCCGTGTCGAAAACGGACCACACGATGTTCGGTCGATCGAAGCCTCGAACGAAGATCTGCGGGTCGCGGAGGCGCAGTTGCTCAACGATGTCACGGCGCACCTCCGGCGTCGCGGTAGCGGTGACTGCTATCACGGGAGGCCTCCCGATGTGCTCGAGCGCATCCGCGATGCGGCGGTACTCTGGTCGGAAATGATGCCCCCACTCGCTGATGCAATGCGCCTCGTCGACCGCCACGCTGCGGATGTCGAGGCGCTCAGCTCGGGCGAGGAACTGTTCGGATGACAGCCGCTCCGGAGCGAGGTAGAGAAGTCGATAGCGACCGAACTCGGCGTCTGTCCATCGCTGCTCGATTTCACGCCGCGAAAGCGAGCTGTTGATGAACGTCGAGCGAACGTTTCGCACCTGAAGAGCCGCGACCTGATCCTGCATGAGCGCAATCAAGGGCGAGATGACGATCGTGAGCCCGCCTCTGACGATCGCCGGCACCTGGTAGCAGATCGACTTGCCGCCGCCGGTAGGCAGCACCGCCAGCACATCGTGGTCGTTCAGAGCGGCCTCCACCACCTCATCCTGACCCGGTCGAAACGACGGGTAACCCCAGAACTTCGTTAGAGCCGCGATCGCCTTCTGCATCATCACCGCGGTGAACCTTTACGTGTAGGCCGCATGATAGCCATCATCGCGCCGCTTGCGTATCCTCCGTGCTTCATTGAATTAAACCCCATCGCATGCGCGTCTCCATAATCATCGTTACCTGGAATGCGCTTCCGCTCATCCAGAAGTGTCTGCCCTCGGTGGTCGCAACCGACTATCCCGACTTCGAGATCATCCTGGCCGATAACGCCTCAACCGACCCAACGGCCGCCTGGGTGGAGGAGCACTATCCGGAAGTCAAGATCGTTCAACATCCGGAAAACTGGGCCTTCTGCCGCGGGAATAATGAAGCCGTTCCGCACGCCTCGGGCGACGTGATCATCTTCCTCAACAATGACGTGGAGGTTCCGCCCCAATGGCTGCACCCGATCGTAAACGTGTTCGACCAGGAGGAGGATGTCGGCGTTGTTCAACCGAAACTGCTCCAGTATACGGACCGCGACCGATTCGAGTATGCAGGTGCGGCCGGAGGTTTCATCGACCGGTTTGGATATCCCTTCACACGCGGGCGCATCTTTTTCGAGATGGAACGAGACGATCATCAGTACGATGACGCTCGAGACATATTCTGGGCAAGCGGTGCGGCGATGGCGGTTCGGAAGAAGGCTCTGGATGAGGTCGGGCTGTTCGATGAGCACTTTGTCATGCACATGGAAGAGATCGATCTGTGCTGGCGCATGCAGACGCACGGCTGGCGCATCCGGTCGGAGCCGGCGAGCGAGGTCTTCCACATCGGTGGCGCCTCGCTTCCGCAAGGTGATGATCGCAAGACATACTACAACTTCCGCAATAATCTGCTGCTGCTCTACAAGAATCTGAGCCCGCGGCAATGGCTGCAGACCTTCCCGTTACGTGCGTCGATGGACGGCATGGCGATTGTCCGTGCGATCGCATCGGGCAAGGTATCCGAGGCGCGAGCAATTGTCCGCGCACTCACCGATGCGCATCACATGAAATCACTTTATGATGATGTGCGGCCGGATCATCAACCTGTCCTCCCTTCCTACCGCG
>CAZKDQ010000016.1:20338-32659 GCA_964551345.1 uncultured Rhodothermales bacterium
TCACTTTATGATGATGTGCGGCCGGATCATCAACCTGTCCTCCCTTCCTACCGCGGCAGCATCGTAATCGAGTATTTCCTGCGCGGCCGGAAGACATTCTCCAGTCTTCCCGATCACATGTTCGTCAGCTCAGATGCCGGAGGTGGACGGTAGCCGGGACGCCGCACGATCGCGACGCCAACGCCTGTCAAGACGAGTATCATTCCGATCACCGCGATCCAGACGGGCGCCTCATCGAAAAGGAAATACGCGGCAATCGATGCAATGACGGGTTCTGCAAGCGTGAGGATGCCGAGGATCACCGCAGGGACATATTTTACCGCGTAGTTGAATGCGCCATGGCCGAGGAGCTGCGGGAAGATCGCCATTATCAGACAGAGCAGGTAGAACGACGGCGAGTACCCGAAAATCGGCACACCTCGCAATATCGCGATAATGATGATCGTGACGGCAGCGATGAAGTTGACCGGAAATACGTATCCGATCCAAGATGAACGCTGCCGGATGCTCCATCCGATCAGTAGATAGACGCTCACCAGCATTGCGGCGCTTAGCGCAAGCGTGTTGCCGAGAAGCGGCATTGCCCCCGGCATCACTTCCAGCGCAAAAGAGTCACCGGCGGCGATGAGGAGCGAGCCGAGCATTGATATGCCGATCGCGAAGCCGACGCGCGCCCTTACCCGCTCGCCCAGTGCGATGAATCCAAGGATCGCCAGGAATATCGGGCTCGTCGTTGCGAGGACGGTCGAACTTGCAACCGATGTCAGGTAGAGCGACTCAATCCACGTGGCGAAGTGCAGGCCCAGCGCGATGCCGGAAATGAGAATCAGCAGATGGTCGCGCCGGCTGAAGGCGCGAAGCTGCTTCGGAACGCTTCGTAACGCAAGCGGAAGAAGGAGCAAAACGGCGAACGATAGCCGCCAGGTGGCTACGGCAATTGCCGGACCTTCGTCGGCGAAGCGCACAAGGATGGCGCTCGATGCAATGCATACCACGCCGACGGCAAGCACGGCATAAACGTGCGCGGGCCGCGACTCCTTGCCGGCGGACATTCAGCGCAGGCGGTCCATTGAACGCACGAGCGCAATGTCCCGCGCGATACCGCGACGCGCCAGCATCAGGAAGACGTACGTTACGACGGGAGCAGCCATCGCAGCGATCTTGCCCGCCTCGGTCTGCCCTTCACGCATGAAGTGCAGATCGCCCGCGACGTACATCGTCCCGTAAAGCAGCAGCATGAAGGCGAGCGTCGCGTATTGTAGTGCTACCACGACGCGTTTTTGCCGAGCACGATCTCCGTAGAGGAAAATGGCGATCACCGCGCCTATCGCGATGACAGCGGCAAACACGAGAACGACCGGCGTAAACCATCCGAACTCGGCCGTCGCCGGACTCGTCCACGCGAGATCAAAAAACAGGAGCGACAGCAGCACGATGGCTGCAAGGCCGAGGTAAACCGACTGGATGCGCTGAAGCATGGCGGAATTAGTCGTTCGGTATTAGTTCAGGCGCGCCTGAACTTTCTCACACAGGTAGTCGGTGAACTGCCTCGTCGATGCAGTTCCGCCCAGATCGCCCGTCATGAATTTGCGTTCCGTGTAGACATCGACCAGCGCCTCCCGGATGGCATCCGCCGCGCGGCGTTCGCCCAGGTGGCGAAGCATGAGCTCCGCCGAGCGAATCAGGGCGGTCGGGTTCGCCTTCTGCTGGCCGGCAATATCCGGAGCACTGCCATGAACGGCTTCGAAGACAGCGTACTCGTCGCCGATATTTGAGCCCGGCACTACGCCGATCCCACCAACGAGACCTGCGGCGAGGTCACTCAAGATGTCTCCGAAGAGGTTAGTCGTGACGATGCAGTCGTATTCATCCGGCCGGATGACCAGCTGCATGCACATGTTATCGATGATCCGGTCGTTGAATTCGATGTCCGGATACTCTTTGGCCATCTCCTGGCCGATGCTCAGAAATAGTCCGGAAGACTGTTTCAGAATGTTCGCTTTATGCGCAAGCGTCACCTTCTTGTGGCCGTGCCGGCGCGCGTATTCGAAACAGAACCGCAGGATGCGTTCAGATCCACGCCGCGTGATTCGCGCAATCGAGTCGGCGATCTGGAGGCGCTCGTCGAAGTTCTCGATTCCGGCATACAGCCCTTCGGTGTTCTCGCGAAAGATGGTCAGCTCGACGTTCTTGAAGTGATCCGAAACGCCGGGCAAAGACACACACGGGCGCACGTTCGAGTACAGATCGAGCTTTTGCCGCAGTTGCACATTGACGCTCTTGAAGCCCTTTCCAACCGGCGTTGTGATCGGCCCTTTGAGCGCGATACCGTGCTTTTTGACCGAATCGATCACCGAATCCGGCAACGGATTTCCGAGCTCTTCGAACGCGGCCGTTCCCACGAGCTCTTGACGATCCCACTCAAAATCAACTCCGCTTGCCTCGATGACCTGCACGGTCGCTTCAGTAACTTCGGGCCCAATGCCGTCGCCTGGAATGAGTGTCGCCTTATGTGTCATAACCTGAGTCGTAAATCGAACGAAGTAGCGCTACCGCCTGTGATTGAATCTGACGATCGCCATCAACAGGAAGCCTTCAAGGTAATTCTTACGGGCCGGTGCCGGCTGAAAATGCCGATGAATTCCCGCGACGGTAACGAATAAAGCCCCGCCATCGCAATGACAGGGCTTCATTCAAATACACAGTGAGGCCGCGGTCGTGATGCCTAGATGCCTACCTGCCGCTTGGTTGAGTAGTTGATGCGCAACGTACCCGCCTCTCGCAGTTCGTTCTGAACATCCTGCACGAGGCCCATCTCCGATGCCTGGTCAACACGCAGCGACACGATCAGGCGGGGCTGCTCCACCAGCTTATTGTACATGATCGTACGGATGTTGCTCACGTTGTCGATGATGGCATCATCGATCTGCACCGCCGTCTCACCGACGGTAGTCGCATCAATCCGGCGCGGCCCGATCCAGACGTACGAGATCAGGCGCTTCTGCTCGATCTTCTCTATCGCTTCCGCCTGCGGCAGCGTCGTCCTTACCTGTAGTTCCTGCTCACGCAATACCGTCGTGACCATGAAGAAGATCAGTAGCATGAAGACGATATCCGGCAGCGCGGTCGTCGGGATCTCCTGACTGGTCGAGGAAGACTTTTTCTTAAAACGCTGTGACATGCCTTTTATATCTGATTGAATCGATCTGGATCAGGCACCCGGGTCCGGCTCGGCGATGGAGATGCCTGCTTTATAGACCTCGCGAATCTCATTCACCTCTCCCTCGAGTTGATCGCGGTAGGTTCGGTAGTTGGGAAAGCCCATTTGACGAGCCTCCGCGTCCCAGATCTCATAGTACGCCATCCACACCTCATCGAGCGTGTCGATGTAGACGTTATACGGCGTCTGGCGGTCCGTCTTGATCGAAACAATGGCCTGCGCGGGAGACTCCGAGTAATCCGGATGTTCGCCGAAGTTGGTCACGTGGCGCTTGACCTCCTCGCGAATCCTCGCGATTGCAGAGGGCTGGTCGTCGATAAGCACCTGTCCCTGTGCGTTAACGAGAACTCGGAGCATGTTGCGCTCTCGGACCGGCGGCGGCTCCTCATCCTCGAGCGGCGGCGGCAACGTCATTCCGATGCCGGTATCGACGTCGATCGTCGTGGTAACGAGAAAGAAGATCAGCAACAGGAACGCGATGTCCGCCAGAGACGAACTGGGAATCTCGGGCGTCCCCCGCTTCCGCTTTGAGAGAAGACCTGCCATGATTAAGCCTGAGACGGTTTGAATGTGCGACGGTGGATCCCGGCGGCCATACGATCATGTGTTGATCCAGCCTGCTTCGAACAGGTCATCGAGACGTTCGCGTCCCCCCGACCGCGCGAAGCCGAATGGCCGTGTGTCAACAGAAGCGGTTAGCCGAACGCATTGCGCATGCCCGAAACGAGCAGCCCGAGGGCCGCTACCCCGAGCAGGATAATGACGGACGTTATGCCCGCCAGCGCCCAGTCTCCCAGGGCGAAACCGAGGACGACCAGGAGCAGGATCGGGACCGCCACGATGACTGCCGTGATGGGTTTGATCTTGCCATAAGCCATGCTGCGGATGCCGAAGAGCAACATCGCGAGGGCGCTCAGTCCGACCTGAATGAAGACTATCCAGAACAGGATAGGTACAAGTGCTGCCATGATGTAATGTGACCTTTAGATGAACGATAGAGGGCGTACCCGACCGGTGGACGACCACCGGCCGGCAGCTCACCTTATCCCACTTTGGTCGGATCGCCACCCGGCCTGTCCTTCGCAGGCTTCGCAATCGTGCCCTTGGTCGACGTTCCCGGTGCATCGGCAACCGGACGGCCCGACTGCAGCAACACGAGCGAGTCGATGAGCTCGATGGAGGCTTCCTCCATCTCCACCACGATCCGGTCGATCTTCGAAATGGCGTAGTTATAGAAGAACTGTAGCGTGATACCGACGATGAGGCCGAAGACCGTCGTCAGAAGAGCGATCTGGATACCTTCAGCGACCAGGGAAGGCGAAATGTCTCCCGCAGCAGCAATAGCGTCGAAGGCGATCACCATACCGACGACCGTTCCAAGGAAGCCGAACATCGGTGCGACGGTGATAAAGAGCGAGAGCCAGACCATGCCACGCTCGAGGAAGCTCATCTCAATAGAGCCATAGGAAACGACGGCCTTTTCGACAGCCTCGATTCCTTCGTCTGCACGAAGCAGCCCTGCCTGGAACACCGAAGCAACCGGCCCGCGAGTATTGGCGCAGACCTCCTCCGCGGCGGAAATCCCGCCCTCATCAAGCGCCTTCTTGACGTTGACAATGAACTTCCGCGTGTTGATGTCGGCGCGGTTCAATGTGATGATGCGCTCGAAGGCAATGGCCAGACCAAGAATCAAACTGATCAGGACCGGCCACATAAATTCGCCACCTTGGTTGAAGTAGCGGACGAGTGTGTTGACAAACCCACCGTCCGTTGCGGCTTCCTGCGGCAACATCAAGAGAAGGGTGTAGAGTTTCATCGACTGAGTCCTCCGGTGGAGCAGGTGATACAGGTTAGAAAAAGGGTCTTGACGTACTTAGCCGTTCAAGAAGATCGCGAAATATAAGTAGGTCCCTGAGGAATCGCCACGGCTTTTTCCCATTGTCGGATGAACCGACCGCGAGGTCTCAAGCAATGGCCGCTTCAACAGCCTCCAGAATCGCAGGCGGCACTTCGGCCGCAGAGGCGAAGAAGTGAGGTGTCAGTTGGCAAAGACACGCCGAAAGTTCAGAAGTTGCCCCATCGGAACGCAGTGTTGGCCGTAACTTCATAATCGGGAGGTATCCGCCGGCTCTCACAGCTTCGCAAGCGCCTCCGCTGATGGCCAGAGCCCAAGCGCTTCCTGAAAGACGTTGTCGATCTCGTGGAAAACGGGATACCACGCCGACCTACCGAACATCCTGTTAGCGATATTCGCTTTGATGAGGACGGCCAGCGTGCGGCGGTCAACCTCAAACTCGGGATGGCTGAAGCGTTCCTCCCCTACCTTTCCTATCTCGACGTCATGGCGAGCAAGGTAGGCCCGGAAGTCGTCCAGCATTGCACGGTCAACCTCGAACTCGCGGATGAAGCGTTCCGCCTCGCCTTCGTAAGCATCGCGAACTTCGCTGCCGTGGCTATCGAGCCATTCACGCGCGTACTGCTGATCCAGGTTGCGCCCACGGATCGTCCTCATCAGCAGCGAAAGCGTGTCCGCGTCAACGAGGTAATCCGGGAGGATACCGCCTCCACCAAAAACGACTCGCCCGGAGGCAGTCTCGTATTTTAGGGAGTCCGGCATCTCATCCATGATCTCGCCGATTCCCATCGCGGATTCCTGGCGCCGCTGGGCGATCTTATCGCGATAGTAGTCTTCGCGGTCCCCGTTCTCATACGGCGTCTGTATAAGCCTTCCGGACGGCGTATAGAAACGAGAGATGGTCATCCGAAGTGCGCTGCCGTCAGACAGGCCGAACTGCTTCTGGACGAGGCCCTTGCCGAAGGAGCGGCGTCCGACGATAAGCCCGCGGTCGTGGTCCTGCAGCGCGCCGGCAACGATCTCACTCGCCGATGCCGATCGGTTGTTGATCAGCACGATGACGGGCTGCGTCTCGAAGAGTCCGCCGGAGCGTGCGCTGTTGATCTGACTGTACTCCGGATGACGGCTCCGAGCTGACACGATCTCGGCCGATGAACCGAGAAACTCGTCGCTAATACGGATGGCCATGTCCATGAACCCGCCGGCGTTGTCTCTCAGGTCGAGGATCAGGCGCTGCATCCCCTGAGACTTGAGGCGTGTCATCGCCTCGACGAATTCATCGTGCGTCGTGCGTGCGAAGCGGTTCAAGCGGATGTAGCCGGTCGCGTCGTCCACCATATAGTCCGCGTCGAGTGTGTAGAGCGGTATACGGTCCCGCGTGATCTTGAAGTCCATCTCCTGCTCGATGCCGGGTCGAAGAACCGTCACGGTGACCGTCGTTCCGCGCGGCCCCTTCAGCGTCCGCTCAACATCGGCGCGTTCGAACCCGACGGCATCCTCGCCGTCCACCCGAATGATCCGGTCACCCGACGTCAGGCCCGCGTCATCACTGGGGCCACCGGAAATCGCATTGAGCACGGTCAGCGTGTCGCGACCCTCGTCCCCTTCAACAAACTCGTATGAGATGCCGACGCCTTCGAACGAAGCATTGAAGTCTTCGTTGACGCTGCGCATCTGCTCGCTGGAAATGTAGATCGAATGCGGGTCGAGGTCACGCAGCATGCCTTCGATGGCGCGCTCGGAGAGATCCGCAGTGTCTACGTTCTCCACGTAGCGCTCGCTGATGGTGAGGAAAGCGGCCTCGATCTTACGGAGGGCGTCGAAGGTCGAACTGCTGGTGACGGCGGAGTTGATCTGCATTCCAAGCAGGACGCCCCCGAGGAGAAGCGCAACGCCGGCAAGAAGAATTGTGCGAAACCGCATGGTAGATCTTTTATTGGCGGAGGCCGGTGAAACACCGCTCGGCGGCTGAAGTGCCCGACCCATTCCTATGTGAAAATATTACAGAACATGGAGTTCCGCCTGAAGACCTCTGGGTGTGATGGCGGATCGTCCATGCCCATGTGAAGCAAGAACATGACCAATAAACAGATTTCGCGATATCTGAAGGAGACCGGTGCGCTGATAGAGCTCACCGGAGGCAACGTCTTCCGTGCCCGCGCTTTCGCGAACGCCGCTCGCACAATCGATCGGCTGGAAGAACCGGCGGTCGAACTCCTGGCCAACGGCACGCTGACTGAAGTTCGCGGCATCGGGCAGGGTCTTGCGGATCAGGTGCAGGAACTCGTGGAGACGGGCAGCTTCCCGCTACGTGAGCAACTCATCGGATCTATCCCACCGGGCGTGCTCGAGATGCTGCGGGTGAAAGGCATCGGTGCAAAGAAGGCGCGCACGATATGGAAGACGCTCGACATCACATCGCTCGACGCCCTCGAACAGGCGGCCATGATCGGGCGACTCGCAGAACTGCCTGGTTTTGGGGAGAAGACGCAGGAGAACGTTTTAAAATCGCTGAAGGCGTACCGGAAATACAGCGCCGCTCGCCGCTATGCATCCGTTTATCGCGAAGTAGCTCCCATCGTGGACGAGCTTCGCGGCTTGAATGGCGTTGAGCACGCCGAGTTATCAGGTGCGATGCGCCGCAAGATGGAGATCGTGACAGCGGCGAACATCCTCCTCGGAGGCGATGTGCCAACGATCCGCCACTCCCTTGCCGCGCATTTTGGGACAGAGCCCCGTGAGATTGATGGAGATGTCGTCCTCAGTCATGAACTTCCTGATGGATTGCCGCTTCACGTGATGGTCGTGCCTGCGGAGGAGTTCGGCACCGCGTGGTGGCGAGACACGGGTTCGGATGCCCACATCGAGCAGTTCATCGAACGGTTTGGAGAACCTGCTGATGTGGACGATGAGATGACGCTGTTCGCAAATGCGGGGCTACAGTTTATCGAGCCCGAACTCCGCGAAGGCGACGGCGAGCTCGATGCCGCAGCGAGCGGACCGATGCCGCGCCTGATCGAGGTCTCTGATCTGCACGGGGCTGTTCACAATCACTCCACGTACAGCGATGGCGCCCATACACTTTCCGAGATGGCAGAGGCAGCGCGGTCGATGGGGCTTTCGTATTTCGGAATCTGCGATCACAGCCAATCGCTCACAATCGCGAATGGGTTGTCGATTGAGCGGGTGATGGAACAGCAACGCGAGATCAAGGCGCTCAACGAGCGATACGCGGCCAGCGGAGAACACTTTCGGATTTTGAGCGGCATCGAAAGCGACATACTTGTTGACGGATCGCTCGATTATCCGGAAGAGGTTCTGGCCACCTTCGATCTGGTCGTTGCCAGCATCCATTCACGCTTCAACATGAGTGAGCAGGAAGCCACAGATCGGCTCATCACGGCCATCGAGAATCCGTACACGTCGATTCTCGGCCACATGACGGGCAGGCTGCTTCTGACGCGTGAAGGCTATCCGGTCGATCACGATCGCGTGATCGATGCCTGCGCCGCGAACGGTGTCGCCATTGAAATTAACGCGAACCCGCACCGCCTGGACATGGACTGGCGCTATATCCGGCGCGCTCTCGACGCGGGCGTGCTCATCAGCATCAATCCGGATGCCCACTCCATCGACGAACTGCATTACCTTCGCTGGGGCGTTGCTGTGGCGCGCAAAGGATGGCTGACGCCCGCGCGTTGCCTCAACGCGATGCCTCTCGAACAATTCGCGGCGTGGGTTGACGATCGGCGCGCCGGCGTCAGCGCCTGACCTCCGACTGAAATTCCCTCGTGACTCGTTTCGTCTCGCTTATCGCTCTCGTCGGGCTGCTTCTGATTTCGGCAGCAGCCGTGATGATTTTTCTCGCTTACGGAATCGATGGGCGTCCACCTTCGCTCATCGAGACGGCCGCCGTAACTGCGGAGACGGAGCTGGCGTGGCATGACGAGTACGTACGCATCGAAGCGCCCGACGAGGCATCGCTTTATGTGGCGATGGGTTTCGCGCACGGAACCAGGCGCGCATGGACGATCAATCTCTGGCGTCAGGTGGCGCTCGGCCGGACGTCGGCATGGTACGGATCGCCGGCAGCGGAGATCGACAACCTGGCGCTGCAGCTCGGTCTCGCAAGCAACGCCCGCGTGGCCTACGCGGCCCTTCCTGATGACACGCGCGAGCTCCTGCAAGCTTATGCTGAGGGCGTCAACATGGCACTTGGCCGGCGTTCTGCACGCCTGGAGGATGAGTTCACGATCCTCGGCATCTCGCCGGAAGCCTGGGAGCCATGGCACAGCCTCGCTGTCGAGAAGCTCTTCGCATGGCAGGCCGCCTCTGCCCTGCCTGACAGCATGCTCGTTGATTCGCCGCAAGAAGCGCGTGTACTCGCAGAGCGCGCCGCGTCGATGAGCCGGCTGCTGGCGCTGCACGATCTTGATCAGAGCGCGGCTTTTGTGACGTCGGGTCCCGAACCCATCGTTGGCGTGCGCTATGTCTATGGATCATCGGCGGAACCCATCCTCGAAGAACATGAGCTGGTTGTCGGTGGCAACAGGCGGATCGCAGCCGTGCTTCCGGGAACGCCGTTCGCATTTGTTATCTCGGAGCCCGGACGTGTCTTCGCCCTCCTTCCCAACGGGGAAACGAGCCTTTCGACACTGGTCGCAGATACGCTGGCCTTCACGCCGTCGCACGAACGCATGCAGAATCGCGCGGGTGAGGAGTACATCCTGTCGTTCCTCCGAGGAGCCGGAAGACTGGTTCTCGCGGAGGAGCAAACGGATGTGCCGGTGGACACCCTCGTGACGGCGGATTCTCCAGACGCCGTGCAAGATAACCTGGTTCAGCGGCGGAGCGTGACGCAGCGATGGGTCCTTGACTGGCACGGGATCGAGGCACCAAGCGACGCCGCCTCGTTCGCAGCGGTTCTTAGAGGCGATGCGGCCGAGTTTTCCCTCTTCCGTGGCGGATCGGTGGTGATAACGTCGGAGGGCGGAATCAACGTAGTCGGAAGCGAGCGTGATGCTGCGACGATCGACGGTGCCGTCGCGGTGGGGCACGCAACCTGGGTCGAGCCGCTGGCGGCGCGTCTGGCGGTACTGCAAACGATGACCGATTCGCTTGGCGCGGAAGCTGTCATGAGTGATGTGCAGAGCGCGTGGGCTGAGTCGTACTTGCCGTTTATGCTGGATGCTGCCGCGTCAATCCCGGATCCGCCTCGGGCGGTAGAGGATGCACTCACGTATCTGAGAAACTGGAACTATCACTACGACGGCTCCACCATTGCTGCCTCCGTTTTTGATGAATGGATGAGCGCCTATCGCGATTCGACCGGCGCGCTGCCCGTCCCCGGTCCTGACGACTCGCTGTTCACGGAACGTTACCTCCGCTATCAACTGCTCGCCGGCGTCGTCGATTCGATGACCGAGCGTTATGGATCGGAGATGAGCCAGTGGCGATGGGAGCGCACCCGGCCGGACCGCCGGTACGCAGCCGGCTTCCCTCCGGACGATGATCTGCGTGTCACAAAAAACCGTCGATATGAACCCATCGACCTGCCGGGACGAGGTCATCCATCGACGATTCGTTTCGGCGCGACGCCGGTCGTGAACATGCCGTTCGGATCTGGTGCGTGGGAAGCCTGGGCGTCGCTGTCAGCGCCCGATTCGCTGACGGTTCGGCGCCGCGCCATCGATGTCAGCTCTTTCCGCGGCCGCTACATGATTTCAGATCGCGAGCCGCCGTTGATCGATTTCATGTCGACAGAGCCCGAACACAGGACGACACTGCGTCCGCGTCCCTGATCGCCGTCAGGCGCGCGAAGGGACATCGACAAGAACCGCTGTCGCCTTCCCTCGCACGGCGTTCCCGATGATGATCTCGTCTGCCGATGCGAGATCTTCCGGTCGCAGGACCGACTCCTCCACATCCCTTTCCTCGAACATCCGGGCGCGGAAGACGCCCGGCAGCACACCACACGTGAGAGCGGGCGTCAGCCATCTTTCTCCACGGCGAACGAACACAGACGTGCGCGTGCCTTCGGTGATCTCGCCGCGTTCATTTAAGAGGATCGCTTCGTCCAGCCCTTGCTCGGTGGCCCAGCCATGCATCCGGTCGAAGACCTCCCTCCTACTCGCTTTGTGATAGAGGAAGGGATCGGTGCTCCGTACGCGCATCGGTGCCACCCCGATTCTCGCCGCTTTATCTCCCCATGCTCGAGCCTCCAGCGCCTCGATCGCCACTACTGACGATCGATCGAGAGTAACGCGGATCGTGCGTTGGTCAAAAGCATCTGACGCCATCTCCTCCACCCCGCGTCGCACATTGCTCGTATCGACGACCAGTCCGAAATAGCGCGCTGATCGCTCCAGGCGGATCAGATGCAGATCGAGTAGCGGCACCTTGCCCGCCTCCGCCTTCATCGTCTCGATCAGGTGGAAATCCGACTCGAGCGCATCCGCGCTCACGCCCCCACAGAAACGTGTCTTGAGATGCATCTCCTCGAACTCCGCCGCTTCGTCCGAATCCCACACGATGCCACCTCCTGCACCGACCCTTCCATCACTGCCCGACAATTCGATCGTTCGGATGGCGACGTTAAAGGTGGCACGATCACCTGGGGCGACGAAACCGATGGCACCGCAGTAGATGCCGCGCGGCTCAGGTTCGACTTCGCGAATGATCTCCATCGCCCGCTTCTTTGGCGCGCCCGTGATCGACCCCGAGGGGAAGAGTGCCGACAGGATCGCGCGATAGTCGCTATCAGGGCGCAAGATTCCGTTGACCTCGCTCGTCATCTGCCACAGTGTCGGCAGCGGCTCGACCTCGAACATTCTCTCAACATTGACACTCCCAGATTCACAGACCATCGACAGGTCGTTTCGAATCAGGTCGACGATCATCAGGTTCTCGGCGCGGTTCTTTGAATCGGATGCGAGTCTCTGGCGAAGAACCTCGTCGCGCGCGGGATCGGCGTCTCGCGGTGCCGTCCCTTTCATCGGGCGTGTGCGGAGGCGGTTGCCGACGCGCTTGAAAAAGAGTTCGGGCGAGAACGACATCACGAATTGGTCGCCGGTGTTGATAAGGGCACCGAATGAAGCCGGCTGTCGCCGCCGGAGTTCGCGGTACAGGTCGACCGGATTCCCGGCATATCGGAAGCTGCCGCGGCCCGTCAGATTGATCTGATAGACGTCGCCCTCGCGGATGTGGTGCTTAACGGCTGCGAAGGCATCGGCATACGCTGCGCGGT
>CAZKDQ010000016.1:32759-35673 GCA_964551345.1 uncultured Rhodothermales bacterium
AGTTCCTCACGCGACCGAGGCTGAAGGATTGCCTCAGGACCGATGAATAGCATCCCGCCCCCGCCCATCCAACCGGAACCATCGAGGAGAACGGCGCCGTCGGTATGTATTGCCTGGATGAGTGCGTCGTCGGAGCACATAGATGGTCGCAGCGTTAGGAAGCGCCCGACCTACGACCTCCAGTCCCATCAGATCCTTCCTGATTCGAATGCGCCCTCACCAGCTCGAGATTCTATTCGAGGATGACCTCCACATCGCCATCGACAAGCCCGCGGGCATCCCCGTCATCCCGGAGCGCTTCGCGACGGATACTCCCGACATCAAGAGTCTGCTGAGTGAGCGCTTCGGGGAGATATACGTCGTGCATCGACTGGATCGCGAGACCAGCGGAGCACTGCTTTTTGCCCGCACTGCTGAAGCACATCGCAGCCTGAACGAGCAGTTTCAGGCGAACACGGTCGGCAAAGTATATCATGCGCTGGTGTCGGGAGCGCCGCTTTGGGAGGCGGAGACGGTCAGTCTGCCGCTTCGCACGAACGGCGATCGGAGGCACCGCACGATCGTCGACCCGGGAAAGGGGAAGCCGTCGAAAACCTCCTACCGTGTAATAGAGCGTCTCGGCCCATACACATACGTCGAGGCGCGGCCGGAGACGGGGCGGACGCATCAGATTCGCGTTCACCTCGCAGCCGTAGGCTCACCGGTGGCCGTCGATCCGCTCTACGGCATCGAGGATCCCATCTACCTCTCGGCTTTCAAGCGTGGATATACGGCCGGTGCGCGGGAAGAGCGGCCGTTGCTCGGCCGATTGGGGCTGCACGCGTCGCACCTCACTGTGCAACACGCAGGAGGCGGGGCCCGACTCACCATCGATGCCCCGCTTCCCAAAGATCTGCGCGCGACCCTGAATCAGCTTCGAAAGCACGCAGCGTAGTGGTTCAAATTTTAGTCGCGCATTGACACTCAGTCGATTACGCGAGAAGCCAGTTCCTCAGTTCATCCAGATTCGCTTCCGAACGTAGATCCGATTGTCTTGCGGGTCACGAAGCTGAAGCGGGACCTCGGTGAAGCCGCCCAGGTCCGGCGCGCGGCGCGTTCCGTAATCAGCCCGTCGTTGCAGGTCGTACCAGTCGACACCGCGAAGCGTCGGCCAGGGCTGCATGCGTTCAGCATGTTCGATTGCCGCGTAGTCAACGGAGCAGCTTTCCGCGGCTCCAATCTCAATGTCCGGCACGAACGTCCATCCCTCCTCTCGTTCGCGCCTGAAGCGCATGGCTGCAGCGACCGTCCATATCAGCAGTATGAAGCCTGCCGCCATCAACATGAAACTCACCGCGTATGTCATTTCTATCTCCGTCTGTCCGGGGCATTGCCTGGTGCGGCCGTGAAGCCTTGATGGAGATATGCCTCGCGTGAGGTCAGGATCTTTGGATCAGGCGCGGATAACCGCCTCGTTGCACGCGGAGCCCACCTATAACGCAACCGTCGCGAGCGCGCCTTACATGCTACGGCGATATTGACCGCCCACCTCGAAAAGCGCGTGGGTTATCTGCCCGAGTGAGCACACCTTGACCGTGTCCATCAACGTCTCGAACAGGTTGCCGCCACGGCGGGCAACGGCTTTGAGATGCTCAAGCGCGTCGTCGGCGCGATCGGAACGAAACTGCTGAAATCCGCGCAGGTGCTTCAGTTGATGCTGCTTTTCGTCATCGGATGAGCGCATGAGTTCGACCGGCGCCGTCTCGGCTTCATCCGCCGGCACCTGGAAGGTGTTGACTCCGATGATCGGGAGCTTGCCGCTGTGCTTCTGATGTTCGTAATAGATGGATTCCTGCTGGATCTTGCCCCGCTGGTACATGGACTCCATCGCCCCGAGGACGCCCCCGCGGTCGTTGATTCGATTGAATTCCATGAGCACGGCTTCCTCGACCAGATCCGTCAATTCGTCGATGATGTATGCGCCCTGAAGCGGGTTTTCGTTCGTTGCAAGACCGAGTTCTTTGTTGATGATCATCTGAATGGCCATCGCGCGGCGCACGCTCTCTTCGGTCGGAGTCGTGATGGCCTCGTCGAAAGCATTGGTGTGGAGCGAATTACAGTTGTCGTAAATCGCCATCAATGCTTGCAGCGTCGTGCGGATATCATTGAACTGGATCTCCTGCGCGTGCAGGCTCCGCCCAGAGGTCTGGATATGATATTTTAGTTTCTGGCTGCGCTCGTTTCCGCCGTACAGATCACGCATGGCAACCGACCAGATACGGCGTGCAACCCTCCCGATCACGCTATATTCCGGATCCATGCCGTTCGAGAAGAAAAACGACAGGTTGGGCGCGAACTCGTCGATATGCATGCCACGGCTCAGATAATACTCGACGTATGTGAAGCCGTTGGATAGTGTAAATGCAAGTTGCGATATCGGATTTGCACCCGCTTCTGCGATGTGATATCCCGAGATGGATACGGAGTAGAAATTCTGGACTTTATTATCAACAAAGTATTGCTGCATATCGCCCATCATCCGGAGAGCGAACTCTGTTGAAAATATGCAGGTATTCTGCGCCTGGTCTTCCTTGAGAATGTCTGCCTGAACCGTTCCCCGAACAACACTCAGCGCCTTTGTCCGAATTTTCTCGTACTCATCCTGTGCGAGCACACCCCAGCCGACGAGGTCGGTGCCGGTGCACCCGAGCAGCCCGAGCCCGCTTCCGTCATGGCTTGGCGGCAGGTCTTGCATCCGACCCGTGGGGCCATAGGGCACGTACTTCGGCCGCGCATCGCCAAGCTTCGACTCGATCACGCGCTCGGCATCCTCCCATCTTCCCTGCGCCCTCAGGTACCGCTCGACCTGCTGATCGATCGCCGTGTTCATGAACATCGCCAGGATCATCGGCGCCGGGCCGTTGATCGTCATCGA
>CAZKDQ010000017.1:0-34114 GCA_964551345.1 uncultured Rhodothermales bacterium
ATCGTTGCGGTGATCGGTGAAGGAGCTTCAGGCGGCGCGCTCGGCATCGGCGTTGGCGACCGCATTTTGATGATGGAGAACGCGTGGTATTCCGTGATTTCGCCCGAAAGCTGCTCCTCGATCCTCTGGCGTTCGTGGGATCATAAGGAGGATGCGGCCGAAGCGCTCAAACTGACCGCGTACGATCTAATCAAGGAAGGTATCGTGGATGAGATCATCCGCGAACCCGACGGCGGCGCGCACCACTACCCCGACGACGCGGCAAGATCGCTCGGCAAGGCCATCGCAGGCGCACTAGATGAGCTGGTGAAGCTTCCTGCGGACACACTGCTTGCGGAGCGCGTCGAGAAGTTTGATCGGATGGGCGCCTTTACGACTGCATCCGCTGATGGAGCTGTCGCAGCCGAGGCATCCGGTCGCTGATGAGTACCCTCGCATGGTAGAATTCACGTATCAGCACCGCGTCCGCTATCGCGAATGTGATCCGATGGGCATCGTCTATCATGCCCATTACGTTGATTATTTTGAGGCTGCGCGGACCGAGGCCTTGCGCGCATTCGGCCTTCCCTACCGCGAGTTGGAAGAGGCCGGCGTCATCATGCCGGTCATCGATCTCGCCCTCAAGTATCACCGCCCGGCCTACTATGATGATCTCCTCGATATCATCACTTCGTTTGATGGGATCCCTGATCTTCGCGTTCCGATCGACTATGTTGTTGAACGTCCGGCAGACGGAACGCACCTTGTCTCCGGCCGCGTGACGCTGTGTTTCGTCGATCGTGCGCGCAACCGGCCGGTTCGTGCGCCGGAAGCCGTACGACGCGTTTTCGAACGAGTGCAGCAACGTCAAGGCGAGTCATGATCCAATTACCGCATTACATCAGCAATGCCTACATCGACGACCTGATCAGGCGATCGATCGAGGAGGATGTGGGATCGGGTGATGTCACCACACTCGCGACCGTGCCGCGCGATCGCAAGGCGACTGCGGTTGTGGAGGTGCGAGAGCCGGGAATCGTCGCGGGGATTTGGATGGCGTCCTGCGTTTTCGATACAACCGACAGGGAAATCCACTGCGACTGGAAGGTAAAAGACGGCGCTTCAGTGGAGGCGGGCGATGTGCTCGGCCACATCGAAGGTCCTGCGCAGAGCATTCTGACCGCCGAGCGCCTCGCACTCAACTTCATGCAGCGGATGAGTGGAATCGCCACATTCACCCGATGGATGGTCGATCTGGCAGAACCGCACGGTGCGTTAATCCTCGACACACGTAAGACGGCTCCCGGCCTGCGCCCCGTCGACAAATGGGCGGTCTCGATGGGCGGTGGCCAGAATCACCGGATCGGCCTTTTCGACATGATCCTGATCAAGGATAATCACATCGCGGCCGCCGGAGGAATACAGGCCGCGGTCGAGCAGGCCCTCCACTACCGCGAGAGAGAAGGTCGCAAGCTGTCCATCATCGTGGAAGTCCGGACTCTTGAGGAGCTTGACGATGCGCTGCGCCTCGAGGGCATCGACACGCTGCTGCTCGACAACATGGTCCGCCGAGATGCCAACGGCTCGGTGGATGCTTCGATGTTGGAGTCCGCTGTGCGGAAGGTCGACGGGCGGTTTAAGACCGAGGCATCGGGCAACGTTTCCCTCGAAACCGTCGAGGCGATCGCGAAGACGGGCGTCCACTACATCAGCTGCGGCGCCCTCACCCATTCAGTGCGCGCGCTGGATATCGGACTGAACATCCAGCTTGGAGGCTAGCTTCAGAGCTGCTCCAGTACGACCGTGGCGGTGCCCGACCTGATCATCCCGACCTCGCGCGCCGCGGCTTCACTCAGATCGATGATCCGGTTCTTTGCGAACGGGCCACGATCATTGACGCGAACGACAACCTGCTTCCCGTTCGCCTTGTTGGTCACCCGGATCGTCGAACCGAAAGGAAGCGTCGGATGTGCGGCCGTTAGTTCCGCGGGATCAAACGTCTCGCCATTGGCGGTCGGCCGGCCGGCGAAACCCTTGCCGTAGTAGCTCGCCTTTCCTTTCTCGATCACCTCGGCCGAATCCTCATCCTCGTCCGTTGTGCGAGTATCGGAAACCGTTATTACCGGCAGCGCAAGTGAGAGCGTGTGCTCCGGACCCGGCATACTTACGCCCATCGCGGCGCTATCAGGCTCGATAGCACCTATACCGATTACTGACAGCGCAACGAGTACGGAACCCGTCGCACACATCCCTTTCCAGCCTTTGATGAGCCGTTCGCGACGGCTAACTTGGTATCCCGGATTCATAGGCAGCCGCTTTGCGGTTATCCGTTGGTGATGAATGGAAGCGCGACAATGCCCATGCCGACTGATGGTTGCCACCTCATCGTATCTTCTCATCTCCTTCATTTACACAACTTAGCTCATGCTGGTCGAAGATGTGATGAGCCGGCCTGTCCGGAAGATTGATTCCGAAACCTCTCTTGCAGAGGCATATCGAATCATGCAAACCAACGATCTGCGGCACCTTCCCGTCGTCGATGATGGCGATGTTGTCGGCGTCGTCACGGATCGGGATCTGCGCCTGGTTACGAGTTGGCTTCATTCCGGGCCGTTTGATGCGGATGCAGCCGTATCGGAGGTGATGTCTCGTGATCCGGTGACAGCGGCACCGCGCGATCCGGTTGAGGAAGCGGCGCGCCTCATGCGCCGGCGCAAGATAGGCTGCCTCCCGATTATTGATGAAGGCAAGCTCGTCGGAATCGTCACCGGTACCGACCTGCTCGATGCGCTGATGCGCATGACCGGACTCGAGGCCGCGAGCAGCCGCGTAGAGGTGGTGCTGACGGACGAGCCGGGCCAGCTTGCTCGACTGACGGCCGCCGTCGCGGATCTCGGCCTCAATATCCACTCGATGCTGACGCACCGCGCCGATCCTGAGCGTGTGCAGGTCATTCTGCGCCTCAACACGATGAACCCGACGCCTCTCCTCGATGTGCTTCGAGACCGCGGCGTGGAAATCCTGTGGCCGCGGCCGAAGCCATGGTCCCGGTAGTCTACGACAAAGCCTACGATCGCTACTTCTTCGGCCCGACACACCCGTTCAGCCCGATCCGGCAGCACATGGTGCTGGACCTGCTCGAGGCTCTGGGCGAACGGCCTGACATCATAGCTCCGCGTTTGGCAACGAGCGAGGAAATCGGTCGCTCCCACTCGACGGAGTTCATTGAACAGGTGAAGGCGGCGGAGAAAGGTCGCTCAACGGCCGAGACGAGGCAGTATGGTCTTGGTACGCCTGATGTACCTGTTTTTGACGGGATGGATGAAGCCGCGAGGATTATCGTTGGCGGCACGATGCACGCCGCGGAGCTGATTGCGGATGGCGTAGCTCCGATCGTGCTTCAACTCGGTGGAGGCCTCCATCACGCTCATCGCGGGATGGCTTCGGGATTCTGTGTTTACAATGACCTCAGCTGCGCCATTCGTCGGTTTCGCGAGAACGGCTGGCGCATCGCCTATCTCGATATTGATGTGCACCACGGGGACGGCGTGCAGTCGATACACGAGCACGAACGGGACGTGCTGACGATAAGCCTGCACGAGTCAGGGCACTACCTTTATCCCGGAAGCGGATTTGCGCACGAAATCGGAAAGGGTGATGGGCGGGGTTTTTCAATCAACCTTCCGCTTGAGCCCGGTACATCGGACGCGAGTTACCTGGATGTCTTCGAAAGCGTGGTTCCGCACACGCTGGCGTGGTTTCAACCAGATGTAATGGTCATCCAATCAGGAGTAGATGCGCATTTCCGTGATCCGCTTGCCGACCTGCTTCTCACGAGCCGGGGATTCGAGAGGCTGTTTCGGCGCATCCTCGAGCTCGTGCACAAATATTCTGGAGGACGCGCGCTCTTCACGCTGGGCGGCGGCTACGACCTGGACTCCGCCGGTCGGCTGTGGACGATGCTCTACCTGATCCTGCAGGGTCACACCCTGCCTGACGAGCTTCCATCGTCCTACCTCGAGCGCTGGCAGACACGGGTGCAGGGAGCAGCGCTCACGCCGACGCTTCACGATCCTGATATCAACTTCGACGTGGAGGATTTGGAAGCAATCGAGAATCAGAACCGTCTCGTGAGTCGGCGCGCACTGGAACTCGTGGCGCCGCACTGGTACTGAGCTATCACGAATGATGCCGTCGCGCTTCCTCCACAAGCGCCTTCACGTCATCGCGCCGAACGCCGCGAATGATCCGAGGATGACGGTTCCTGCGCATCCCTTGCATGATCATTCTATCGTCCGGCACAGCGAGTGCCACCGCTATCGTATCAATTCTCGCCTCGATCACCGCGCCCATGCACATCATGCAGAGCGGGTGCGTGGTCGCGAGTACGAGATCATCGTGATCAAATAGACTGGCGCCCGCATCCACCAACAAGGTCACGACAGCATGCGCGAGCGGCCCACCCTGCTGCGCCATCGAGCGCGACGTCTCGATGATCGTGCCGTCGGAGCGGGCGAGCACCGCTCCGGAGGCAACGTCACCCGCAGCCATTCCACTGCGAGCGACATCGATCGCCTCGCTCATGAGCTCATCTAAGAAGGATGGAGTGAGACTTCCTTCGCCCGGTGAAGCATTCGCCAGCGCCTCGTCCAGATTGACATGAAGATCAGCCGCATCCTGATAAAGACCGCGAACGCCGGCAGCTCGCATCGCATCCTCGCCATGAACGCCGGTCATCAAACCGATGCACGCCACACCTCCTCCTGCTGCAGCCTGTGCATCGTAAGGCGTGTCCCCGATCATCACACACTGACCCGGGCCGAGTCCGAGCTTCTCATAAGCGGCAACCACGACATCTGCATGCGGCTTGCTCTTCTCAACATCCGTGTCCGTAACGACCTCATCCGCTAGCGAATCGAGATCAAGCTCTGCTGCGGCGATGACCTTCTCAAGGTTCTCCTGCTTGGATGCCGTGGCGACGGCGATGCGGAGGCCGCGGTCGCGGCACGCTGCCATTAGATCTTCAACTGCGGGAAACTTCCCAACGCCATCCTTAATCAGTTTCCGATACTCCTTCCCATGCACGTCCCGCAGCTCATCTCCATGCTGCGCTTCGGCTTCGTCTCCGACGAGCGTCGGGACGAGCATGCTTCCACCCTTGCCAATCTCCAGCGAAATTCGATCTTCGCCCAGATGGTAGCCAAACTTTTCAAATGCGATCGCCCACGCGCGAGTGTGGAGGTGATTCGTGTCGATGAGTGTGCCATCAAGGTCGAAGATGATGCCGTCAAGTGCCATGCGTTCTTACGATGGATGATGTGATTGCCTCACTTATCCGCCGCATGAACCTCAGATTCCAACCGCAGGCAACGTTACAGCACTTTTGTCTAATCGCCGTTTTTGCGGATTGATTGTCGGCTGCGCGCTATATTGAGCCCTCATCCAAAAAATTGCTGCGAATGGAATAGCGCTACTGCACGAGTTACTCACGGTTATTACAAGTAATCGATGTTGCAGGAGCAAAGTCGCCTATTTCAGCGGGCGCTATTTTTAGCAGACATCCTCCTGATTTGTATCGGGTGGATCAGTGCGTGGGTCATCCGCTTTCAGATTCTGACGCCGCCTGAGTGGGTTCCGCTGGCGCGTTATCTGGAGTTTCTCCCATGGGTCGTCGTAATCGGAAGCCTCGTTTTCGCCGCTTCCGGCCTTTACGCCCCGGACCGCGCGCAACGCCTGACGCGGCTCGTTTATGCCGTCGCCAAGGCCATGGCACTGGGGCTGCTGACTGTCGCTGCCTCGCTATCTTTCTACCGCGAGCTCTACTTCTCACGGCTGCACATGATCATCTTCGGAGCGCTCACTCCGACGTTGATGATCCTGCTTCGCGTCGTTCTCTATTACTTCGTGCGGCGCGCGCGGCAGCAGGGCCACTACCTGCGCCGCGTGGTGATCGTGGGAGCAGGAAGAGCCGGGCGCAGGCTTGCTTCGGCGATGCAGCAGTATCCGTGGATGGGGCTCGATGTTGTCGGGTTCTTTGATGACCACAAGCGAGATGCGGATGACGTGCGGGGCGGTGTCGCCGACGTTATTCCGTTTGTGGATGAGTCAGGTGCTGCGGGCAAACCGATTGATTATGTCTATGTGGCGCTTCCCCTTTCCGCATCGGATCGGATCGAAAGCCTCGTCGATGGTCTCGCGACGCGACTTCCGCACGTCTGCCTCGTGCCGGACCTCTTCCACCTTGACGTCATAAACAGCCGCGTCACGGATGTCGATGGCATGCCCGTCATCCACCTCATCGACGAGACGCCCTTCGAGCTGCGTCGCTTCATCAAACGCGCCATCGACATCGTCTTCTCCCTCGCGTTTCTGATTATCGCGGCACCGCTCATGATCTTCCTGGCGCTGGCCGTGAAGCTGACATCGCGAGGCCCGGTCTTTTACCGGCAGGAACGGATGGGCCTCAACGGGCACACGTTCAAGATGCTGAAATTCCGGTCGATGCCGGTTGATGCTGAGTCGACGTCGGGCCCCGTCTGGGCACGTTCGGGAGACGGACGAGCCACCCCGATCGGAGCCTTCCTTCGCCGGACTTCACTCGACGAGCTTCCGCAGTTCATCAACGTTCTGAAGGGCGACATGTCGGTCGTGGGTCCACGACCGGAGCGGCCCGTCTTCATCGACGAGTTTCGCCAGCACGTTCCGCGCTACATGTTGCGGCACAAGATGAAAGCGGGCATCACGGGCTGGGCGCAGGTTAACGGCTGGCGTGGCAACACCTCGATCGAGCGGCGCATCGAGTGCGACATTTACTACATCCAGAACTGGTCGCTCAAGCTCGATTTCAAGATCATGCTGATGACGCTCTGGCGAGGCTTCGTGCACGAGAACGCTTACTGATCCACACGCGGAGCGCCGACCATCCGAAGTCCGCGTAGATGAGCAAGAGCGGGAAAATGTACAGCCGAAATCGAGCGTACCCGTTCGGGCCGCCGAGGACGAGGAGATAGAGAAGCACGAGTGTGATCAAGGCGACGCCTCCCGGAGACCTTCGGAAGAAAGGCATCACCCCCAGGCATGCGATCGCGGTTACGGCAATCAGAAACGCGAGGTAGATGAGCAGAATCGTGACCATCACCGGGTTCATCCGAACGAGCCGGTTGAATGCGCCGACGACGCCTTCACTCGCCACGATGTTTGTCAATCCAATGGCCGCGGAATCGCTGGTCGAAAACGTCCGACTGAAGACGAGCCTCCCGGGATCGAAAAGCGTGACAGCCATCCCTCGAATTATGGCCTTCGCGTACAAAACGGGATGCGATGCAAGGACTTCGGCAGCGAGGCGCTCCTCTTCCTGCTCCACCTGATTGAATGGCGCTTCATCATGTGAAGTCCCCAGCCGCTCCTCCAGGAGCTCGAAAAGCCCATCCTGCGCTGCGCGATGAGTCAGATCGTTGGCATCAGCGTAAACGAAAGCGCCGTGAGCGAATAACAGATTATGGCTCTGGATGGAGGTAAACGTGTAACTGTCGTGCTTAATGTTGTTACGGATAAACCACGGCGCCACGAGCACAAGAAACGCTACGCCAAACGCCATGACCGTCACGGGCTTAGTGCGTCTTGCGAGCAGGTATACAATAAGAAATACCGGTAGATAAAGAACAATTGGTTTGACCAGGGCGGCGAGACCGAGGAGAGCGCCGGCAGCGACGCCATTACCGAGATTGAAATCTCCTCTTGGCTTTATGAGCAGCAGGAGAACGAGAAGGAGCAGCGATGTGAAGAGAGGTTCAGTCAGCAGTTCCTTGCTGTATAGCAGCCACGCCAGATCCAGGCTCAGAATGAATGCCGGTGCAAACGTAGCGTGAGCTTTCAGTCGATGAAGTAGCTTAAATATCAGAAGGTATATTGCAACGACAAAGAAGATATTCCACAGGATCACACTGATCGGATTGGTTCCGAACACCAGGTAGTTCGCAGCGATAAAGAGTGGAAATCCCGGCGTCCGTATCAGGTCACTGCGCGGCTCGTATGGGTCGAAGTAATATCGCCCCTCCTCCACCAGATTCACGGCCAGTCCATCGTACAGGTCGGAATCCCCATTAAACATCTTGGCGCGATCCGGATATACGTACGCGATCAGCGCGACGCGCGTCAGCACGATGAAGGACAGCAGCAGAATGTGTCGTCTGTCCCGCAGGAACGACATGACGTGTGGCGGTTTTGTGTGCGGAGTTATCTAAAGTACGATCGCCATCCGCAAACCCTGTGTGAAGCCGCGCCTCTCCCCGAACCACGCTCGACATTGATTTACTGCACTGACATATCTCTCAGCTTCGGAGGACAGGAAGTCTTCCGCGACCTGAATTGGACCGTTCCGTCGGACAAGCGCATCGGCCTCATTGGCCCGAACGGAGCCGGAAAGTCCACGCTCCTCCGCATACTTTCCGGACGCATCAGGCCGGACAGCGGGACGCTCGCGTACGAAGGCAACGTCACTGTTGGCTATCTCGAACAGGATGTTCAGGAGGCGGACACCGGGCAGACGGTGCTCGACGAGGCGCTGAAAGCGTTTCAGCATGTACTTGATGCTGAAGCCGAGATGGATCGCATTTCGCACGAACTCGAAGCCGAATCCGATCACACGACGGAGCGCTACGAGCGTCTCCTGCATGCTCTGGATCGGGCGCAGACGACGCTGCAGTCCAACGACTCACACATGATCCGGCCGAAAGCGGAAGCCGTTCTGACCGGTTTGGGCTTTGAAGCCGCTGATCTTGGCAGACCGCTCGCTACTTATTCTGGTGGATGGCGGATGCGGGCGACACTTGCTCGATTGCTGCTGCGCCGGCCGTCCGTCCTCCTGCTCGACGAGCCGACCAACCACCTCGACATCGAGTCGATCGACTGGCTCGAGAACTACCTGCAGAGCTACGAAGGCACCGTTGTCATCGTCTCGCACGACCGGTACTTCCTCGACCGGATGGTCAACCATATCAGTGAGATCGCGCACAGCCGCATCTACGACTACGCGGGCAACTACTCGTTCTACCTGCGTGAGCGCGTGGCGCGGCGGGAAATCCAGCGCGCAGCATACGAGAATCAGCAGAAGGAAATCGCGGACACCGAGCGCTTCATCGAGCGTTTCCGATACAAAGCCACCAAGGCAACTCAGGTGCAGAGCCGGATCAAGCATCTCGAGAAGATAGAGCGCGTTCCGCCGCCTCCCTCAGAATCAGCGACGATCGGCTTCCGCTTTCCGGAGCCTCCTAAGAGCGGGCGAACGGTGCTCGAGCTGTCTCGCTTTTCCAAGACGTATCCGTCTCCCAGCGGAACGATTCATGTCTTCGACAACACAGGCCCGCTTTCGATCGAACGCGGCGATAAGATCGCGCTGATTGGGAAGAACGGTGCGGGTAAATCCACACTTGCCCGTATTCTGAACGATCGGGAAGAGTTTGAGGGAGCGCGAGATGAGGGCTACCGCGTCATGCGAACGTTTTTCGCACAGCACCAGGCGGAAACGCTCGATCCAACACGTACGGTGCTCGAGTCGTTGCAGGAAGCATCACCCGGCGAAGGTGAGACGCGCCTCCGCACGCTGCTGGGTGCATTCCTCTTTACCGGAGATGACGTGTTCAAGCCGGTTTCGGTGCTCTCGGGCGGTGAACGCAGCCGACTCGCCCTCGCCCGAACGCTGCTGTCGCCGGCCAACTTCTTGATTCTTGACGAGCCGACCAACCACCTCGACATCCAGTCGATCGAGGTTCTCGTGGAGGCGCTCAAGCAGTACACCGGCACGTTTGTCGTCGTGTCGCACGATCGTCATTTTCTGGATGAGGTTGCAACGAAGGTTTGGGCAGTTGGCGGCGGTGCGGTTCGCGAGTTTCCCGGTACGTACTCCGAGTATCGATGGAGCCTCGAGCAGGGTACCGCCGCCTCACATCAGCCGGCGGCGCCGGTCGCTCCTGCTGATGTTCGGAGCCGTGAGTCGAATGGACCGGCGAGCGGCCCAAAGTCGCGTGAGCAAAAGCGGCGCGAGGCTAAGGAACGCCAGGCGCTTTACGATGCGCTCGAGCGAGGTGAATCGATCGATCTTGATGCCCTTACCGGCGAGCAGCGGCAGCGACTCTACGAACGAGTTGAGTCGGAAGTGCTCGAGCTGGAGACATTGGTCGAATCCCTCCAGGCTCGAATGGCCGACTCTGAGGTCTATCAGGATGCGCGGTCGTTCGGTCGTGTGGCCGCGGAGCTGGAGCGAGCACAGGATCGACTTGCCGACCGAACTCGGCGGTGGGAAGAGCTCGCGGACCTGCTCGCAGCGGGCTGATTGCCACCATGCGCCGCGGCCTCGTCTGCATCCTTCTTTGTGTCGCGGCCTGGGACGTCATGCCGGCCGGTGCCCAGATCTCGAGGCTTCCGCATTCAGCGCCTCCACATCATTTTTTCGGAAGTGCCGTCGCGCTTTCCGGCGATACCGCGATCGTCGGTGCAGGTGGTGAAGAGGCCTGTGGGACGAACGCCGGCGCCGCGTTCATCTTCGATCGGGACACCACGTCCGGTGTCTGGAGCCAGTCGGCCCGGATCGCATGCAGGAATTGCGAACCGAATCAGTTCTTCGGGCACCGTGTGGCCATCTCCGGCGATGTTGCCGTCGTTGCTGCGGGCGTAGAGTACTTTGCGACCGAGCACCCGAACGTGGCGCACGTGTTCGAGCGGGACGCAACCGGCGCTTGGAAGGAGGTAGCGCACTTGAGACCGAACGTGGAGATCTCCGGCACCTTCGCGTCATCGGTTGATGTGGATGGAGATCGCATCCTCGTCGTTGCTTCCGGCGACCACATCCATGGCCGCTACACGGGTGATGCTTTCATATTCGAACGTTCTGATGCAGGCGATTGGCTTCAGACAGCGCACATCGTTCCGACGATTGGACCGAGCAGACGAGGCGATGCATTCGGCCGTTCAGGTGCCATTCATGCTAACCGCGTGATCATCAGCGCTCCCGGAAGAGCCGGCGCACAGTTGGGCTCCGTGTACATTTTCGAGATGGATACACCCAGCGGCGCGTGGCTGCAGCGGGCGCGATTCGACGGCTACTCCGACGCGAACATCGCCGTCGACATTTATGGCGATCTCGCCGTCACCGGTGATCATGAGCGTGGCGGCGTCGGCCGCGGAACTGCCCGTCTGTATGGAAGGGATGACACCGGAAGCTGGAAATTGCTCCAGCACCTCGTACCCGCGGTCTCGAGTCAATCAGGAGGAGTCGGTACGGACGTCGCGGTTCGGACGGGGCGCGCGCTGATTGTGGGCTACGACGAACAGCTCGATCAGGAGACCAACATCGACCGCGTCGTTTTCGTCTTCGAACCCGATTCTTCAGGGACCTGGCGCCAGCGGCACGTCATCGACATCGGCCGGACGGAATTCGGCGCCGCACTCGACGTGGATTCGGGCTACGCCATCGTCGGCGACTCAGGCGATTTCACGCCCGGAGCCGCCTATGTGGTACGAGTGCACTGAGACAATCGCTAGAATCTGCGCAATGACTCAGTTGGGAGTGACCCAGCTTTCGTGCTCGAGCCACACCGAAAGGGCGCGATCGTCTTCGCCAAAAGGTGATCCGTGACTGCGGTAAAGGCTGTCCGCCTGAACTTTCAGCTTGCTCAGGCTCAGCGAGAGATCCTTGAGAGCCATCGAGAGGTCCCGCGCCGCCGCTTCGAGGTCGCGCACCGATCGGGCGAAGTCGTCTTCCTTGTTCATCAGAATGAGGTAATCCTTGGTATGAGAGTGGTCAACTCTGCGCGCAAGCCGGGGCTCCACCTGGATACGCAGCGTGGCGGGATCGTTTATCAATCACGGCCCGAAACGATAGTACGTCACATCCGAGGCCACTCGATGCGCCTCGAGCGCAAGTTGTATATAGCGGATCGCTCGTCAGATCTCTGCTCTTCCCGCTGATGATGCTTCGGCAGATGCGCCAATTAGCCTGCTGGTCATCGTCCGCCAAGCCGATGCTACGGCCTCTCAACTCTATTACCGTAGATGCGCGGGCAGTCCGACGCGATGCGCTTCAGGAGCGGCGCCATGTCTAGCATCATATCCAGAAACGCTTCCGCCTCGGCGGGTGAGTGCCGCTGCACTACGCTGTCTTGTCTGATGGCAACACGATCGGCATCAACCGAATAGTCATCGATCAACCCTAGATCCTTGCACAGGTGTAATAACCGGAGGGGTGGCGTATCCCCGCCGGGCGAGACCCAATCCATTTCATCACCACGAATGATCCTTCTGCACGTCGCCCTAACCGCTGCAACGCGGTGTGGCTTCCCCTCGCCTGTTACGATGGCGCAATTCCATCCTCCCGCATCTAATCGGGAGACACGCCGCGCAGGAGCCGGCGCCTGATCAGGCAACGATACCGGCTTGCGGCTCAATCCGGTCAGGGCATGACCGGTGAGTCCAGGCGTGTCGCAAATCCGGCCGGTACTTCAGCGCTCCGAGCAGGAACAGCCGCGCCTCATCTGGAGAAAATGTCCATCGCCCCAGCCCCGTGCGGATTATGATTCCGCTCTTGACATGTTCGTATCCAGCTATCACAGCCGTCGAGAGACAGAACTCCAGCAAGGCATTCGTCGGGTTCTCGTTCTCGATAGGTAGCTGCACGGCAAGATTGCGCGCTGTTTGACGCGATACATGACGCCGCGGGTGAACACCCTAACGGCAGAAAATTCACAGACGTGCTGAATCTCGGTCCACCCGAGACGGGGTGCTGTAACGGAAACGGGAATTCGGCCTGCACGCGGCGTGATATCACGTATGCTCGCTGCTACCCATTTTGAAATCCGGCGGTCCCGATGTACTAATGGACGTGCATCGATTCGCAGCATAAAGCCGGAGATTTAGATCCAGGGTCCTCCCGTTACGATGCGTGGCGCGGCCGGCCCTTTACGCACTCCGCGGGCTTTCATGGGCGGGTCGATGCACTGTTATGAACGGCGGTAACGTTATAGTCTGTGTCTGCCCCGTTTCGGTTGCCCCCGCACGACTGTGCTATGTTGTTGGTGCATCAGCAACAGCTCTCGCCATTTCCATGACTCTCCAGAATATTTCAGGGCGCCGCCAGTTCAGTCTCAGCCGGTTACAGCCTACCACTCAGGTGCTGATCATGCTGGCTTTCACCCTCGTCCTCGTGGGGCTTATCGCGCTGGCGGGCTACCTCCTGCCGGGAGCCGTCACCGGTGCGGCCACCCTCCCCTGATCCCGTGGGGAAACGCCACAGCACTATCATCGTCTGAGATGAGTTCGTCCATCACCGGCGACTCCTTTCCGACATGACGTCAGCGCTGCCTCCATCTCCTTACGATCTGCAATCCGATTTCGAGCCGACGGGCGACCAGCCAGGCGCGATCGCCGAACTCACGGACGGTCTTGCGCGGGGTGATAGCTATCAGACCCTGCTCGGCGCAACGGGAACGGGCAAGACATTCACCATCAGCCATGTCGTCCAGAACGCGAGCAAACCCGTTCTGGTGATGAGCCACAACAAGACGCTAGCTGCACAGCTCTACGCCGAGCTGAAGTCGTTCTTCCCCGACAACGCAGTCGAGTTCTTCATCTCCTACTACGACTACTATCAGCCTGAAGCCTACATCGTCCACTCGGATACGTACATCGAGAAGGACATGGCGATCAACGACCGGATCGATCGGCTGCGCCTGCGAGCGACGAGTTCTCTGGTTTCGGGAAGGAAGGACGTCATCGTCGTCGCCAGTGTCTCCTGCATCTTCGGCCTTGGCTCTCCGGAAGAGTTCTCGTCGCAGATCGTCCAGCTTCGCCGCGGCGATCATATCGAGCGCAACGACCTGCTGCATCGGCTGATCAGCATCTTCTACTCCCGGAACGATGTTGAATTCTCGCCGGGCAACTTCCGCGTACGCGGCGATGTCGTCGACGTCTTCCCCGCCTACATGGAAGATCTGGCCTATCGGATCGAGTTCTGGGGGGATGAGATTGATCGCATCACCGTGATCGATGCATTCACGGGCGAGAGCCGGTTAGAGGAGGACCTGGTGACGATCTACCCTGCGAAGATTTTCGTGACTCCGAAGGAGCAGCTCGAGCGTGCCATTAAATCGATCGAGGAGGAATTACGCTGGCGGCTCGCAATTTTGCGGGAGGAAGGTCTGCTTGTCGAAGCCCAGCGCCTGGAGCAGCGGACGCTTTTCGATATCGAGATGATGAAGGAGGTCGGTTATTGCTCCGGCATCGAGAACTATTCGCGTCACCTGACAGGACGTGAGCCGGGCGAGCGGCCGTACTGTCTCTTCGATTACTTCCCCGACGATTATTTACTGGTGATCGATGAGAGCCACGTCACGGTTCCACAGATTCGGGCGATGTACAACGGCGACCGCGCGCGGAAATTGACGCTGGTTGAACATGGATTCCGGCTGCCGTCGGCGCTGGATAACCGGCCGATGACGTTTGAGGAATTCGAGGCGCGGCACGATCAGGTGATCTTCGCCAGCGCAACGCCAGGCGATTATGAGCTCGAGAAATCCGGCGGTGTCTTCGTCGAGCAGGTGATCCGGCCGACGGGCATTCCGGATCCACAAGTCGAGATTCGGCCGACGAAGAATCAGATCGATGATCTGATGGAGGAGGTCCGGATAATCATTCGCCGCAACGAGCGCGTCCTCGTAACGACCCTGACCAAGCGGATGGCTGAGGACCTGTCCGATTACTTTGATTCGTACGGCATCCGCACGCGCTACATCCACTCCGACATCGATGCGCTCGAGCGTGTTGACATCCTGCGGGAACTGCGGCTTGGGGAATATGACGTTCTCGTCGGCGTAAACCTTCTTCGCGAGGGGCTCGATCTGCCCGAGGTATCGCTCGTTGCCATCATCGATGCGGATAAAGAAGGATTTCTGCGCAGCGAGCGCTCGCTCATTCAGACGGCAGGGCGCGCGGCGCGTAACGTCAACAGCCGCATCATCATGTATGCCGACACCGTGACCGGCTCGATGCAGCGCATGATGGACGAGACGAACCGCCGACGCGAGATCCAGCTTGCTTATAATGAGGAGCATGGAATCACACCGCGAACGGTCACGAAGTCGCGTGAGCAGATCATGCGTGGAACGGTCATCGCCGAGGAGAAAGGTGCGCGGAAAGTGCCGGCCGATCACTACTACACCGGCTCGGAAAACGTGCGCGTGGCGGCGGATCCCGTCGTAAAGTATCTGACGGATGATCAGAAGCGCGATCTCGTCAAGCAGATGCGCAGCGAAATGATCGAGGCGGCGGAGAACCTCGAGTTCGAGCGCGCGGCAGAGCTTCGCGACAGCATCAGCCAGATTGAGAAGGCATTGGGATGATCACGCATGCGGCGAACGAGTCGCGGTTGCCAGGATTGAACGGGGCAGTAACGAACGCCTGTCAACCTGTTTGCAGGTGAACCTTCAACTCAACTGCGTACTTTAAGCGGTTCCCAGTCCATCTGCAGCAACAGGTATGGAACGTGTCGACCCCTTGATGATGAAGGCGCAGCAGTTCTTGCGTAGCGCTGCCATCCTATTCGAGATGGAGGATTACGACGGCGCCGTGTCGCGTTCGTACTTCGCGATGCTCTTTGCGGTGCAGGCCGCGCTGATCGTCGAATCAGGATCGCTCCCGTCTCGCCTTTCCATCCGAGCCGCCTTCACACAGCGGTACATCGACACAGGTCGTCTTCCTGAGCGCGCCGCCGAGGCACTCCAGCGCGCGGCGGATCTGCAGGAGGTCGCCGATTATGCGCGAGAGTTTGCGGTCCGAGACGATGTCGCGGAGCGAATCCTTCAGGAGGCCGAGGCGTTTGTGAACAGCCTCGCACGGGTCGCCGTGCAGTACGCGTGAAAAACGCTGCGCTCTGCACGCTCTGCTTTGATCCGCGCGGCGCAGGTCCTTATATTTACAAGCTTGATCCAGACGAAATCGCTCCAGCGCGACGTATTATGAAAAAAGACATTCATCCCGAATACAAGCCGATCAATGTCGTGCTCGCCGACGGCACGCAAGTCGAAATGCGCTCGACGATGGGCTCGGACGTTTACCAGTCAGACGTTGATGCCACGAACCACCCGTTCTACACGGGGCGGCGCCAGTACGTGGACACCGCAGGCCGTGTCGAGAAGTTCATGCGGCGTTACGGCAAGAAATAACTCCTTCAAGCCTGTTGGAACGAAGGGTGGATCCGGTTTCGGGTCCACCCTTTTCTATTGTCGCGATTATCGTAGATTGAGCCATTATTGATCTACGTTTGCATGATAGAGGCTGAGATGATTCGTGTATACATCATTGAGGATGATCCCATAATGCGCGAAATGCTTAACCTGCTGCTCGCGCGCAGGGATGACCTGACGGTAGCCGGGATGGCATCCACCGGCGATGAAGCGCTTGACTCCTGGAACGCCGACGAGGTAGACGTCACGCTGCTTGACCTGTCCTTGCCGGGTACCAGAGGCCTGGAGGTCCTTCGGATTCTTAAGGAGCGCGCACCTGAGGCAACGGTCATTGTCATCTCCGGCACGCATCGCGTCGACGCGATGCGCGAAGTTCAGGAAGCCGGCGCGAATGGGTTCGTGTTGAAGGGCGATCCGAAAGATATCATCGCGGCAATCCACGGCGTCATGGACGGCGGGACCTATTTCGGCACGCCTGAACCTTTCTGACATTGTACGGGCACGCGTGTATTTTGCGGAGCATCCACCAGTCCTCTCAGTCTGCACGCATTCATGACGAACTTCGCCCCCGCCGACCTGATCATCAAGAAACGAGACGGCGGAAAGCTCGATCCGTCTGAGATCCAGGCCCTCGTCGACGGCTACGTCTCGGGAGACGTTGCTGATTATCAGATGAGCGCGTTTCTCATGGCCGGTTTCCTCAACGGTTTTGATGAGGAGGAGACGTTCGCCCTCACGCGGAGCATGCTTCATTCCGGCACCGTGCTCGATCTTTCGACCGTGCCCGGCATTAAGGTCGACAAGCATTCGACGGGCGGAGTCGGAGACAAGATATCGCTCATTCTGGCACCCGTCGTTGCCGCATGCGGCGTACCCGTGCCGATGATTTCGGGTCGAGGCCTCGGCCACACGGGCGGCACGTTGGATAAGCTCGAATCCATTCCGGGCTTCAACGTCAATATGTCGCTCGACAGCTATCGCGCGCAGCTCGAGGATCTCGGCATCGTGTTGATCGGGCAGACGGACGACATCGCGCCCGCCGATCGCGGGCTCTACGCCTTGCGGGATGTCACGGGTACGGTTGAGCACATTCCATACATCGCGTCTTCCATCATGAGCAAGAAGCTTGCGGAAGGAATCGATGCGCTTGTGCTCGATGTCAAGTGCGGCCGCGGCGCGTTCATGAAATCGGAAGCGGATGCCCGTCGCCTCGCCGAGACCCTCGTCTCGATCGGCCAGCGCTTCGAGAAGCAGACCGTCGCGCTGCTTACGCGCATGGATTCGCCGCTCGGATATGCCGTCGGCAACTGGCCGGAGACGCTCGAAGCGATTCGCTGCCTGCATGGTGATGTGGTGCCGGAAGTCACTGAACTGACGATCGCGCTCGCCGCAGAAATGATTCGTCTGGGCGGCGTCGCATCAACGACCGCAGAGGGTGCGGAACTGGCACGCGAGGCGCTCAATTCGGGTGCCGCACTGGACAAGTTCGCTGAAGTCGTAGAGGCGCAGGGCGGCGACAAAGGCGTCATCTACGACCCGCAAACGCGTAACGGCGGCGAACCTGCAGCCACCGTCACCTCCGTTGAAGAAGGCTACATCACGGATATCGACGCATTCGAAATTGGTCGGTCGGCGCTGCAACTCGGGGCGGGGCGACAGAAGAAAGAGGACGTGGTTGATCCACTGGCGGGCATCGTCTTTCTGAAGAAACCGGGCGAGTACGTTGAGAAGAATGAACCCGTCGCCCACCTGTTCACACAACGTGCTGACCGCATTTCCTCGACTCAGGACATGGTGCTGAAGGCCATCCGGCTCGACGCTGAACCATCGCATCCGCAACCGATCGTAATGGACAGGTTTGAGGATGGGGAATGGTCTTGATGGGTAGTCTGGGTGTGGAGGTTTGGATGTGTGGGAAGAAAGAGAACGGGAAGTAGGGCCAGTTTGCGAGGTGCGGGAGGCAAGGGAAGTGCCTCTATTCGTGAGTAGGTTGGGCTGACGGCTACCCGCGGTGCCTGGCTCTGCGCGCATCTTTTCCACCATAAGTACCGTTATTACTCGTGGAGCACTGACACCGCCCGCTTGGGCAAGTATATTAGCCGCCGATAGATCCCTAACATCAGCGATTTCTTATGTCACTCTGGACCCGCTTCACACGCGCTATTCGCTCTATCTTCGGGGGCGCCATCCAGGCGATGGAAGACCCGCGCCTGATCCTCGAACAGAACATTCGGGAGCTGAACGATCAGGTCCCGAAAATGAACGAGAACATCGCCACCGTTAAGGCGAACGTCATCATGCTGCAGAAGGAGGTTCGGCGGCTGGAACGCGAGTCGGGCGATCTCACCTCGAAGATCAAAGCTGCCATTCAGGCCGAGCGGGACGACATCGCCGCGCAGTATGCCATGCGCCTCGAGAAATCACGCGAGGCTTTGGCGCGCTCCAAGGAGCAACTCACGCACGCCTCAACGGCCTATGACAAGGCGCTCCAGGTTAAGAAAGCCTTTATGCGTGAGAAAGAGCGGAAGATCGAGGAAGCCAAGGAAGCCCTCCGCGCACACGAGCGCGCCAAATGGCAGGCACGCGTCGCAGACACGCTGGAACAGTTCGAAGTAGCCGGTGTGGATCAGACGCATGATGAAATGCTCCAGCGCATCAACGAGCAGACGGCGCGTAATGAGGCTCGGATGGAGATGGCGCTTGACTCGGTCGATCGACAGGCAATTCAGATCGAAGAGGATGCCGAGGCAATTCGTGCATCCGAACTCGTGAAGCAGTTCAAACTGGAGATGGGCCTGGGCGAGCAGGAGAAGGAATCGCGGCCGCGGGTTGATATTCCGGAAGAAGAGGCGGAAGGCGCACCGAAGACGATGGGCAGAGAACGGGGACGAACCGAGTAACTGGATCTTGAGGCGAGGCCATGACTCCGGAAGAATTTGAGCGGCTGAAGGCACGTGAACGCGAGCATTTGGAAAAAATGCGCGAGCTAAAGCGAGCCGTCGGTCAGCTCGAACGCCAGCGCTCCGTGGCAGACGCTCTGACGCGTCTCCAGAATGCGGCTCAGGATCTTATCGATCGCAATACCGACCTCGTCGATGACATCGCACGCGAAACAGCCTTTCTCGAAGCGCGGTCCGACATCGCTCTTGAGGAAGAGCGGCAGAAGCCGGCGTCCGATTCGGGCATCGCTGATGAAGAGCTTCAGCGGCTTCGGGCTCAGAAACTGATCGAGGAAATCAAGCAGGAATCTGCAACCACATCGGAGAAAGATGCGCCCGCCGAACCGCGAGCGGATCGTACCGTTGATAACGACGAACAGCGCGATCGGGATACGCCCGAGAAGACGATCGGGCGCATGCGCTAATGCATCATCGAGTTACGGCCGCAATTCATCTCGCGGGTCGTTGAGCCATACATGAACGATCAAGACGTCAACTTCACGAAGGAAGCCTTTCTGAACCCGTACAACCTCGGGTTTCTGATCATGGCGATGCTCGTGGCATTCTTTCTCAGCGGCACCGAGCCATGGTTCAACATCATCCTGATCCTGGCGGCGGCGCTCGAGTTGATGTACCTCGGAATCGTACCGCGCGACGAACGCTTTCAGCGCGTCATTCGGTCGCGGCGCGCTCGCGAGCATGCGAAGCCACCATCACAGAAGGAGATTTTCCAGCTCCTGACGCGCGTCTCGCAGCGGCGGTATGCCCGGCTTCGAAAGCTGGAGAAGGACATCCGGGTGAATTACCGGAAGCTCAACTACACCGTGCAGGGGCTGCTTGATAGCCACCTGAAAAAGATCAACGGCCTCCTCGAATCCTACCTAAACCTGCTTTATCAAAAGGAGCGTTACGAGTACTCGCTTCAGAGCAACACCGAGAGCGAGATCGTACGTGCCATCTCCGCCCTTCGCAGCGATATCGAAGACGATTCGCCGCGTGTACGAGCCATAAAGGAGCGGCGGCTTCATATCTTGCAGCAGCGGCTGGGACGTTTCAAGAAGGGACGCGAAAACCTCGAGATCATCGAGGCGCAGCTCGAGACGGTGGAAGATGTCATTAAGTACATCCATGAACAATCGCTGACGCTTCGTAATCCTGAGGAGATTACGTTCCAGCTCGATACGCTGCTCAAGGAAGTCGAGGAGACGGAAGCTTCGGTACAGGAGCTTGAAGATGTCTTCACCCGGTCGACGAATTTATTGGATGAACTCGAGTCGATCGACTTTGAATCGCCGCAATCTGAAGAGACGCGGTCGCGGTTGCGCGAATAGCTTTGCTACAAGATCAGGCGGCGGGGTGGACTTCCCGCGCGTCATCGGCTGAAAGTTTAATAGTCAAACGACACCCATTGCCCATCATGGATTTCGAGACGCTGCTCTTCGATGCCGACTCGGAAGGAATCGCCATCGTCACCATCAACCGGCCGGATAAGCTCAACGCGCTAAACCTCGACGTCATGAACGATCTCGAGGCGGCGTTTGAGGCCGTAAGCTCGGACGATGCGATTCGTGGCGTGATTTTGACGGGAGCCGGGGATCGCAGCTTTGTGGCTGGGGCAGACATTCGACAGTTCACTGACCTCGACGCACTCGATGGGCACCGATTTGCACTTCGGGGTCAGGCGATTTTCAATCTGATCGAGGAGACGCGAAAGCCGGTCATTGCAGCCGTCAATGGATTCGCACTTGGGGGTGGATGTGAACTTGCGCTTGCCTGTCACCTTCGGATCGCTTCCGAGAATGCTGTCTTCGGGCAACCGGAAGTCGGCCTTGGAATCATCCCGGGATATGGCGGAACGCAGCGACTTCCACGGCTCGTCGGGCGGGGTCTGGCGACGGAGCTCATTCTAACCGGCGCACAGGTCGACGCGCAGCGGGCGTATGAGATTGGTCTCGTCAATCGTGTGGTTGCGGGAGATGATCTGCTGAATGAGGCGCGCGTTATCGTTGCATCGATCACGTCAAAAGCTCCCCGTGCTGTTGAAATGGCTCTGGAGGCGATCCGCGCCTCGGATCTTCCTCTGCGCCAGGGCCTTCATTACGAGGCGTCTCTCTTCGGCCAGGCATGCGCGACAGAGGATTTCAAGGAAGGAGCCGCCGCATTCCTGGAACGTCGCAAACCAGCCTTCAGCGGCCGCTAACGGCGAGTACGTCCGGGAGGCGCTGCCTGGCGCCGCTGCGGCCACCGCATGGAATTCCTGGTCATCATCCTGCTGCTCCTTCTGAGCGCGTTCTTTCACGGCGCTGAGGCCGCCTTTGTGTCGTCCAACCGGCTCCGCGCTGAGATATCGACGCTTCGCCCCGGCGCGACGACGACGGCCGTGCGTCACTTCTACGCTAATCCAGGCGAGGTGCTCAAGACGACGTTTGTCGGCAGCAGCATTACACTCATCGTCTTTGCCACGCTCGTTTCGGTCTACGCTGCGTCACCGATTGCATCTTTTCTTGCTTCGATTCGTGGCCTTGGCGCAAGCTTCGTCGCGCTGCTGACGTTCCTTGGCGTCGTCGTTGTCACATCAACTGCTCTACTGATCTTCGGCGTGCTCCTGCCGCGCGTCCTGATTCGGAGCGCACCTACTCGCGCACTTTTCCGCGCCGCGGTCCCACTCCGCATCGCCGGCTATCTCCTCCTTCCCGTAATTTGGTTGATCGAGGTCTCATCGGATGCCATCGCGCGTCTATCTCGGCTGCGCGGCGAGTCATTCGAGCAGATGATGCAGCGTGATTTCGAGTTGCGCGTAGCCGAAGGCCGTGATCGGGTGGAAGAGGATGAAGGTGTTGAACTGCTGGAAAACGTCCTCAACATGACCGACGTCCGGGTGAAGGAGTCGATGGTGCCGCGCACCGACATCATGGCCGTTTCCGAAAGTGCATCGATCGATGAGGTGCGCGCTCGCTTCGTTGAAACCGGGCTTTCTAAACTACCGGTCTACCGAGACAACCTTGACCGCATCGTAGGCACCGTATTCGCTCACGATCTGTTCGGTATGCCCCAATCGCTCGCGGACATCATCCGTCCGGCCCGCTACGTTCCGGAGTCAAAGCTTTCGAAGGCGCTGCTACGCGAATTCCTCGGTACGAGCACATCGATCGCCATCGTGATTGACGAATATGGCGGGACAGCGGGCCTCGTCACGCGCGAGGATCTGCTCGAGGAATTATTCGGCGACATCCGCGACGAGTTTGATGCGGAGGAAGACATCATGCGCCAGGTCGGCGACAGTGTCTACATCGTCAGCGGCCGGGTGCGAATTGAGGAGCTAAATGATCGGTACGACCTTGACATCAAAGAAGGCGACTACGAGACGCTTGCTGGGTACGTTCTCGAGCAGACGGGCGCAATTCCATCGTTCGGCGAGGAGCTACAGATCGATCATCTGCAGATAACGGTGCTCAGGGCGACTTCAAACCGGCTCGACCTGATGAAGGTCGAGCGCCGTGGAGATGGATATCCTGCCTGATCAGTCGTTGAAGCCGCGCCGGCCGAAGGCAAGTACGAGCTTCAGATGCGTCAACAGGATCGGCACGAGATCGAGTTTTGCCAGCCGCTCGGTTGGCGTCTCAGGCAGCCCCGGCGGACTGACGCGTCCCATCCACAGCCCCATCTTGTCTTTCAAGACGACTTCTCCCGGAAAGGTGTCATGAGCGAAGTGCACCGAGTAGAACTCCTGCTTTCGCTGCAGTCGGCCGTAGATGGTTTCGGTGGAGTCAAGTAGCGACTCCTCCTGCTGAAGAATCATCGCGCCACCGATCAGATAGTCGCGATAGAGAAATGGAAGATCCATCAGCGGCTCGATGACGGCCGATGCGATGTCTGGATGATCACGAAGGCCGACTTCGGCCGCGCGCGCCGTTGTAACGGCAACGAGCGAGAGCGTCTCTTCCGCGACGATCTCTGAATCCGCGTCAACGATTTCGTTGAGGCAAAGGCTCGCGAGCTCCTGGGTCGTGCCCAGCGCACCCATCGTAGCGAATGCCGTGAAACGCGCAATACGAGCAGGCGACACGTCAAGCTGTTCCATGACTCTTCTATCGACCCCAATCCCCAACCATTAACGACTCCCGGCGGAATTCACGATGGCGCCTACCGGCTCAGATCTTCTTCCGACCTGATTCACCTTCCTCCCCACCGATCGACTCGCGCATCTTGGTATCCGCCTGGATGTTGCGTAGCTGGTAGTAGTCCATAACCCCCAGTTGCCCGTTGCGGAACGCCTCTGCGATTGCCCGCGGCACTTCGGCTTCTGCTGCGACGACGTTGGCTCGCTGCTCCTGCACGCTCGCACGCATCTCCTGCTCGTGCGCGACGGCTGCAGCACGACGTTCTTCAGCCTTCGCACGGGCAACCTGCAAATCGGCCTCGGCCTGATCCGTCTGAAGCTTTGCACCGATGTTATCACCCACATCAACATCGGCTATGTCGATGGACAGGATTTCGTACGCCGTGCCCGCGTCCAGACCCTTCGACAGAACGACCTTTGAGATAGAGTCTGGATTCTCAAGCACTGCCGCGTGTGAGCTCGCCGAACCGATTGTAGAAACGATACCTTCGCCTACGCGGGCTATGATCGTCTCCTCACCCGCTCCACCAACGAGGCGCTCGATGTTAGCGCGAACCGTGACCCGCGCGACGGCGATAAGCTGGATGCCGTCCCTCGCGATGGCCGAAATCGGTGGCGTCTCGATGACCTTCGGGTTGACCGAAACCTGCACCGCCTCGAAGACATCACGCCCTGCGAGATCGATGGCGGTCGCTCGAGCGAACGTCAGGTCGATATTGGCCTTATCCGCCGAGATGAGCGCGTTCACGACCTTCTGAACCTGGCCACCTGCGAGAAAGTGCGCCTCCAGTTGCGGCGTATCGACGTATATCCCCGCTTTATGGGCCGTGATGAGCGGCTTGACAATCGTGGCTGGGGGAACGTTGCGCAGGCGCATACCCACGAGGTCACGCACCAACTTCAAGCGAACGCCGGAAAAGTAGGCCGTCAACCATAACCTCACGGGAATGAAGTAGAGGAAGACGATGAAGAAAACTAGGACCGCGGCGATGATCAGCAGTCCGGTGACGTCGATTACTTCCATATCTGGATCCGTGCGATGGTGCAGTGCTCCGGTGAAGGTCCGGTAGCCGATTGATGCACAAGTGGTTCGGCAGCAAAGGTGCCGAGCGAGCGGTTACAGCGTCTTCGGCGCGGCGGCACCGGGGTTGCAGGCATCCGGTTCGGCACGCCGCCTATCTATTGGAGTCGCCGATGCGTAACAACAAGATAACGGCACCCTCCCCGAACGGCAACTCCTCCCTCCCTGTCTATTCGACGCGATATACTTCTCTGCCTCCCACATAGGTGGCGACGACGTGCGTGTCGAGAATCTTTTCAGCGGAGATGGTCATGATGTCATCAGCAAGGATGACGAAGTCCGCCCATTTTCCCGCCTCGATCGACCCGAGCTCATCTTCCTGAAAGGCGGCGTAAGCGGCATCAAGTGTAAAGCCGCGGAGCGCTTCCTCTCTAGTGACACGTTCTTCAGGATACCATCCGCCCTCGGGCCAACCGTCGGCATCCTGGCGCGTGACGGCAGCATAAAATCCGAGGAGCGGATCAACGCGTTCCACGGGGAAATCCGATCCAAACGCCACTCGAACGCCGTGGTTGAGGTAGCTCCGCCAAGCATAGGCACCGTGGATGCGTTCAGACCCGACGCGATCTTCGGCCCAGTACATGTCGCTGGTGGCATGCGTCGGCTGCATGGATGCGATCAGGCCGAGGTTTGCTAAGCGCGGAATGTCATCGGGCGAGACGATCTGCGCGTGCTCAACCCGATGCCGACCGCTGTGCGCGACGACCTCGGCCTGAGCTCGAGCGTACGCATTCAGTACCTCGCGATTGCCACGGTCTCCGATGGCATGCGTGTTTACCTGGAACCCACACTCGAACGCATCCCGAACATTCTCCTGAAACGTCGGCGGCTCCACCATCAAAAGACCATCATTTCCAGGATCATCCGAATAATCGTCGAGGAGCGCAGCGCCACGACTTCCCAGCGCACCATCCATGAAGAATTTGACCGAGCGGACGGTCAGGCGGTCGCCGTATCCATCGATGAACCCATTCTCGCAGAAGTGGTCAAACGTCTGCCCTCGCCCACCGATCATCCCATAAAGCCGCACCGTGAACCAATCCTCGTCGATCGCGCGGCGATAGAGATCAACGGTCTGCAGGGATATGCCCGCTTCGTGCACGCTCGTCAGTCCGTATCGAGCCGCCTCGCCCAGTGCTAGCCGCAACGCCTCCTCGTACTGCTCCTCGTTCGTAGGCGGGACGTGGCGATCGATGAAGCCCATCGCCGCATCGATGAAGACGCCCGTCGGCTCATCCGACAGGTCGTGGAGGATGCGGCCGCCGTCCGGATCGGGAGCCTGCCGAATCATGTCGAAGTCTGCAACTTCCATGGCTGCCGTATTCGCCCAGGCGGCATGGCCGTCAACGCGCCGAAGCCATACCGGCCGATCGGGAAAGGCCGCGTCGAGATCGTGGCGCGTTGGAAATTCCTGCCCCGGCCAATCGTTCTGGTCCCAGCCGCGACCGGTGATCCACGCATCGTCTGGAAGATCTTCTGCAAACGCCGTCAACCTCTCGATGACTTCATCGATTGATTTAGCGCCCATCAAATCGACTTCCAGCATGCCGGTACCAAGGCCCATCAGGTGCGCGTGGGCATCGATCAAGCCCGGAATAACCGTACGCCCCTGAACGTCGAGCCGTCGTGCTTCCGGATAACGCTCCAGTGCACCTTGCGATGTCCCAACGAATTCGATGCGCCCGTCAACGATTGCAAACGCCTCCGCCCGGCGCTGCTCATCGTTCATCGTGTAAACATCGGCGTTGTGCACCACGAGCGCGTTTTGCGCCCAGGCCGCATCAGCAGACATCAATGAGAGCGTCATCAACAGGAGGGTGATGGTTCTAAGCATGATCCGATTGAATGGAGTTCGAAAAAAGGTGTTAACGCCGGCCGGGCGGTCGTTCGATCCAAAGAGTTACCGGCCCGTCATTGATGAGGTGGACGTCCATCATCGCGCCGAACACTCCGGACTGGACCGGACGGGTGAGATGCGAAGCGAGCGCGCGCTTGAAGTCCTCGTACAACGGCTCGGCAACCTCGGGCGGCGCGGACTCAGTGTATGATGGACGATTTCCCTTTCGCGCATCGCCATAGAGTGTGAACTGCGATACGATGAGCGCCTCGCCGTCGATGTCGATGAGCGAGCGGTTCATCTTGCCGTCCTCATCAGGAAATACGCGCAGGTTAGCGCATTTTCGAGCGAGCCATGCAACCTCCGGCTGGCCATCATCATGATGGATACCAAGCAGAACAAGCAGGCCGCGGCCAATCGCGCCTGTCGTCTCGCCGTCGACGTCAACGGATGCTTCACTTACGCGCTGGACAAGAGCAATCATGCCGGAATATACAGGTCAGCCGCCCAACCGTGCGCGGAGCGCCTCGGCAAATGCCCGAAGAGCCTTACCGCGATGGCTGATGGCGTTCTTCTCATCCTGCGACATCTGCGCGAACGTGGCTTCAAAACCGTCGGGCTGAAAGATGCTATCGTACCCGAAGCCTTCAGTGCCTCGTTCTTCAAGCGTGATGTGGCCGGAGCAGATACCTTCGTAGAACCGGACCTCTGCATTTTCCGCAAAGGCAAGCACGGTTCGAAAGCGAGCGACTCGGTCACTGGTTCTCCGGAGTGCCTCCAGAAGGGCTCGCCGGTTGTCCGCATCCGTTGCAGCACTTCCTGCAAAACGCGCCGAGTGAACGCCCGGCTTTCCGTGCAGTGAATCGACCTCCAGGCCGGTGTCGTCCGCGAGAGCGGGAAATTCCGTGTGCTTTGCAAGCATGAGCGCCTTTTTCCTCGCATTCGCCTCAAGCGTCTCACCATCCTCCACAACATCCGGTGAATCCGGGATCTCCGCAGAGGATACGAGTTCAACGGGCAGATCGTGAAGCAGCGCCTTGAGCTCCTCCACCTTGCCCGGATTCCGGGTTGCCAGCACGATCTTCATTGATTTCGTGGCCCTTTTCTTGATGGAGACGCGTTCTGGAGATCCAGCCGATGACTCATGAAACATTCATTCCCGTGAACTTGTAGGATGTCTTCTGTAGCGTTATTTTTGGCGCTCTATACCGAAACCGCAAACCAGCTTTATTCAAGAGGAGAGTCACTTTGGCAGTCGGAGTTAAGGTACGAGATAAGGAATCGATCGATCGGGCGCTGCGCCGTTTCAAGCGTTCTGTTAACCGTAGCCGCGTATTGCGCATCTATCGCCAGAACATGGCGTTTACGAAGCCTTCCGAGGAGCGGCGAGTCGCGAAAGAGAAAGCTCAGCGTAACTCCCGCAGGCATAGCCGCCGGTATTGATAACCGGTTTCCTGATTCCGATTGCGGTTTCAGCAGTAGAAATTTCGAAGGAGCCATCTCACCGAGGTGGTTCCTTTTTTTGTTGATGCGGATATGAGGATGGATCGTCAGTGCCTGACGCATGGCACCCGTTGATTGATCATCATCTGCCCTCCTCATGATTTCTCCGATGCCTCCGGCTTTCCCAGAAGCCGATTCTCTTCAAGGAAGCGTCTGAGCAGCCGGTCGAAGAACCGGGAGTGGCCGCCGCGCACATAGAAGTAGCCCGCGAAGGAGACAACCGCTGCGCCAACCGTGTTGACGATGAGATCCCACATCGTATCGACGAGGCCCGACTTCTGCATGTTCGTGCCGAAGAAGCTGTCCACTGCGAACTCGAAAATCTCCCACAGCACGCCTATCGTTTCTGCGAAACAGAACGAGAATAAGGCGACGAAAAACGGCGAGAGCATTACGCTCACCTTCTGGTGCCGGTTGAGCACGAACACGAGCGCAAACCCGATGATGCCCATGGCCACGCCGGCGGACGTGTGGAGAACGACGTCCCACCACCAGAAGCGCTCATAGTAGGAGCGGATTTCGCCGAGGAAAAGCGAGGCGAAAATGAACAGGATCAGAAAGAAATCGAGCTCCAGTGGGAGGAAGACTCGGTAGTTTCTCCGAATGAAAGCCGGCAGCAGTGTGACGACGAACGCGCCGGCGGCGAGGAAAGCGGTTAGCCACTGCGTTTCGAGCAGCGCGACTACGAACGCGATGAGAAGGATGATCTGCATTCCGATCGCGACATAGAGCTGGATTCGCTCGGCGCGATCGAGAGAGGGATCCTTGAAGAGTCGATTCATTCAGCTGAAGGAGGTGCTCCGGAAAGAAGCGTCATACGACCTGGTGCGCGGGTAGTTTTTCAAAAGACACGGCCGCGTTGGCATGCTTCACTACGCAAGAAGCCCTCGACCAACAATGGCCGAGGGCTTTGTCAGGCGAAGCTATAAGCGCCTGAGGGAGTAGGAAGATCGTCCGTCGTTTGCCGGCACTTGTCCGGCTTTCAGGACGAACAGCCTACACTTCATCCTCATCTTCTTCGGGCTCGACGACGTTCAGCGTTCGGCTGCCTTCTTGCTCTCCATTAGACACGGTGAGCGTATAGGTGCCCGGGGTATCGATCGTCACATCAACGTATTCCCCATCACGCCTGGTTTCGAGGGTTCCTCCGTCGAGGTTCCATGTGTAGTTCTTGTTGATGGTAAAGCCGCGGACGTAGTACGATTCCGTTTCGCCCGCAACTAGCTCGCTCGGCCCACCGGCTATTGCCAGTGTGTTGCCCGGCTCCCAGCCGAAGTTCTGCTCTCCCGATGTACCGCATCCAGCCAGAACGATGGTGAAAACCACAGCGGCAAGAAGCGGCATTCCCGATGTATTCTTCATAGGTCTTTTCATGGTACCAGATTGAGTATCGGATTGTGGTGGAATGATGAAACGCGCAGACAAAGACGCCGGCGCTTCGTCACGTCAGTTGACATCCCACCAGACAGGTGTGCCCTGGGTGTCGGGGCCACCGAGCATTTGAATGGCCTGCTCTAGATTCTCCTCGTTGAGGTTCCGCTCGTTCAGCGGGTAAGTCAACCGGATGGCAATGTCGCGGCCGAAATCAGGGATAGGCCCGTCGGCCGGCGCTCGCAGTACGCCTTCAAAGTCGAGGCGTCTCCATTCGGCCCAGCCGTGGACGCCCTGCATATACAGCGCGAGCCACTTCTGCTCACCGAGCGACTGGCGCCAGTTGGCTGCATCGTACGTGAGCCCGTCGAGGAAGGCGTCCACCTCCTGTTGATCATCCACCCCCCAGAAGTTGAGGGACGCCTCCACCGCATCGTAGAAGAGCGCCTCCGCGTCGCCGGCAATGAAACCGCGCTGAGCCGCTTCCGCCTGGATGAAAAGCACCTCATCATAGAGCATGAGAATCGCAGGCGAGGTAGCAGATATGACCTCCGCGCTCGGGCGCGAGTACTGATCATCTTCCGCCCCATATAGCGCCTGCGCATTGCCTTCGTTAAGCCCGTACGGGAAGCCGGCGTAGTCACCATTGGCGGTCTCTTCAGCATATGCAGACCGGCGCGGATCCTCGTGTTCGTTCATCAGATCAATCAACGCTTCGGATGCGTGCCAGTCGTCTCGACCACCGAGGTAGTTGAGGAAGATCGGATTCTGATGCGGCGCTTCCGAGAGGTAGGAGAGAAGCGCATTATCGGCATTGCTTTCAAATACGCCCGCAGCGAGCGCTTCCTGGATTGCTTCGGCAGCTGCACCGGGTTCAACGTCTGCCATCCGGATCGCGATGCGCATCTTAAGCGAGTTTGCGAATCGCTTCCACTGCGTCATATCGCCATCATAAATGATGTCGCCGGAAGTGATACCAGGCGCACCAAGATTGATTCGATCATTGGCCACCGTCAGCGAATCGAGCAGGCTCATGTAGACGTCACGTTGCTCGGTATATTCCGGCGACGGATTGCTTGCCCCGCCAAGCGCATCGTGGAACGGGATGGGCCCCCAGATATCCGTCATCGTGTGGAAGATCCACGCCTGCAAGATTTGCGCGATGGCGATCTGATTGTCGTTGTCTCCGTAAAGACTGTACGCGTTCGGATCCTCCCGATTCAGGCGCTTTATCTGCTCCAGATTGTTCAGAATCAGATAGTAGTTTCCCCACATGTTGTTGACGGAGCTTGCACGCGCATTGGGGAAGTCATAGCGATCCTCACTCGTGTACTGGTTCTGTGACCAGAACTGGGCGTAGACGAGGCCGAAACGGCCCGCCGTAAAGTCTCCCCAGTAGTTGTCCGCGAGCGCCATCTGCGCATCCGTAAGCAGATACGGAGTCGTGGCGTCCGTCGGCGCGTTGGGGTTGTCGTTTATGTCGGTGATGCCATCGCACGCGCTCATCACGAGAGAGAGGGTCGCGACGACCACCACCCCGATGTTGAAGTAAGTTCTTTTCATTGCGTCGTCCATATTGAGGGCAATTGAGCTGTCGTTGGTCTCAGCCGGCGGCGTGTGCCACCTCTTAAGAGATTACCTCCGCCGACTGAGGAGCCGTTGATCAAAAGGTCAATCGGAGATTCACGCCAATTGATCGCTGCGGAGGGATCTGCCCCGCCTCAACCCCTTGGACGTTACCCGAGCTCAGTGCCGTTGACGGATCGAAGTTCGGCGTATTCTTGTAGAGCAGCGCGAGGTTGCGCCCCACAGCCGAGATCGAGACGGCCTGCACCGGAAGGTTCGTGACCCACTGCGGGGGCAGCGTATACCCTATGCTGACTTCCCGCAGGCGTGCGAAACTCGCATCGAAAACCTGCGCCTCGTGGAGACCGAAGAGCGCTGCGAAGAGCGTATTCGGGTCGACACGCTCGGTCCAGACTTGTCCGTCCTGCGTGACGCCTTCGGGAATCATGCCGACCTCACGGATATTCCCCTCCACGGTCTCCTGGAAAATGCCACTATAGAGTCCAAAGAGATTTGATACGGAGAAGATGTTGCCGCCGCGCTGGCCGTCGATGAAGAAGCTCGCGCTCAGGCCGCGATACATGAAGGTGCTTCCAATGCCGCCGGTCCAATCCGGCATGTAGCTGCCGAGATTATCCACAGGACCGACTGCATAGGTGCCGTTCGGTTGGATAATCTTGTTGCCGTTCTCATCCCGCAGGAACGTCGTGCCTCGCATCATGCCGTAAGGCTGATCGAGGCGTGCGGTTATCGTAGGCCCGAAGGGAGCCGTTCCCAGCGTGTAGGTCGAGAGGCCCTCAGCAAGCTCGACGAGCTCACTGACGTTCCGCGCCCAGTTTACGTTGATGTCCCACTGAAAATCGCGCGTCTGAAACGGCGTTGCGCTCAGCTCGATCTCTACGCCGCGGTTTGCCAGCTCGCCCGCATTGACGAGCTGCTGAACGTATCCGCTGGCGCGCGAGACTTCGACGGCGATGATCTGGTTGCGGCTCGACGAGTTATAGTAGGTCACGTCAAGGCCGAGTCGGTTTTGTAGAAGCTGAAGCTCCGTGCCGACTTCCCAGCTCGTCGTGATTTCCGGCCGCAGGTCCTGGTTCGGAAGCGTCGTTGGCAGCGACTGGAGCGGGTTTGAGCCGTATGGTGTACCCAACGGATAGGTGACGGACAGCCGATACGGATCCGTGCCGCTACCAACCTGGGACCAACTCGCGCGCACCCGGCCGAAGCTCAGTATGTTCGACCCAGCAAGCGGACCGAGTTCGCTGAAGACAAGGCTCGTACCGATGGACGGATAGAGGTACGAGTTTTCGCCTTCCGGAAGCGTCGAAGCCCAGTCGTTACGCAGCGTGGCGTCGACATAGAACAGGTCACGATACCCGAGCGTCGCGCTGCCGAAGATGCCGAACACCGCCTGCTCCTCAAAGTAGTCGTCGACTGTCGGACGGCTCGTGGAGTTGGTGAGGTTATACACATCGGGCGCACTAAGGCCACCGGCTGTTCCGACAGCATTGCGGAAGTAGTCGTTGTAGCGATATTCGGTCGCGATGAAGGTGTTCAGGCTGAAATCAGGCGAGAGGTCGCCGCCGTACCGCAGCGTTAGCTGGCCACTGGTCTCCTGCACCTCACGGAACGCCTCGTTATACGAATCAAGACCGAGGCCCGCGATGCGATTACCCGTCGCGACGCGTTCCTCTCGACGCGCGGTGTAGAAGTCATTGCGAGCTTCAGCGGTCAGCTCGATCTCATCCGTGAACTGATACGTGAGCCTGACATTGCCGTAGATGCGTTGCGTGTCGTCATTCTGGAAGTCGCGGTATCGCACCCAGTACGGATTGGCGAAGTAGGCCATCTGCCCCGTCGAGGGATTCGCCCAGTTCCATCCGCGCATTGTGCCGTCTGGCCGCGTGTAATCACGCATATAACCGTTCGGCCCGAGCTCCATCTGCCGCTGGCCGAAGTGATTGAACTGCTGGAAGACATTTGCGCCGTGGTAGCCCGTACCCGGCCGGCCGACTACGTCTTCAAGAACGTAATTGGCAGAAACTGAGGCCGTAAGGCGGCTGGTGATGTCCAGCGCTCCATTGAACGCCACCTGATTACGCTTGAGTTCTGCATTCGGGAAGACATCCGATTGGTTGACGTTCGTCAGTGAGAGCCGGTAGTTGTAGTTCTCGGCGCCCTGGGTGAAGGCGACGTTCGTGTTTAGCAGCAACCCCGTGTCGAAGAAGTCTCGGACGTTGTTCGGTGCGGCAACCCATGGCGTCGGCTGCCCCAATAGACCGTTGACATCGTCATAGCTGTACCATTGCCTGACGGCCCGTCCGTCGAGCCGAGGCCCCCAGGACTGGTCCGTGCCGAAGTCTGCCACAAGCTGGCCCTCGGCGTTCTGAGAGAACGGATTGTAGGCACCGCCGCCATACTCATTCTGGTAGTTGGGAAGGCCGTAGACCGAGTTGAACGTCGCGCTCGTGGAGACAGTGACCGCACTGCCGCGCGTGCCGCGGCCGCTACGCGTGGTGATCTGGATGACACCATTCGCCGCGCGAGATCCATAAAGCGCGGCAGCACTCGCTCCCTTCAGCACGGATACGGACGCGATATCCTCGGGATTAATCATCGCCGCCGCGTTGCCGTAGTCGTAGCCGCCGCCGCCGCGGGCCTGGTTCGTCGAAGTAAAGTTTGAGTTGTCAAGAACAACACCGTCGACTACGAAGAGCGGCTGGTTATTACCGGCAATGGATGTGGCGCCTCGAAGAACGATGCGAGTTGATCCACCCATCGTATTGGACGCATTAAGCTGTGCTCCTGCGATTTTACCGGACAGTGCGTCGACGAAGTTGGTCTCGGGCACCCGAGTGATAGCGGCTGCGTCAACTTCCTGAATTGCATATCCCAGCGACCGCTCTGCACGTTCGATTCCGAGAGCGGTTACGACGATGTCTTCCAACCCGATAACGTCGGCGCCCATCACGAAGTCATGGCGGGTCGTTGCGCCTGCGCGTACCGTCACCGTGGCCTCGTAGGGTTCATAACCGATGAACGACGCCTGCACGGTGTGCGTGCCGGCGGGAACGCTTGTTAGCGTGTATTGACCTTCAACGTCGGATGCCGTACCCATGTCGAGGTCAATGAGGATGATGTTCACACCCGGGACGGGATCGCCCGTTGTTGCGTCGGTCACTACACCTGTGATGGTCCCGGATTGAGCCATCGCCGGGACGGCGCCGATCAGCAGCAGGGCGACCAGGCTTGCGATTCTTCGCATCATGGTTGCTCGCGATATGGGTTAGGGTGACGTGAGGAGGCATCACGCCGGCTATGCAATCCCTATCGCTTCCTGAGCAGGGTAGGGCGCGTAACCGCATCAATGCCCGCTAACGCCGAAGGTATTCCGTCGCGTGCTGCCTGCCCGTTTAACAATTAGAACGGTCGGATGCCGTCCTGAACTGTGCGATATCCTGCCTGATCTGCGTTCACCCGAAGTCA
>CAZKDQ010000018.1:0-7315 GCA_964551345.1 uncultured Rhodothermales bacterium
ATAAGTGTCATGAGAATGATGTAGCGGCGTAGCAGGTAAGTGATTTACTTTGCATCGGACTTCAACCATCCATCTTGCGGCTCAAGTTGTTGTTTTGAGCGAGGTTAATCTGCCATTGCAGAGCCCGCTTTCTTCAACAGGTCGGTTGATAAAGCCGATTCCTGGAGGAGTAACATCAACTGACTGGCTTTTCGTTGCCGCCCGAGCGCATCCAGCGAGCAATTGATCACGTAGCCTCATTCCGCCCATCAGGTCGATTGTGTCGAGGTGCGAATTTGCGCATGCCGCAGGTACCCGATCACGCCTACGACTTCCAATAAAGTGCCCCTCATCTCTCTAACCGCTCCCCTAACCACTCCATGAGCCGGCCCACCAACGTTGTGCGTATCGACACCTATAATACGCACGGGTGGCAGGTCCGAATCACCCGTCACCGGAACCGCCACACGAAGTTTTTTTCCGATACACGTTACGGTAGCTCAGACGATGCCTTCGAGGCCGCCGAAGCCTACCGAGACGAGAAGCTGAGAGAGCTGCCCGAGCCGTTACCTGGTACGCGGATTGCCGCCGAGGCGCGGTCGACGAGCGGCGTCCCGGGCGTGCGCCTCAACATCGAGAACAACACGGCGCGAATCGAAGCTGATGCCGTAATCGATGGGGGCAAGCGGCGCGTCAAGACGTTTTCTCTCGGTCGCTGGGGCCTGCGCAAGGCACTCTGGAACGCGTGCAAGTGGAAGGCTCACGCCAATGACGGCATTGCACGCGTCGAGACCGTCACCGAGATGTACAACAAGGCGTATCCGAACGTCGTAAAGCAGCTCAAGAAGCGCACGAAGGTGTACAAGAAACTGGAGCGCGAGGGGATGCTCTAACCACGCGGCGCTCACCGATGGATCTTCCGCTGTATCTCGATTACAACGCTACCACACCGGTGGATGAATCGGTGCTGGAGGCAATGCTGCCGTGGTTTACGCAGCACTTCGGGAATGCATCCAGCCGCGGCCATGCCTATGGATGGATGGCTGACGAGGCGGTTGAGAGCGCGCGCGAGCAAGTTGCGGCTCTCTTCCACACCGAGCCGCCGCAGGTCACTTTCACCGGCGGAGCAACCGAGGCGCTAAACCTCGCAGTCAAGGGAACGGCGCGCGCACGGCAAGCTCGTGGGCGCCACCTTGTTACGGTGAAGACGGAGCACAACGCCGTTCTCGATACTCACGCCGCACTTCAGCGCGAAGGATTCGAGGTCACGTATCTGGATGTGGATGACCAGGGGCGCGTCGACCTGGACGCTGCCAAAGAGGCCCTTCGAGACGAAACGGTTCTTCTCTCGGTGATGTGGGCCAATAATGAAACCGGGGTCGTGCATCCGATTCGGCGGCTTTATGAGATCGCACGGGAACGAGGCGTCGTCTTTCTCTCGGATGCCACGCAAGCAGCTGGAAAGCTGGAGGTTGATGCCTCCGCAGCCGATTTGCTGACGTGCTCTGCGCACAAGTTTTACGGCCCCAAGGGCGTCGGCGCACTGATCCGTAATCCTGATGCATCACGTCTTCGGATGCTGCCGCTCATCGATGGTGGCGGACAGGAGTCGGGCCTTCGTGCGGGCACGCTGAACGTACCGGGAATCGTTGGATTGGGCGCGGCCGCGGCGCTGGCCATGAAATCCGTGACGCCGGAGCAGAAGCGTCTTGCCGGACTTCGTGACACCTTCGAGCGTGGCTTGACAAAGCAACGAGCAGGCGTTCGAGTCAATGGATCGGCGGCCGAGCGCCTGTCGCAAACATCCAGCGTTACGTTCACCGGCGTACCGTCAAGCCGCCTCGTTCCGCTCATCCGCAAGCTCGCCGTTTCTACCGGAAGTGCTTGCGCTTCGGGCTCCGGGCGGCCGAGTCACGTTCTCAAGGCGATGGGTCTAAGCGACGCTGACGCCATGGCGACCATCCGCTTCAGCCTTGGCCGACCCACGACGGACGCCGACGTCCAGCGCGTGCTCCAGATCATTCACGAAGCGCTGGCCGCGTTGTAGACGCAGGCTCTGGTAATCCCGGTGGCGATTCATCTGGAGAATCAGTCTCTGACGTGCCGCGTAGTAAGCGCAGATCAGAAGATAGTCACCAAGTCAATAGATCTGATGGAGCCGATCGTCAACCGAGTCGCGCAGAGCGATATTCAGGTGTTCAACCTCGAGGAGTTGTGGGAAGGCGCTCCGGTGCGCGAGATCGACATCGCGCCGTTTCTGATGGAAGGCCTGATTTTGAGAGAGAAATCCTTCCGTGAGGCGCTGCGTGAGTTCGACTGGGAGCCGTATCGCGGAGCGCATGTCGCCGTCTACTGCTCGACCGACGCCATCATCCCGACGTGGGCGTTCATGCTCGTTGCAACGCGCCTGAAGGATCTCGCTGCATCCGTTGGCCCCGGCCGTGCCGCCGACGTTATCCGTGATCACTTCACGAGGGCGCTCGATGAAGTCGATTGGGAGCGTTACCGCGACCGCAACGTCGTCGTCAAGGGATGCGGAGGAAAGATCGTGCCGATCAGCGCCTATGTTACGGCGACAAATCGTCTTCAGGACGTAGCTGCCAAACTGATGTTCGGTGAACCCTGCTCTTCGGTTCCGCTCTGGCGGAAACCGGCGCAGCAGGCTCCCGCCCGCCGCGCCGTTGCCGCGAAACCCGTTGCGCTGGGTAAGCTTCCTCCCTCCTCCTGATTCCGATCAGGAGTTGCGCCGCAGCGTCTGATTTACGATTTCATTCTGCTGGCTCTCGTGGACCTTGGCTGAGCCCGTGGCCGTGCTTGCGCTTGCGGGCCGTCCGATGTACTTGATCCGCTTGGCGCACTCACCGTGCTGAGCCTCCAGCAGGTCGTCCAGACGGTGGCGGAGGAATCCCCAGGCCCCCATGTTAGCCGGCTCTTCCTGCGCCCATACCACGTCTTCGACGTCTTTGTAGCGTTCGATCTCGGCCTTCACTTCGTCCTCAGGCCACGGATAGAACTGCTCGATCCGCGTGATCGCAACCGTCTCGCGTTCCTCGTCCGAAAGCTCCTTGACGAGGTCGAAGTACAGCTTGCCGCTGCAGAAGACCAGACGTTTCGCCTTCTTCGGATCGGCTTCCGCAGGATAAACCGCGTGGAAGTGCCCCTCGGTCAGATCCTCCGGAGTCGATACAACCATCGGATGGCGAAGCAGGCTTTTCGGCGCCATCACCACCAGCGGCTTCTTCACCTTGCGCTTCACCTGTCGACGAAGTGCGTGGAAGAGGTTCGCCGGTGTCGTGAAGGTCGCGACGATCATATTGTCCTCCGCGCAGAGCTGCAGGAAGCGCTCCAGCCTCGAGGATGAGTGCTCCGGCCCCTGACCTTCATAACCGTGTGGAAGCAAGAGGACGAGGCTGCTTCGCTGGCCCCACTTCTCTTCCGCGGCCGAAAGAAACTGGTCGTAGACGATCTGCGCGCCATTGGCGAAGTCGCCAAACTGGGCTTCCCAGATTACAAGCGCATCCGGATCTGCAACCGAGTAGCCGTACTCGAATGCGCATGCGGCGTACTCTGATAGCAGACTATCGTAAATCAGCAGGCGCGCCTGATCCTCACGCACATTGTTGAGCGGGATATACTCCTCACCCGTTTTCTGGTCGTAGAGGACGGCGTGGCGATGGCTAAACGTACCGCGCCGTGAGTCCTGGCCGCTCAGCCGCACGCGTGATCCATCCAGGAGCAGAGATCCGAATGCAAGGGCTTCGGCGAAGCCCCAGTCAATGCGCTTCTCGTCCTGGAACAGCTTCTCGCGTCGCTCGAACTGACGCACGAGCTTGCGGTGCACGTTAAAGTCGCCCGGCAGATTCGAAAGCGCCCGAGCGACGTCAAGCAGATCATCCATCGGTGCACGCGTGTCGACATCGGCCGGATGCAGCGTGTCCAGCTTGCGCTCCTGCAACAGCTCGAAACCATCCGCGATTTCCTGCTTGTCGATCTCCTTCGTACGATCGAATGCCTCCTGCAATCGAGCGCGGTAGTCGTCGAGCAGCTTCTCTGCCGCGTCCGGATCCATCTCTCCACGCCGCAGCAAAACCTCGGTATAGAGCTTCATGGGCGAGCGCTTCGCCTCGATTTTCTCATAAAGGAGCGGCTGCGTGTACGTCGGCTCGTCGCCCTCGTTATGACCATGCACGCGATAGCAGAGCAGGTCGATAACGACGTCCTTGTTGAAGACCTGCCGGTAGTCGAGCGCCAGGCGCGCAACACGAACACACGCTTCAGGATCATCACCGTTGACGTGAAAGATCGGCGCCTGGATCATCCGCGCGATGTCCGTCGCATAGGTAGAACTGCGGGCATCCGACGGCTGCGTCGTGAAGCCAATCTGGTTGTTGATCACGACGTGAATCGTGCCGCCGGTCTGATAACCGCGCAACTGGCTCAGGTTGAGCGTCTCAGCCACGACGCCCTGACCGGCGAAAGCCGCATCACCATGAATCAGTATCGGAATGACGGCATCGAGATAGTCGCCTGTTGGCGTCTCGAGATCCGGGCGCGTGCGCATGATCTCCTGGCGCGCGCGCACCATTCCCTCAACGACCGGGCTCACCGCCTCGAGGTGGCTCGGGTTCGATGCGAGGCTAAGCTTCACCTTGTGCCCTGAATCCGACTCATGCACGCCGCGAGCACCGAGGTGGTACTTCACATCTCCCGAACCCTGTGTCGTATTGGGGTCGATGTTGCCCTCGAACTCGGAGAAGATCACTTCATAGGGCTTGTTGAGGATATTGGCGAGGACGTTGAGCCGCCCGCGATGCGCCATCCCGATCACCACCTCTTCGACCTCCTGTTCGGCAGAGTCGCTCAGGATGGTGTCGAGCATGGGGATGACGGATTCCGCACCCTCAAGCGAGAACCGCTTGTGCCCGATGTACTTCGTGTGGAGGAAGCGCTCGAACGCCTCTGCGGCGTTGAGCTTCTGAAGCATGCGATGCTTGATCTCCGGAGACAGCGGTTCCTCACACCGCACAGGCTCGATCCGCTCCTGAAGCCAGGTTTTCTCCTGCGGATCGGAGATGTGCATAAACTCGATTCCAATCTTGCGCGTGTAGGTATCGCGCACGATAGAGAGGATCTCGCGCAGCGGGAGGATCTCCTTCCCTCCCAGGCCGCCGGTTATGAAGCGGCGATCGAGGTCCCATATGGTGAGGCCGTACTCATGCGGATCAAGCTCGGGATGGTACGTCCAGTCATGACCGAGCGGGTTGACATCCGCCTGAAGATGGCCGCGAACGCGGTAAGCCCGGATGAGCTGCAGGACGGCCGCCTGCTTGCGGACCATCTCAGCTTCCTGCTCCTGCTCGGTCTGACCAAGCCGCGGCGTGGAATCGCGCGTGATCCGATACGGCTGCCGCGGCGTGCCGAGATCACTGAAGATGTTCTGATAGAAGCTGTGCTCGCCGAGCAACAGCTCGCCGATGTACTGCAGGAACGCGCCACTCTCGGCGCCCTGAATCACGCGGTGATCGTACGTGGAGGTGATCGTCATCACCTGCGAGACGCCGGACTTGCTCACCACGTCCGGTGAATAGGCGTGGTACTCTGGCGGATAGCCGATCGCGCCGGCGCCGAGGATGACACCCTGACCCGGCATGAGGCGCGCGACGCTCATCGTCGTACCGATCATGCCCGGGTTGGTGAGGGTCGACGTCGTTCCCTCGAAATCCGAGATCTCCAGCTTGTTTTCCCGCGCGCGCCGGATGACATCGTTGTAGATGCCCAGGAACTGAGCGAACGACATCTCCTCGGCTGCCTTGATGTTCGGCACCAGCAGCGTCCGCTTGCCGCGGCGCTCGATGTCGATGGCGAGGCCAAGGTTGACATGCTTCGGAATGACGTGCTCCGGCGTCCCGTTCTCGTGCCGGAACGTAGTGTTCATCGTCGGGAACGCCTTGAGCGCCTGCACAAGCGCCCAGGCGATCAGGTGCGTGAACGATACCTTTTCGCCGCCCGCGTTGCGCTGGAAGTCGTTGATGAGCTGCCGGTTCTCGGCCATCAACTTGACGGGCACCGTCCGGATGGACGTGGCGGTCGGCACGCCGAGGCTCGCTTCCATGTTCTCGACGATGCGTGCGGCGGGGCCTCGGATCGCCTTCGTCTCGGAGTCGAGGATGCCGGAACCGGCCGGTGCCGAGGCCGGCGTTACGGGCTCCGGAAGTGCGCCGTCTCCCCTGGCCGGTGCGCCGGCGCCTCCGTCCGTCGGTACAGGCCGCGCTTCTGCCGCGGCAAGGAATGATTCGGTGGGCCGGTAATCCGCAAAAAACTCGCGCCAGCTCTCGCTGACACTGTCAGGGTTGTCCAGATACTGACGGTACAACTCCTCGATATAGCCGGTGTTAAATCCGAGCGCGCTCACGGGTATAAAAGATTCAATTTCGTCTGAAAAACGGCAGTTTCAACCCAACGCCGCGTGATGTTGGATGATTCCAATTCAAGGTTATGCCAGAGCCCGCCGAAAAACCTTCGACATCTCTCCACCGATCGAAATGGCAGGCGACTTTCGATCCGTCAACTTCGGATACCGTTTCAGGCGGCCGGCTTGATCTCACAGCCACCCTTCCTGTCTGTACCAGCGTATCGTCTCGGTAATGCCGTCCTCAAGCCCGACTTCGGATCGATAACCAAAGTCTCGCGCGGCTTTTTCGGATGAACACATCTTGCAGGCATGCCGTATCTCGCGTGCCTTCTCGCGATTGAGCGGTGGATACGTGCCGGTAAGCCTGCCGACGAACTCCGCGACTGCACCGACCGGTTGGATCAGCGCCTCAGGCACGGGAATCGTCAGCGCCCGCTTTCCAAGCGCCGTCGTCGCGGCTTCCTTGATCTCGTTCCAACTGTATGGCCGGTCGGTGCCGAGGAAGTACGTCTCACCGACGCTGCGATCGCTCTCCGCCGCCGCGATCATCCCTTGCACAAGATCTCTCACATGGACGAGCGTCAGTGCCGCATCATCACCGCCTCCTACAACTGGCACGATCCCCCGATTGACCGTCTGAAAAAACGCATAGATGTCGGCTTCGCGCGGACCGTAAACGGCCGGTGGCCTGATGATGGTGATGGGCGGCGTGTCCTCCAGAGTCATCCGGCGCCTCACCTCTTCTTCCATCAGCGCCTTGCTTCGCCCGTAGTCGCTCACGGGATGAAGCGGCGCAGTCTCATCGGCGATGCCGCCCTCACATGCACCTACCGCGGCGAGCGAACTCGTGATTACGACGCGCTGGACGTCCGGCGCCGCCTCCTTTATCAGGTCGAGCAGGACAAGCGGCACTTCCACATTCGC
>CAZKDQ010000018.1:7415-16593 GCA_964551345.1 uncultured Rhodothermales bacterium
GCACTGCTTCGATTTCGTAAATATCGCGCAGGTCTTTCAGGTCACGTGCCTGCGTGAGCGGGTTGCAGCTGACGTAGGTGAAGCGCTCGGGCCGTAGCTCGCCGATTTGCCTGACCACCTTCGGGTGCATTCCGGCACGCGGTGGGTCGACGATCAGCACATCCGGCCTTCCATGCTGGGTGATGAACGCGTCATCGAAGAGCTGAAGCATGTCTCCGGTGACGAAAGTGCAGTTTTCAACGTCGTTCATCTCGGCGTTCGCGCGAGCGTTCGCGACGGCTTCCTCCACAAGCTCCACCCCGACCACCCGCTTCGCCTGATCCGCGACGAAAATCGAAATCGTGCCGGCGCCGCAGTAAAGATCGTAAACGAGATCATCTCGACCGATTGCCGAGAATTCCTTTGCAATCGAGTAGAGCCGTTCGGCCTGCGCCGTGTTGGTCTGAAAGAAAGCGTTCGGTGCAATCTCGAATTTGTACGGCCCGATCATATCGTGGATGACTCCCGAGCCGAAGATCGTGTGGATGGCTTCACCGTAGGAGGTTTGCGCAACGCCGGTGTTCACCGTGTTCACGAAGGTCACGACCTCCGGATAACGATCTTTCAAGAGCATCGCCACTTCAGCCATTTTCTCTTCGTCATAGCCGTTCGTGACGAGATTGACCATCCACTCACCCGTCCGTTCACCCGTTCGAATGACGAAATGGCGCAGGAATCCCGTATGGTTGCGGATGTCCCATGGCTCCCATCCACGATCCTTTACAAAAGCGCGGAAATCGTTGACGAGTTCGGCGCTGCGCGGCGATTGCAGATGGCATTCGTGGAGGTCGAGCACCTTGTAGAAATTGCCCGGCACATGAAGGCCGAGCGCAAAATCGGTATCGAAATCGGATCCCGTAGCGATTTCATCCGGCGTCAGCCAGCGATCCGCTGAGAACGAGAATTCCATCTTGTTGCGATAGTAGTACTCGTTCTCTGATCCGATCGTCGGGCGTACCTCGACGTCTTCAAATCCTCCATGATGAACGAGGGCATCACGAACGCTCTCGCGTTTGGCCTCCAGCTGGGCCTGGTAATTCACATGCTGCCATTTACATCCACCGCATGTTCCGAAGTAGAAGCAGCGCGGTGCCGTGCGGAGGTCGCTTTCTCGAAGAACCTCATCGATTCGCGCCTCCGCATAACGCTTCTTCTTCCGGACGACGCGTGCTCGCACCCGATCACCTGGGACGGCGCCTGGAATGAACACGACCCGGCCATTCACATGCGCAAGTGATTTCCCGCGGTCCGCGAACTTCTCGATGTCTACTTCTATGATGGTGCCTTTCTTCAAGAGCCTGATGCTTCAGATGGATTGATGCAGCGAAACGGTTTCACTTACCGGTGAGCCTTAGAACGATCCCGCGATGCTGTCATCGCGGATTACGTCTTCGGCACCCGTGATGCCGTCGAACAGCCGAAGCGCCTTCAGGCGTCCCTCCTGCTGTGAAATTCGACGGACCAGCGCGACTTCCCGCACGGATAGATATCGTGTAAACGCCATCAGCAACTCCGCGCCGGCTTTTGGATGGCGTTTGATCAGCGTCAGAAAGTCCGGCCGAAAAAGCCCGAGAACGCGCGTCTCTTCGGATGCCTGAGCGGTTTCCATTCGGCGTGATCCGGCGAGGACGGACATTTCACCGAACATCTCGCCTTGCGGCACCGAGCGTAGTTCATGGACGGCGCCGTCGGCCTCTTCGAGCATGAGCGCGACGCGGCCACGCGCGATGACGTAGAGCCCGATGCCTGGATCGCCGTCGTAGTAGATAAATTCCTGTGGCCGATAGTCTCGCACGTGTACGAAATCCGCCAGCGTGTGCAGCGTCCGTTTCGACATGCCTGAAAAATGCGTTACCGATCGCAGCGTATCGATGACTTCGCGGGCACGCTCATCGACGGGGCGTCGAAAAAGTCGTTTCAGGATGCTCCGCAGTCCGGACGGCGAAGCCTCGGGATGGCTCATGTGAGAGGGGCGCTGTTGAGGCTGTCAGAACGTGTGGCCGATGCCGAAATGGATCGTGGGATCTCGCAGCGCATCGGGCAGAAGGCCGGCGCGCGCCGGATCGTGAACCTTGTACGCGACGTCGAGGCGAATGATCAGGTAATCCCATGCAAGGCGGAGCCCTGCGCCGGATCCGACTCCGAGTTCAGTCATGAACTCCGGTACACGAAACCTGCCGTCGCTCGTGCCGGGGAACGCCTCGCCGAAGCCCGGATTGCGCGGGCCGAACCAGACGTTTCCGACGTCGACGAAGAGCGTGCTTAACCAGTCCGCGGCGAGCAGGTTGCGAAACATCGTCTGGCGAAGTTCAACGCCTGCTTCGAGTTTCACGTCGCCACCAAGGATGTTAGTCACTTCCTCGCCCGTTGCTCCAAAGTGCGCCGAGCCTGGCCCGAGCAGCCGCAGGCCCCAGCCTCGAACGCTGGATCCACCGCCGGCGTAGAATCGTCGGTCGAACGGCACCACGCGCGACTGCCCGATCGGGTGCGATATGCCTGCGATGAACTTGCCGGCGACCACGGTGCCTCGCCCCAGCGGACGGTATTGCCGGAGATCCGTCAGCAGGCGGGCATACCGCCGATAGGCGAGACGGCTCTCGCGATCACCACCGAAAAACGGCAGCCCGGGCAGGCTTCCCTCGAGATCGCCCTGCGTGAAAACATACCTATCCAGTAGATAGGGCAAGTTGCCGCCGACCTCAAAGGCCATCTCATAGCTGTATCCCTGATCCCGAACAAGGGGATTAACGCGCGCCGATCGCAGCGTGTAACGCAATGCGTTGTTGATCTGCGGCTGCGTGTAGTCTTCGAGGATCTGTGCTCGCTGCAGCGGATCCAGCACCGGATCGCCGTTCCCGTCCTCGCCGATTACGCGATCGAGAAAGGATGCGCGGAAGCCACTGAGTGTATCGGGATTACTGATGCTGAGGTCGACCATGTCGAGCCACGACGTCACCGTCGCGCTGTGTTGCGCCTCGAGACGAAAGAGCGCTGAGCCGCGACCACGGATGATCAGGTTGAGGTTGTCGCGCCGGGCCGTCAGCAGGTTGAACGAGAGCCGCGTCCGCGCATCATAGAGGTTGAGGCTTTCATCGAGCCGCCCGAACGGCCGCACCAGGTAAGGCAGCGTCAGCGATGTGTTGATCTCGGTTTGCGCCGACGTGAAGAGTCGCGAGTCGACATCAGCGGCTACGGAGCCGCTGAGGCGCATCCGAAACATCTCGCCGCCCCCGAAGAGATTGGCGTTCTCGTAAGTGAGGCCCGCCCCGGCACCGATCTCGTTCTCTGCGCCGAGAAGACCGCTGCGCTGCAGCATGAAGGTCTCGAACCGGATCTGGTGCCGCGGCCTGGTTCGCAGATCGATCCGATGAGGAAGAACGGGCTTGCCTTCAGGCGCCGTCTCGACACCGTCGACGTCGGCAAGGATATCGGTGAAGATGAAGACGCCGGAGCCTTCGAGGCGGCGCTTCGTGGCGAGGAGGCGCGACTGATTGTACCACTGCCCCGGCTCGAACTGCAGACTTTCGTAGAGCAAGACCGGCTTCAGTCGGCTTTCGTTTTCAATTCGCACCGCGACCTCGCCCTCACCCACCTCCGCCGTGTCCGTTCGTACCGGGCTCGCCGGCTCCGGTCCGACGACGTTATACTGGACATCACCGAACCTGTAGCGTTCGCCCGGCTGGATCTCGAACGTGACATCAAACGAATCGGGGCGTTCTGCAAATACGAGAGCCCTGATAGAATCTCTCGAAATGGATGCGTATCCGCGGTCGCGCAGGAAGCCCAGGATACGCCGTCGTTCTTCCAGGAGCATGGGCTCGGAGAACAGGCGGTTCTCAGCCACGAATGATTGTGGGCCGATCCATTCTGCACGCCGTGAGCGGAGGAGCGAGGAACGCGCCAGATCCTGGCGCTGCTCGGGCGTTAGTGCGTCGACGCCTTCGAAGCGGACGCGTCGGAGATACGTCGGCATTCCTGCATCGATGTGAAACGTGATGCGCGCACTGCCGCCCGATGCCGGCGTATCAACCTCGGCAATGACTTCCGCCGACCGATATCCTTCCTGCTGATACAGGTTACGCAGGCGTTCGACATCCGCCTCGAGAAGACCGACGTCTAGCAGGGCAGGCTCTTCTCCAACAGACATGAGCGCGCCACCGACCGTGCTGCCGAGGGCGCCTGAATCGCCGAGGCGGTAAAGCCAGAGCCACCAGTTCAGCCCCGGAACGGCAAATAGCCGACGGTTTCCGCGCGTACGTACGCGCTGCAAAAGCTGCTGGCGCGGAAAGTGGATATCTCCCTCAAAATCGATGTCTGCCACGCGAGGCGCATCGATATCAACCCCGGGAGACGGCTGCTGTGCATGCAGACGTGACGGAGCCGCCAGCCATACGCTTAGAACGAGACCGGCGATTCCGATCGCAGCGCGGCACTTCCCTCTCATCAATCGCTGATCGAATCGTCGGCGCCTGCGGATGCAGGAACGCGTGGGTCGACTACTCTTCCTCGAAGTAGAAGTCGTCGTCGGCAGTGGGAAAATCGGGCCAGAGCTCCTCGATGCTCTCATACGGCTCACCGTCATCCTCCATCGCCTCCAGGTTCTCGGTCACTTCGAGAGGCGCGCCGGTGCGTTGCGCATAATCAATGAGTTCATCCTTCGTCGCCGGCCAGGGAGCGTCTTCGAGGTAAGATGCCAGTTCGAGTGTCCAGTACATATTTATCCGAAGCTGAATACTGCGGTCTCAGAAGGTCGTCGATGATCGATAAGTGCGGCGCCGGTATCGACTCTGGCTGCACCAGATCGATAATCGACCGCGGGTCGAAGAATGATAGTCAAACGTGCGGCGTGCCGATGTATTGCCGGCCATCCTCGCGGACTATAGCGCCTCACATTAAGAAATGCAACACGCCAGGATGCACGTCGTTCTGCCGGCGGGAATGTACATGCGGCATCCTGCAAAAAAACACCCTTTCCTCTGAAGATTGAGGAAAGGGCGCAGACTTCTAAGTGTGATGCGGATTAGTCGAGCGACGCAGACTCCTGATCGGCCGCCGCCAGAAGCTCATTGTACGCTTGAGGCGTCATGCTCGGAGCGAAGAAGTAAACCGGATTGAGCGTCCGATTCTCGGCGTCGCGCACCTCGTAATGCAAGTGTGGACCGGAAGAGCGCCCCGTGTTGCCGCTGAAGGCGATCTCTTCCCCACGCGTGACCTTCCGCCCCGGCTTGATGTGGGATGAGATCTTGCTGAGGTGGGCATACAGCGTCGTATAGCCGGTGTCTCCGTGCTCGATCTCGACGTAGTTGCCGTAGCCGACGTTGCGCCCTGCCTGTTTCACGACGCCATCGCCCGTGGCATGAACCGGCGTACCGACGGGCACAACGATATCCAGCCCGTGGTGCATCCGGCGAACCTTCAAAATCGGGTGATAACGGACGCCATAGCCTGAGACAACCCTTCCGTCGGCCGGAAGAATCGCCGGCATCTCCTCGAGGCGCCGATCTCGTTCGACTGCAAGACGCGTCAACTGGCGGTAGCTGGAATTCTGCAGGGAGATCTTACGCTCAAGCTCATCGAGCATCTGAGCGGACTGCCGCAGCATTCCCGACGTCCCCGACGTGAAGCGTGCATAGGATTCGTACGGATCCGCACCTCCAACACCAACGCGCCGCACATCTTCGGAAATTGGTTCCGCCTCCAACAGCGTCCGATAGAGCTTCTGGTCGGATTCCGAAAGCTCGTCGACCCGCTCGGCGTAAGATGCGATCCGAGCTCCGACCTTCTGAAGCTCGTCTTGAAGCGCCTGGTTCTCGGCGCGGAGCGCCATCTCCTCGGGAGAAGTAAGCATCTTGTCGACCGTGAAGGCCATGACGACAGCCAGCGAGATGGCCACGATGCCGACTGCCAGAACCTGCCGCGAGAGGGATGCCGCCTTCTGCTTAACCTCGACAAACGTACAGTTGTCGTGGTCGTAGTAGTAGTACCGGTTCTTTGCTGACATAAAACTTGATCCTCGTTGAGCGCCCATCGGTACGTGCCACAGTCGGCACAACCACGGATCGAGCCCCTACTTCACCTGCCGTCTCCGCTGCTCAAACGCGGTTGAATCTTTATTACCCTGTCGTTACGTGGGATCCGCGAGAAGATAGGTTCTCATGCTCCGCCTGTCAATCCAAGCTTGCGGTTAAACGGGAAGCTCATCTTCCGCGGCGTGTTCTGGGAGATGTGACAACCACTGTGCCAGGAGCTCCTATTCGTAGTCATGCTCGAAATATTCGATTCCACGGCTCGGAATCGGCGAGGACTTGCTGCGGATGCGCTCCGCAAGACGTTTCGAAAACACCTCGGCAGGGTCATATCCGTAATGCCGCAGAAGGTGATTCATAGCGATCACCTCGCAGATCACGGTGATGTTCTTGCCCGGTGTTATGGGAAGCTTAACCAGCGGCAGTTGCACGTCGAGGATGTCGAAGTTGTCCTCGGCCATCCCAAGGCGCGTGTATTCTTCATCGGGATCCCACACGTGCATGTTCACCACTACTTCGACGCGCTTTTGAAATCGGATGGCCCGGATGCCGAACATCGCCCGCACATCCACCAGACCCAGGCCACGGATTTCCATGAAGTGCTGCACGAGATCGGTCCCCGCGCCCATGATCACCTGCTCTTCCTTGCGCGTCATCACCACGACATCATCCGCCACGAGCCGATGCCCGCGCTCGACGAGATCCAGAGCGACTTCGCTCTTGCCGATCCCCGCCTTCCCGATCATCAACAACCCGATCCCATACACATCGACAAGCGACCCGTGGATCGTCTGCTGAAGCGCGAACTGATCGTTGAGGAAGTCGCGCAGCAGCGCCATGAAGTCGGTTGAAGGGACGGATGTCCGGTAAACCGGCACCTGCCGCTCACGCGCCATCTCGATGAGCTCCGGACCAAGCCGGTTGTCGCTCGTGAGGATGATGCAAGGGACGGGAAACTGGATCAGGTTGTGAAACGCCTCGCGCCGCTGCTCGGGCGAGATATGCTCGAGGTATTGTGATTCCGTGTTTCCGAGGATCTGGACGCGTTGCGCCGTGAAGAGATCGACGTAACCCGCCAGAGCCAGGCCCGGCCGGTGCAGGTTGCTCTCGGTAACGAGCCGTTCATCCGAATTGCCTGCATTCACCTCCTCAACAGGCAGCCCGACATAGCGACGCAGGCCATCTACCATGAAGGTGACGGTGATCGATTCCTTCTTGAAGTACTTGGCTCGCTTCGACATGGATCAACGGGAATGTCCTCGGGGGCGCGGAGCGTGCAACTCGCGTCAGGGTACTTCGACGGCTTCGAGAACCTGCCGTACGATGTCATCGCTCGTGACGTTCTCGGCTTCAGCCTCGTAAGTCACGGCGATACGGTGGCGAAGCACATCGAGCGCAATGGCACGCACGTCATCGGGCGTCACGTAGGCGCGATGCTCGAGGAACGCTCGTGCCCGCGCGGCGAGGTTGAGGTTGATCGTCGCACGTGGAGAGGCTCCGAATTCGATGAACGACTTGAGCCCACGCAGCCGGTGCCGCTCGGGCTGCCGCGTAGCCACCACCAGATCGACAATGTAGTGCTCGAGGCGCTCATCCATGTACAGATCGTTCAGAACGAGCCTGGCCGAAAGCACTTGTTGCGGATCCACCACGGGACCGACCTTTGCCTTCTCGCCCGTGCGTCCCATTCGCCGCATGATCTCCAGCTCCTCATCACGCGAAGGATAGCCGACTTTGATCTTCATCATGAATCGGTCCACCTGCGCCTCCGGCAGCGGGTACGTGCCCTCCTGCTCGATCGGGTTCTGCGTGGCGAGTACCAGAAACGGCTCATCCAGTGGAAACGTGGATTCGCCGATGGTCACCTGCCGCTCCTGCATGCTCTCCAGGAGCGCGCTCTGCACCTTGGCGGGAGAACGGTTAATCTCGTCGGCGAGGATGATGTTGGCGAAGATCGGTCCCTTCTTGATGAAGAAGGATCCTTCTTTCTGATTGTAGACGAGCGTCCCGAGCAGGTCGGCCGGAAGCAGATCCGGCGTGAACTGGATGCGCTGGAACGATGTGCCGATGGCGCGAGCAAGCGCGCTGACGGTTAGTGTCTTGGCGAGACCTGGAACGCCTTCAAGAAGCACGTGCCCGTCGGCGAGCAACCCGATCAACAACCGCTCGAGCATGTATCGCTGCCCGACGACTACCCGACCGATCTCATTCAACAACGGCTCGACGAATGCACTCTCCTGCCCTATTCGTTCGGTTACTTCTTCGAGATCGAAATGGGTCATAAATCTTTACTAACTGAAATCTGATTGGCGCAGGCCGCTTGTGATAAAATCATGGAAGGCCGCAGGAGCCATGCATCATTCGGCGCGCCCGGCTGTGCCGGCGTCGCTGTCCTGAAGCAGCAGCGTCATTGGAGGTGCGCCGAACTGCTCGCGGTACTGATCCGACACTCGCTCAAAGAACTGCGGCACCACAAACGGCTGGCCGCAAACGAGAACGCTGCCGCCACGGCTCGTCGATGCACCGCCGAAGATCCCTTCGATGGTCATCGCCTCTGCCTGCGTCACGATCATATCGGCACCCGAAGAAGTGCTCCTCCAGTCATTGCGTCGGGAGGCATGCGACATGATCAGCAGGGCACCTACGAACTGCCAGTCACCTTTGCGGAGCGCCGCAACGACCTTCTGCACGCGCCGGTTCTCCGTGACGAGGTGGCGCACACCCGGCTTCAGCCGTCCCGGCAGCGCACCGAGCGCCCGCTGCAGATCACGGTGTTCGAGTTCCCGAAACGAGGTCAGTTTGGGAAAGGCTTTCTGCTGAAGGTGGATGAGTGCTTCCTCGATCCACTCCTTTCTGCCTGCGTAAAACGACGGCGACGGCTGCTCATCATTGTGTGGATGGATGATGCCCCATCCGATCTCTTCCTGCGATGGCACCTCAACCGGGAGATGCTCGTAGGTGAGGCCGTCAACGAGGATGTACCGCGAATCGGCGCCGTGAATCGAGCCGATGAGATAAGTCGAGCCGAATGGCAGACCGGTGTTTCGCTCGATAATCTCGCGCACAGCTCGGACGCGGTCGTGCTCACTCACCGGCACCTCGCTCAGTCCGAT
>CAZKDQ010000018.1:16693-18586 GCA_964551345.1 uncultured Rhodothermales bacterium
CCGACGGCCCTTCCTTCGCCACATGGGCCGCGACGGCCGTTCCCAGCGGAAGCGAAAGCAGCACCGCAAATCCATCAAAATAATGCGTGTGCGAGCCGATGATGCCCATCGGCCCGTAGGCAAAACTCGTGATCTCAGGCGGAGCCGCATCACCCGACAGCTCCCGCAGGAGCGTAGATGCACGCTCGATCAGTTCCTCCCGCCCCATGGCCGTCTCACCCTGAATGCGATCGAGGGCGCGCAAGTATGGCTCAACGAAAGGCGGCTTGCCCGAGCGGTCCTTCAACAGGTCTTGGGGCATATAATCGGGGGCGAAGGCATCGAGGCCGAGAACGTGCAGGCGATTCGAGATTCAACCGACTGACCCGGCGTCCTGGCCTGAGCAACTCGGTTCTCCAAGAATAGCCCGTAGAGTATGCCGTTACACGTTCATTTTCAATACCATTCACCGTGCCGATCAGGCGTCTGGCGGCATTGTTTCCGCGCTTGTGGCCGCTCGCGCGCAAGTGGAACCTGATGTAACGCTGCCCTTTACAGGAGGCGCCTTCCTGCAGAGGTGCTACCTGGCGCCGCACTTCGTCCGCTGTCGCAAGCGCCGGCTTCACACTGATCAACCTTGCACGTGCCCGATTCGATGTCGTTCTGGCCGCGCCTTGGGCAAACCATCCTCGCTCATCCAAGGCCCATAATCATCGCCGTCGTGGTTGTCACGGCCTTTCTCGGGTTCTGGGCGCTGAAGGTGGAGACCGACCATACGGCGGGAAACTTCCTTTCTGAGGATTCGGAGGTCATCCAGCAGTATAGACGAGCGAGCGACGTCTTCGGCCAGACTCAAGCCGTTCTGTACGTAGTGTTCACGGATGCCGATTATGCGGATCCGGATTTCCTGACGCGGCTCGACGATATCACAGAACGCATCGGGACGTATGAAGGAGTCGAAGGCGTACTGAGTCTTGCCAACGTGCCGACCCTGAGGCGGCAGGCGGATTCGCTCGTTGCCATGCCTCTTTACGTTGCGTCTGAATCTCCGGAGACGATCCGGCAGCGCATCGAGTCGCAGCCGTTCTTGAACGGCCTGCTCGTGTCGCCGGAGGATTCTTCGACACTGATGCTGGTGACGATCAACGAGGAGTTCAACAACTCCAGTCGGCGGGTGGATCTCGTGGATCGTATCGAACAGGATGTTGCCGCGATTCCGGCGACCGCGGCGATGGCGGGCTTCCCCTACCTCCGAACGAGCTACGCAAAGCGCGTCAGCGCAGAGGCGCCGCTTTTCACCCTCCTCGCTCTGCTGGCTTCGCTCTTGCTGCTGCTCTTAACCTTCCGCTCATGGCGGGCGGTGATCCTGCCGGCAATCGTCGTCGTGACGGTGCTGGTATGGACGATCGGCCTCATCTCGATCTTCGGCTACAAGCTGAATATCGTTATCGCGGTGCTGCCCGCGCTGCTGGTGATCATCGGGATGGCCAACGCGATCCATCTTCTGACGCGCTTTTTCGACAAGTATGCGCTGCTCGGCGACCGCCGCGGCGCATTGATCGAGACGGTCCGAACCGTCGGGCTCGCCACCTTCCTTGCATGTCTCACGACGGCCGTCGGCTTCTTCGTGCTGAACTTTTCCGGATCGGCGCTGCTCGCCGTCTTCGGTACGTTCGCCACGATCGGCATCGCCTTTTTGTACATCCTGTCGATCACGCTCATCCCGATCGCGTACGACAGGATGCGTCCGCCCGCGAAGAACAAAGCTGCGCTCGCCACACACGATGTCTTTGCTGCGATTTTCGACAAGCTCGGGCTTTTCACGGAGCGGCGCTCGGGCGTCATTCTCACCGTTGCCGGGCTCGTGCTAGCGATCGGCATCGTCGGGGCGACGCGCATTTCGTCGGACATCTT
>CAZKDQ010000018.1:18686-20635 GCA_964551345.1 uncultured Rhodothermales bacterium
GCCTACTTCGGAGGCCATCCGGCCAACTTCCGGCTGCCATCGACTTACGAGATGCCTTTCCTGGAGTCGGCCCTGAGCGACTTACTCGGCGGAGACACCGGCGACGGTATCGCCTCCAACCTTCCGCAGATGGTAGATTCGTCGTTCTCGATGGCGCGCATCTATCTTGGTGTGGAAGACATCGGAACGGAGGCGATGAACACGCTGGCCGATTCTGTTGCCGCGATGGCGCGCACCGCCATGCCGGATGAAGGCTTCGACGTCTTCGTGACGGGAACGGCGATCACCGCAACGCGCTCCGGCGAGAACCTCGTTCGCAACCTCATCGGCAGCCTCGCCATGGCACTGCTGATCATTTCAGTGTTGATGGCGATGCTCTTCCGCAACATTCGCCTGACGTTCATTAGCCTCGTTCCCAACGTCATTCCACTGGTCGTCGTAGCCGGTGCGATGGGTTTCTTCGCCATTACGCTAAAGCCATCGACGGCGTTGATCTTCTCGCTGGCGTTCGGGATCGCCGTTGATGACACGATCCACTTCCTGGCGAAGTACCGGATCTTGCAGTCGGAAGGCATAGCGCGGGCGGCTGCGATTCGGATCACGTTGAGCGAGACCGGCAAAGCCATCCTCTTCACCTCGCTGGTGCTGATGGGCGGCTTCCTCATCTTCACGTTTTCGAGCTTCGGCGGAACCGCCAACATGGGCGCGCTGACGGCGCTAACCCTCGGCATTGCGATGCTATCGAATCTCTTCGTTCTGCCGGCGCTGCTATACACTTTCGCGCCGGTTCAGACGCTGGTCGCGCGGACGGACGATGCGGTAAGTGAAGAGGCCAGGGTCGCGGCGGAGTAAGATCAGGTCAGCATGTCGCCTTCGTGGATGTCATAACCGTGCAGGAAGTCGCTTGCCGGCATGCGCCGCCGACCCTGCGGCTGGATTTCCACGATCTCGACGGCACCTTCGGCACACCCGACGACGAGACGATCGGCGGCGTCGATTATGCTTCCTGCCGTTCCTTCCACAGAGACGATGCGTGATCGATAGATCTTGAGCTGCGTCGCACCCAGATGCGTCCACGCACCGGGAAAAGGCGAGAGGCCGCGGATGTGGTTATGCACCTCCGTCGCGGGCCGATGCCAGTCGATCCTGGCATCCTCGCGAAAAATCTTTGGAGCGGGTGTGGCGAGAGCATCATCCTGTGGCTGCGCGTCCACCGTGCCTGCGTCGATGAGTCGTACCGTCTCCAGCACTGCCTCGGCTCCCAGGTGCATCATGCGATCATGCACCTCGCCCGTCGTCTCATCCGGCCCGATCAACATGTACTTGCGCCGTATGATCGAGCCCGTGTCGACGTCCTCGCGAAGGAAGAAGGTGGTGACCCCTGTCTGCGCCTCACCATCCATTACGGCGCGATGAATGGGCGCGGCTCCACGGTATCGTGGCAGCAGTGAACCGTGCAGGTTGAAGGAGCCGCGACGCGCTGCGTTGAAGACCTCCGGGGGAAGGATGCGAAAGGCAACGACGACGATGACGTCCGCGTCGAGATCTCGTACATCGCGCGCGAAATCTGCATCACGCACCGACTCCGGCTGCAGGATCTTCTCGATGCCGAGCTCCTGCGCCGCCTGCTTGACGGGTGTGGGTGTTACGACCTGTCCACGCCCACGACGCCGATCCGGCCCGGTAACGACGGCGATCGGCATGTAGCCGTTCTCAGCAAGAATGCGAAGCGAGGGAACGGCGAAATCCGGCGTTCCCATGAAGATGATTCGGATGGCGGAGGCGGTGTTGGTGGGTTGTTGATGGTGAGGTTGCGGGGGACAGATGTTCGAGACTAGAGGATCGCGGCGGCCCCGCATCGCTCGTCAGCTACATCTACTCCGCGCTATTCAAACACCCGCGTCTTGTTGTGGATGGTGAATAGAGGATAGTAAATGCTCGATGGTGAT
>CAZKDQ010000018.1:20735-24505 GCA_964551345.1 uncultured Rhodothermales bacterium
CGGATACGCGTCCGCTCATCCCATATCGGAACCAGCAACTCGAAGTCTCCCATGCTATTGCGATCGAGGAAGACGAAGCGGCGGCCGATCCGGTAATAGTACCATACCTCATACGGACGCGCGCTTGAGCCGAGCGGGCTCTCCACAAAATCCGGCTCACCAAACAATACCATGACGTGGCCGCGATCGGTCCGCCAGCCATCGCGAAGATGACTGAAGCGCCGGTTGGCGAAATCAACCCGGTAATAGTACTCCTCCATCCGCTCATTGCGCGGGGTGCCGGGCGTCGGGTCACGCTTATCCCAGAACTCCCGGAAGCGCGCCAGACGTTCGCTGCGTCCCTCAGCTGACTTGATATAGTCGAGCTCATCCCGCTTCGCGATGTACTGCAATTGAGCGATGGCTTCCTCCAGATCCCGAATATGATCGTCGAGCCCGCTCCATCTTACAGATACGGAACGTTCGACCGCATCAATTGCACGCCCGACTTCATCCCGAACCTCTACGCGAACGAGGTATTCGCCGGACTTCAGGTCGCTCATCGGGATATCGATTACGGACGGGTTGCGCCCGGCCGTCAGACGTCGAGGCTCTTCACGCTGAAAGGTCACGTCACCGTCATCGCCGTCATCATCACGACCGAGGCCGAGGATGGAGCGAACGAAACCCTGGCTTCCCGTCGAGAGGCGGCGCACTTGCTGGCTGATGCGTACATCCTGCCCCGCGTCGGAGTAGACTTCAAAGAAAAGCTTGAAGCCGCCATCCTCTGTTCCAACGCGCCCACCGATAAGCGGCGTGATGGCATTGTCTTCAGCGCTGTAATCTTCAAGCAAGACGATGTCACTGACCGCCGTATCACGATCGAGATTGCGCACGACAACCGGCCGGTCCCGCACGTATTCCTCGCCCGATGCGCGATCCCGCAAACGAACTTCAAGGATGTAGCGCCCCGGCGGAAGGTCGAGCGCGTTGGTCGCCTTGTCGTGCAGCTCCTCCGAGCGCGTGCGCGCGAAGAGATTCGTCGTTGCCCGCTTCTCCCAGATGCGCGTCTGCGCCAGACCACGGCGCCGGTTGCGATCATCGGCGCGGTAAGCACTCGCCGTCACCTCGTACTCGGCGACAAATCCATCTGCCGTACTGAGGAACGTAAGACGGTTGTACGGCACGCTCACGTACACATCCACGCGTGCGTTGCGGGAGGCAGCCTCGCCCCGAACCGCTACCGCATCCACCAAAAACTGACCCTCATCCTGCGCCTGCGCCGGAAGCGCCGACAGCAGAACCAGCATCATGATGAGCAACGGGAATCGCATGAGTGAGGGAGGCGAACGATCCGGTACGTGCGTCGATACGAGTAAAGGCAGCGATATGATGTGACTTCTGCCTACAGATACGAGAGGTGAAGGCGCCGGCGCCACCGCAATGCCGGGCGATTACAATATCTTCATTACCGGCGGGCATCGCGCCACGGCCGAAGGCGTCTCGTCTCATTTGCTGCACGAACGGTTGCTGATCCGAGCCCAACAGCCTCATGAGAAAAGCGCTTCAACGAATGCGGCGCGATCAAAGACCTGCAGATCTTCGATACGTTCACCAACTCCGATGTACTTTACGGGAATCTGGAACTCATTCGAAATGCCAATAACAATGCCCCCCTTCGCCGTGCCGTCGAGTTTCGTCAGCACGAGGCCGGTTACGTCGACGGTTTTGGTGAACTCCTGCGCCTGACGGAGGGCATTCTGGCCGGTTGAGGCATCGAGTACGAGCAGCACTTCATGCGGCGCGCCTTCCACCTGGCGGTCCATTACACGCTTGATCTTAGAGAGCTCGTCCATCAACCCACCACGCGTGTGCAGGCGGCCGGCAGTGTCGATGAGGGCGACATCCGCCCCGCGCTTCTTGGCTGCAGCGACCGTGTCGAAGGCGACGGCCGCCGGATCGGCTCCCTCACCCTGCTTGATGATCGGGACGCCGGCACGGTTGGCCCAGATGTCGAGCTGCTCGACGGCCGCAGCGCGAAACGTGTCTGCCGCGCCCAGCAGAACGCTCTTGCCCGCTTCCTTGTACCGATGGGCGATCTTGCCGATGGACGTCGTCTTCCCCACGCCGTTCACACCCACGACCATGATCACGTGCGGCTTGTTCTGAAGCGGGGCATCGAATGCGGCCGGGCGGCCCGGCGCGTTGGCGAGCATCAGCCCCGCGATCTCATCGCGGATGAGCTCATTCAGCTCCTTCGTCGAGACGTACTTATCGCGCGAAACCCGTTCCTCCAGACGGTCGATGATCTGCAGCGTCGTTTTCACCCCGACGTCGCTAACCACGAGCGCCTCCTCCAGCCGATCGAGTACCTCATCATCGACGCGGTCCTTGCCGGCAACCGCACGGTTGATCCTGTCGAAGAACCCTGATCGCGTCTTTTCGAGACCTTCCTCCAGTTTCTCCTTCTCTTTCGTTTTGAACCGGTCGAAAAAGCCCATGGATATTTATATGTCTAATGAATGAGCAAGCCGTACATGCGGCAGCAGAGCCGCAGGCCACGGCTATAGAGAGATGTTCGGCCGCATGATTCCGTCAGCGGCGTGATGTACGATGTTGAAAGCGGGGATATTCCAGCTGCCCACCATATGTCTTGTGAAACCGAACCACATCAGGAGTGATGATCGGCACCGCGATAGTACTCACCCATCGCCGGATTCTTCTCATCGATAGGCAGCGGTCCGTAGCGGTACATCCGCACGAACCGGATGGCGTAGACGATGAACGAATACACCATCATGACGGCCGTCGCGTTGATGAGCACCGACATCAGTGGCGGATCAGCGCGCAAGAGCGCGGCAAGTACAGTCAGCGCGAGCACTGTTACGGCGGCCTTCCCCGCCATCACACTCATCGCCACGCGCCCGATGCGGCGGGCAAGGATGATGCCTCCCAACACGATCAACAAGTCGCGTACAATGACCATCAACAGTAACCAGAGTGGAAGACTACCATTGATGACAAGCGCCAGGACGATGACGGCGCCTGCAAACTTATCCGCAAGCGGGTCGAGCACCTTCCCCCATTCGGAAACCGATCCCGACCATCGTGCGATGCGCCCATCCAGCCAGTCCGTGAGAACAACCAGGACGACCAGCGCCGACACGAACACGAGCGAGCCTTCCGTCACGATGAGGTACCCGATCGGGAGGACGAGAAACAGCCGCGACAGGCTCAGCATGTTCGGGATCGTCCAGAACCGGCCAAGCAGCTTCGATAATTCGACTTTGGGTGGCGATGAGGACTCGGCCATTCGCGCGGGCATCACGGTTCGCAGATCGTCAAACATACGTCGCTCCCTCGTTATCGTTTTCCACGCGACGTGCCTTGAATGCGTCTGAACAGTATTTTCAGCGAATGCCCCTCATCGTTTTTTTCCTCCTGGTCCTGATCGTGCAGCTTCTCTACATCGCGATGCTGCACAATGGCTTCCGAACTGCCCGCCGCACGTACGACCGGATACTCAATACGCCGGTCGATTTACCGCCTTCGATATCAGTAGTCGTCGCGGCGCGCAATGAGGAGGAGAACCTGCCGGAGCTGCTCGAGGCGCTCACCCGGCAAACGCATCCGGATTATGAGATTGTGATTGTGGATGATGCCTCCGACGACGCCTCGCGCACCATCATCAAGCACTGGCAGGTAAGCCATCCGAATCTGAATTTGGTGACGGTGGATGATCCTGTGGAGCCGCGCAAGAAGCACGCGCTCACTCGTGGAATCGAGGCCGC
>CAZKDQ010000018.1:24605-29053 GCA_964551345.1 uncultured Rhodothermales bacterium
GCGACGATGCAGTCACTGAGCGGCGACGACGATCTGTTCGTACAGCAGGTGCATGCCCGGAGAACGGGGCGCGTCGTGCAGCTTTTTGGCGCGGAAACCTACGTCCCGACGGATGCCCCGACGACCCTGCGCCAGTGGATTCGGCAGAAGATCCGGCATACATCGGCCGGACGATTCTATCCTCGGTGGGCGCAGCTCCACCTCACAATTTTCCACGCCACGACCATCCTGCTGTGGCTCGCCCCGATGCTTATCGGGTGGTGGGGCGCGGCATTGCTCTTCGTCCGACTCACGGCCCACGGCACGAGCGTAGGCATCACCGCCGGCCGGTTCGACGAGCGCAATATGATGCCGTGGTATCCCGTACTTGAACTGCTATACGGCGCCTACAACGTTTTCATCGCCCCTCTCGGACTCATCCGCATGCCTGCACGCTGGTAGATCGATGCGCCGTTAAGGTGTCGTTACACCCGGGCCGGTAGCGTATCGATATATATTCGCCTGCCACTCCAACCGCTTGTTGCTCATGCCCTACATCCTCGCGCTCGACCAGGGAACGACCAGTTCACGCGCCATCATCTTCAACCATGACGGCTCGATTCGCGCCGTCGCCCAGAAGGAATTTGAGCAGGTCTTTCCTCGGCCGGGCTGGGTCGAGCATGATCCGGACGAGATCTGGTCGTCTCAGGTGAGCGTTGCGACCGAGGTGATGTCGCGCGCCAACCTCTCCGCGCGGGACATGGCGGCCATCGGCATCACCAACCAGCGTGAAACGGCCGTCGTCTGGGAGCGGGCGACGGGGCGGCCGATTTACAACGCGATCGTCTGGCAGGATCGTCGCACGGCCGGCTACTGCGACCGCCTGAAGTCCGAAGGGTTGGAGCCCACGTTCCAGGAAAAGACGGGCCTCGTGATCGACTCTTACTTTTCCGGCACGAAGGTCCGATGGATCCTCGAGAACGTCGATGGTGCGCGGGAGAAGGCCGAGCGCGGCGAGCTCTGCTTCGGCACGATCGACAGCTGGCTGATCTACCGGCTGACGGATGGCAAGCAGCACCTGACGGACGTCACGAACGCGAGTCGCACGCTGCTTTACAACATCAAGACAATGGACTGGGATGACGAGCTGCTCGACATCCTTGGCGTCCCGCGGTCGATGCTGCCGGAGGTCCGGTCGTCGAGCGAGGTTTATGCCGAGACGTCGCCGGATGTCTTCCCGACGCCTATCCCGATCGCGGGAATCGCCGGCGATCAGCAGGCGGCACTTTTCGGCCAGCGATGCACGCAGCGTGGGATGGTGAAGAACACCTACGGAACCGGGTGCTTCATGCTGCTCAACACGGGCGAGGAAGCCGTTCCGTCGAAGAACAACCTCGTGACAACGGTCGCGTGGCGCATCGGGGATCGCACGGAGTACGCCCTCGAAGGCAGCGTTTTCATCGCCGGCGCGGTCGTGCAGTGGCTTCGCGACGGACTTCAGATCATTCGCAGTTCCTCCGAGGTCGAGGCGCTCGCCCGCACCGTCGAAGACAACGGCGGCGTGTACCTCGTACCGGCTTTCGCCGGCCTCGGCGCTCCGCACTGGGATCAGTACGCGCGTGGGACGATGGTCGGGATGACGCGCGGCACATCCGCCGGTCACATCGCGCGGGCCGCGCTCGAAGGCATCGCCTACCAGGTGGCCGATGTTCTTCGCGCGATGGAAGCGGATTCCGGTATCAGCAGCACGGAGCTGCGCGTGGACGGCGGTGCCGCCATGAACGACCTGCTGATGCAGTTCCAGGCCGACCTGCTCGACATCCCGACGATCCGGCCGAAGGTGACGGAGACGACGGCCCTCGGCGCAGCGTATCTCGCCGGGCTTGCCGTTGGCTTCTGGGAGAACGAGGAAGAAATCGACAGCCAGTGGGCGGTCGACCGGCGATTCGAGCCGGACCTCGACCGCGAGCGGCGCGAACGCCTGACAGCGGGCTGGAGCCGCGCGCTCGAACGGTCCCGTGGATGGGCCGTCGATGAAGACGAACAGTCCTGATGATCGGCAACTCAGAACGGGGACGCTTTCATGAATCGTGAGGAGATGCTCGGCGCGATGGAGCGTGCCGATAAACCCTGGGACTTTCTGATCATCGGCGGGGGCGCTACCGGACTGGGCTGCGCCATCGAAGCGGCCTCGCGCGGATACCGTACGCTGCTGGTCGAACAGAGCGACTTCGCCAAGGGGACGTCCAGTCGATCGACGAAGCTGGTGCACGGGGGAGTTCGCTACCTTCAGCAGGGCAACGTCGCACTCGTCCTCGAGGCGCTGAAAGAACGGGGGCTGATGCTCAAGAACGCGCCGCACCTCGTCCACAACCTCCCCTTCATCGTCCCGAATTATGACTGGTGGGAAGGGCCGTTTTATGGCATCGGACTGAAGATGTACGACCTGCTCGCCGGACGCGCGGGCATTGGTCGCAGCAAGAATCTGTCGAAGTCGAAGACCATCGAGCTCATCCCTACGATCGACCCGGAGGGGCTCAACGGCGGCGTGATTTATCACGACGGGCAGTTCGACGATGCACGACTGGCCATCAACATGGCGACGACGGCTGCCGAGCAGGGCGCGGTCATCCTCAACTACATGAAGTGCATCGACCTGATTCAGAACGCCGGCGAAGTCTGTGGCGGCGCCGTCCGTGACGAGGAGACGGGGCGCGAGTTCGAGATTCCCGCACGCGTCGTGATCAACGCGACGGGTGTTTTTGCGGACGCGATCATGCAGATGGCTGATCCCGATCTCGAACCGATGATCGTGCCGAGTCAGGGTGTCCATATCGTGCTCGACCGGTCGTTTCTGCCGGGAGACACGGCGATCATGGTGCCACGCACGGATGACGGACGCGTGCTGTTCGCCATCCCGTGGCTGGACCGCGTCGTTGTCGGCACGACGGACACACCGGTGGACGAAACGCCACTGGAGCCACGCCCGGAGGCGAGTGAACTGCAGTTCCTCCTGGAGCATGCCGCACGCTATCTGATCAAGGACCCGACGCCGGCAGATGTGTTGAGCACGTTTACCGGACTTCGGCCGCTGGTAGGCACGCCGGGAGCGGAAGCCGGGACCGCCTCGCTCTCCCGGGATCATACGCTGCACGTCACCAAAACCGGCCTCGTAACGATCACCGGCGGTAAATGGACCACCTATCGGAAGATGGGGGAAGACACGATCGACATGGCCGCGACGCTGGCATCGCTTGACGACCGGCCATCGGTGACGCGCAATCTTGCCATCCACGGCTATCACAGGAATACCCAGAGCTTCGGTGCCCTGGCTCAGTACGGATCGGATGCTCCGGCGATAGAAAATTTGATCCGGCAGGACGATCGCTATGCCCGGCCGCTGCATCCATCTCGTAGCACGCGAGCCGGGGAGGTCGTCTGGGCCGTTCGCAATGAGATGGCACGTACGGTGGAGGATTTTCTCTCACGCCGCACGCGGACGCTCCTGCTGGATGCTCGCATCAGTATGGAAATGGCACCTGCCGTCGCTGAACTCATGTCAGAAGAGCTGGGGCACGATGACGCGTGGGCGCGCGATCAGGTTGAACGATACCGTACCCTGGCACAGGGTTACGTGATAGACGACGGCGATCTCGTGGCGTAGATTCCACCACCCTCATCAACACGAACCTGTACATGATGACACCCTTCCTCGGCGAAGTCGTCGGAACGGCACTTCTGATCCTTCTCGGCGACGGCGTCGTCGCCAACGTCGTCCTCAACAAGACGAAGGGCTCGGGAGGTGGCTGGATCGTCATCACCTGGGGATGGGCCATGGCCGTTTTCGTAGGCGTGTTCACCGTCTCCGCCTTCAGCGGCGCGCATATCAATCCGGCCGTTACGCTCGGCCTTGCCATCGCCGGAAAGTTCGAGTGGGCGCTGGTGCTACCGTACATGGTCGCTCAGCTGATCGGAGCGATGATCGGCGCGTTCCTCGTCTGGCTGCATTACCGCCTTCACTTCAACGTGAGTGAGGATGCAAATGCGAAGCTGGCGGTATTCTCGACGGCGCCGGAGATCCGGAGCACCGGCGACAATCTGATTTCTGAGATCATCGGTACCTTTGTGCTCGTCTTCGGCGTGCTCTACCTCGCCGCGCCGCAGATTGCCGGACCGAACGGTGACATCGGTGGTCTCGGCGCGCTCGACGCCCTGCCCGTGGCCCTGCTGGTGCTCGTCATCGGCCTCTCGCTGGGCGGAACGACGGGCTATGCGATCAATCCGGCACGTGACCTCGGGCCGCGCATCATCCACGCCCTGGTGCCGATTCCGCGCAAGCGCGACAGCGACTGGGGATACAGCTGGATTCCCATTGCCGGACCACTCATCGGGGCAGCCATCGCCGCAGGGCTCTACCTGCTGCTCGGGCCCGCAACGGCGGATCTACCGACGCTGATCGAGCCGGGGAT
>CAZKDQ010000018.1:29153-32820 GCA_964551345.1 uncultured Rhodothermales bacterium
ACTTGAAACCAGACCCTATCCCTTGACCGAACCGAGCGTCAGGCCGGAAATCAGGTAGCGGCTCAGGACCAGGAAGAGAACCACGACCGGGATCGAGACGAGGAGAGCTCCCGCCGCATAGAGCCCCCATTGCGTCGTCATGCTGCCCTGGAAGAGCTTCAGCCCGAGCGGTAGCGTGAACAGGTCGACATCCTGCAGAACGACGTTCGCGATGACGTACTCATTCCACGCGGTCATGAAGGAGAATAGCGCCGTGATGACCAGTGCCGGCGCGGCGAGCGGCAGCACGACCTTGTAGAACGCCTGCCATGGCGTGCAGCCATCGATGTGGGCCGCCTCCTCGAGTGCAACCGGGATCGTATCGTAGTAGCCCTTCATCTGCCACACGCAGAAAGGCAGCGCCGTCGCCGTATAGATGATGACAATGCCGATGTAGGAGTTCAGCAGTTGCAAATTGATTAGCACGACGTAGAGCGGGAGCAAGAGCATCGTAGCCGGAAACATCTGCGTGACGAGAAGTCCGCTGAGCATCGATCCACGACCTCGAAATTTGTATCGCGAAATCGCATAACCTGCCGTCGATGCCAGCGCCACGCCGGTAACGGTCACCACGCCCGCGACGATAAGCGAGTTGATGACCCATCGCAGGAACGGCGTTTCGAAGAGCAGCACACGGAAGTTGTCCAGCGTCGCATCATCGGGGATAATCTGCAGGGACGTCGACAGCAATCGATCCCCCGGCCGCAGCGAGATCGTGATGATCCGCGTGATGGGATACACCGCGATGATCGTGAACAGCAGGAGGATGGCGTAGGCGGCGGCGCGAAAGGCCATTATCTTCGCGTCGACAGGGCTGAAGAGGTTACGAGATGGCATGCCGGAAATGGTATTGAGAGTATCGAAGATCAAAAAGGGTCATCATTTGACATCAATTATTCTATCCCTCGCCTACAGCCTTTGTCCTTGCCAGAAAGACTTGCGTAAAAGCAAAGAGAATGAAGAATATCACCATCGACAGAGCAGCGGCCCAGCCGAAACGATACATGCCGAATGCGGCTTCGTAGACGTATGACACCAGGATGTGGGTCTGATCGTTGGGCTCGCCGCCATTGGAGACCAGCCAGACAACGTTGACGTTGTTGAACGTCCACACGATGCCGAGCGTGATGGCGGGGATCATCACCGGCCTGATGAGCGGCACCGTCACGTTCCAGAACTTGGTCCATGCGCTCGCCCCATCGACATCTGCCGCTTCGTACAGCTCCTCAGGAATCGACTGCAATGCACCGAGCGCAACCACCATCATGAACGGAAAACCGAGCCAGATATTCGTAAGGATGGCGGCGATGAAGGCCTCCATGGGTGAGGTTAGCCACTCAATTGAGGGCAGACCCATATAGCGCGTAATCAGTATGTCGATGGCGCCATACTCAGCCGTAAACATGCCGCGCCATGTCAAGGCGGTGATGTACTGTGGAAGCGCCCATGGAAGGATCAACAACACGCGCCAGGCGGGCTTACCCTTGATGAACTGCTGATGCAGCAAAACCGCGAGAAAGACGCCGATTGAAACGTGGAAGACGATATTGACGACCGTCCACGACAATGTTTTACCGAGAATCTCATAGAATTTCGCATCGGTAAAAACGGCGGCGTACTGATGCAACCCGATGATATCCCAATCCCGGATATGATAGATGTTCATATTCGAGAGGGACAGCACGACGTTGTAGAAGAAAGGATAGGCTACAACGGCGAGAACGATGACGATGGTCGGGCCGAGCAGGAACAGCAGAAACAGGTTCTTCCGCCGCTGCGGCGTCATGCGGAAGGCGCCACCCCGGCGGGCAGAAACAGGTACTCCTGCGCGGTCTTTGACCCCGCGGGCCACCTCCTCCCGCTCCTTGAGCGCCGCTTCGATCCCCGCGGCATGTTTGGGTTCTTCGAGCATGGAATGGCGGTTAGCAGTGTGCCGTTGGCAGTGTATATGATTGACGGTGTGCAGTCAGCATTAAAATTGGTCAACAGCCTGCTACTACCCTCACAACTGCGCGTCTCTTATTCTCGCTTCCACATTCTCCTGCATCCGTTTTGCACCTTCTTCGGCGGAGACGGCGCCGTTCATGACGAGCTGGTACGGCCCTCGCATTCCGTCCCAAATCTGACGCATCTGTGGTTCGAGCGGCATCGGGAGCCCCAGTTCAACCTGCCGCAGCGAAGCCTGCAAAACCGGATTATCCTGCACGACCGGTGAATCCCGCACCGTCCCAATCACTGGAATCGTTGCGAGCTCACGCGCCATGTCCGCCTGCATCGCAGGGCCGGTCAGGTACTCGAGCAGGTGCCGAACGTAGGGCTTCCTGTCATCGGCCAGGTTGACGTTGACGGAATAGCCCTTCGCTGAGATAAGGGGGGCGCTCCACAGCCCGGTCTCGGAGTTTCGCGGAATCGGCGCGATACCGTAGTCGACGCCGGCCTCACCATATCCGGCCCAGGCCCACGCCCCGTTGATGATGCTTGCCGCCCGCTGATCCTTGAACAGAGTCTCGGCGACGTTGTAGTCACTCTGCCGCGGAATCACGCGATGGCGGTCGCGGAGGTCGAGCACGAACTTGATGGCCCGTACGGTCTCCGGCGTGTCGAGCGTCGGGTTGCCGTCCTCGTCCATGGGCCAGCCGCCGAACCCTGTCAGGAACGGGATGAAGAAAAACGGCTCGGTGTAATTCCACGTTAAGCCATAGATGTCAAGCGAGCCATCGCCATCTCTGTCCTCGGTGATGCGCTCAAGCGCCCGCAGCATATCATCGGTCGTTTCAGGCGGCCGCGGCATCAATCGTCGATTGTAGACGAAGGCCAGGTGATTGCCGACCTGATCCGCCACGAGCCACTTCTCGCCGTCCCACTCGACAACCCCATCTTCCGAAAACTGCGACAAATAGGCCTCATCGAGCACCTCATCAATCGGCATGATCGACTCGGTGATTGCGAAGAGGGAGACATTGTCTGCGGGCCCGAAAACGAGATCCGGGCCGCTTCCGCCGACCGACGCCACGATGAACAGGTTGCGCAAGTCTTCGGTCTCACGATACAGGACCTCGACGAGGCGATCCGGGTGCTCGCGGTTGTACTCCTGGATCTTCCGCTCGAAAAAGGCGCGTTCCGCCACGTCCTTCTGATGCCAGATGCGAATGCGCACGCGGTCATCACTCGCACCACAACCGGATGCAAACAGCAGAAGAAGAGCAATCGCAGACGCTGCCCATCTCATCATTCTGATCCCGAACGATCAAACTTCTTGAGCACCACGCCTCCGAGGTCGGGAAGTGACACGGTCAGTAAACTGCCGTCGCCCGTGGCGCGAATCGTGCCCTGCAGCGCCGTGCCCATCACCTGCTCGTACTGCTCGGAATCATTCACCTCAAGGATGATTGCGGTGTCGAGTTCGCCGCGGTTCAATAGTACCAGAAGCGTATCAGTGTCAGTCGCACGGCGGAAGCCAAAGGTACCGGCGTCGTCGTTTGTGTGGATGATCTCGAAGTCGCCGCGACGCAGCGCCTCTTCGGCATTTCGCATCGAGATGGTCTGCTGGTAGAAGTCGAATAGCTCCTGGTCGAACGAGACTTCATCCGGCGTGCGCGAATGGCCAAGCGGATGGTTGGTCTCAGCG
>CAZKDQ010000018.1:32920-33993 GCA_964551345.1 uncultured Rhodothermales bacterium
CGAACCGCAGGTGCGTAATCCTCCTTGCGCTCCAGGATCATTCGGGAGAACTCGGACGGCGAGATCGCATAGTCGACGAAGAAGCCTTTCACGGGGAAGGCGAAGGCGTGGTAGTTCATTGTCGCGGAGAACCCGCCCTCACGAAGGAAGTCCGCCGCATCCTCCCACAGCTCGGTGACGGTGTAAGCCTCCGGATTGAGCTCCCGTACGAGCGCGTTCCAATCCACCCAGAACCCCAGAGGCACCTCGTTGGCCACGTCGAGCCGCCATCCGTCGATGCCGCTACGCGCGCGGCCGTCAACAACCGGCCGCATCCAGCGCCGCGTGGAGTTGAACACATATTCCTTCGGGCCCGGATGTAGATCATTCTCTACTTCCGCAAACTCCGGCAGCGTCTCCACGTCCCACCAGCCTTTGTAGCGGAACTCATCCTCCGGCGTCGCCGGGTCATCCCACTCTTCTACGATGTACCAGTCGCGAAAGCGTGATTCCTGCTGATTCTCACGAATGTCGGCGAAGGCCGGGAAATCACGGCCCGTGTGATTGAACACGCCATCGATGATCACACGTATACCGCGTTCGTGCGCCGCATCGAGAAGATCCAGGAAGAGCAGATCTGCCGATGTCCAGGCCCATGTGTCCCGATCCATCGGATCCTCCTGTGCGATGAGCGCGAAGTCGCCTTCCGGATCCGGACCGAAGTGCGGATCTACGTGATGAAAGCTGTTTCCATCATACTTGTGCATCGACCGCGCATAGAAGACCGGGTTGAAATAGATGACATTGATGCCCAGATCCGCCAGATAATCCAGCTGATCGATCACCCCCTGCAGATCGCCGCCGTAGCGCCGATGGAAGACACCGTTGTCATAGAAATCCGGGCCGAGTTCCTCCTCCCATTCGTCGCGCGCATACCAGTCGGACGTCCACGGCGTGATGCGCCAGTTCTGCGACGGCACGATCGGCGTCTCGAGTGACTCGCGAGTGGGATCGTTCGACGGATCACCGTTTCGAAATCGTTCGGGGAAGATCTGGTAGAACACCGCATCGGCAGCCCAGGACGGCACTCGCTC
>CAZKDQ010000019.1:0-27340 GCA_964551345.1 uncultured Rhodothermales bacterium
CCGTCTTCGTGCGGTTGATCGTGCCGGTGAGCTTCCGCAGCGCCTGGCTCATCAGGCGCGCCTGGAGGCCGACGTGGCTGTCGCCCATGTCGCCTTCGATCTCGGCCTGTGGCACGAGCGCCGCGACGGAGTCGATCACGATGACGTCGAGCGCGCCGCTGCGCACGAGCATGTCGCAGATATTGAGCGCTTGCTCGCCCGTATCCGGCTGCGAGACAAGCAGGTTGTCGATGTCCACGCCGAGCTTCTGTCCATAAATCGGGTCGAACGCGTGCTCGGCATCGATGAATGCTGCGGCACCGCCCGCCTTCTGGGCTTCGGCGATGATGTGCGTGGCCAGCGTTGTCTTACCGGAAGATTCTGGTCCGTAGATCTCGATCACGCGGCCCCGTGGCACACCGCCAACGCCGAGTGCGAAATCAAGCGCGAGTGATCCCGTTCCGATCGAGTCGATCTTGACGACAGGCTCGTCTCCCAGGCGCATGATCGCGCCCTTGCCGAACTGCTTCTCGATCTGCTTGACGGCCAGATTCAGTGCCTTGAGTTTGGCTGATTCGTCTGCTGCCATAATCCTGCTCTCTGATTTTGCTTTCGAAAGAATGCTGAATCGACCGCCTGCTCCTGCCGCAGAGTCGAGATACTGAATGGTAGCGACGCGCGGTGACAACCCTGCGTCACCCTTCTCTTCCATTAAAACCGCCGCGACGGAAATATAACCAATCCGCTCGCGGATTAAATTGCGTTTACTTCTCCAGCGCCAGCATGCGCTGCCGAACGAGATTCAGCAGGTGAACCACCGACAGCTCTTTGTTCAGCGCACGATGTTTGACCAGCTGGAGCAGCCTCGCCTGCTCACCGTCGGGCCCGGCGTATCCGATCCAGACGGTGCCAACGGGCTTGTCCGGCGTCCCACCGGTCGGCCCTGCTATGCCCGTCGTTGAGATGCCGATGTCGGCGCCGAGGCGCTTCCGGATTCCGCGCGCCATTTGAAGCGCGACGATTTCGCTGACCGCTCCGTCATCGTCCAGGACGGCGCTGCTAACATCGAGCATCTGCATTTTTACCGCATTACCATAAGCGACGACGCCGCCCAGCAAGTACTGGGATGACCCACTCACATCAGAGATCCGGCTGGCAAGAAGCCCGCCCGTGCAACTCTCTGCCACGGCGATGGTCAGTTCTCGCTCGCGCAGCAGACGGCCTACCGCGGCCTCGAGCGTATCGTCTCCGACGCCGTAGATGATTGATCCCAGCCTCTCTCGGAGCTTTGCCTCCAGCTGATCCAGGTCTTCCTCGATCTGCGCGGGATCTTCGCCGGTACCGGTTATGCGCAGCCGGACGATGCCCGCGCTCGGAAGATACGCCAGCCGCGTTCGCGCACCGGGCTTGGGTACGATGTCCTTGATGCGATCCTGCAGCGTGGTTTCCCCAATGCCTGTCGTGAGGAGCACGCGCGAGCGGACCTGGAACAGGTCGCGATGCTCTCTCACGCGCGGTAGCACTTCATCCTTCATCATGGCCTGCATTTCGGCAGGCACGCCTGGAAGGACCACGAGCATCCGGTTACGGCCTCCCTCCATCCACACCTTCCAGAACCCCGGAGCCGTGCCGACCGGGTTCGGAATTACCTCGAAGCCATCTGGGATGGTTGCCTGCACGGCAGCGGACTGCGGCACCGGCCTCCCGCGTTCCTCGTAGCGTCGCGCGATGCGCCGCAAGACATCCGGTCGCTCCGTCAGTCCGACGCCCATGGCTTCGGCGACCGATTCGCGTGTCACATCGTCATGCGTGGGGCCGAGTCCACCGGTCATCACGACGAGATCGACTGCGCCAACAGCACGACGGAGACCCGCGGAAATTACCGGCTGCTCGTCCGGCACGGTTTCCATCCCAACTATATCCACACCTACGTGATGCAGATGCTCGGCGATCCAGACAGCGTTCGAGTCGACGATCTGTCCGATCAGGATCTCGTCACCGATGGTTATGATTTCAGCCTTCATCCTCCTCCTTCTCTCTCTTCATGTACGCTTCGGACCACGCTTTCGGGTCTTCCTTCCAACGTCGAAGCGCGCTGATGGCGCTTTCATCAAGCATTCCCGACTGCGATGCCTGCCGCACGAGTGTTTCTATATCGGTCAGCGAATGATGGCTGAGACCCGCCGCACCGAACGCTGACGATGCAACCGGCAGCCCATAGGTGAAGATCGACAGCACGGCACTCACATCCAGACCTGCTTCGGCGAGTGCTTCGGCGGCATCTATGGACGAGCCGCCGGTAGAGATGAGGTCTTCGACAAGAACGACGCGCGCATCATCCTGCACGGGCCCTTCGATGCGGCTTGCGGTTCCATGCGCTTTTGGCTTCGACCGTACATACACCATGGGCAGATCGAGATCCGCGGCGAGCCACGCGGCGTGCGGAATGCCGGCCGTGGCTGTGCCGGCGACAACATCCGCATTGATCTGCTCCCGCTCCATCATCAGGAGGAAGCCCTCGACAATCCGCCTGCGAACATCCACATGACCGATCGTCAGCCTATTGTCGCAATAAACGGGAGCGCGAATTCCGGAAGTCCAGGTGAAGGGTGCCTCCGGTGAAAAGCGGACCGCGCCGATCCGCAGAAGGTCCGCCGCCAGTTCGGAGGCAAGGCCGGAAAGTCTATCCATCGAGTTTGACGGGCGAGCTGTATTCCTGCTTGAAGAGATAGACGATGCCCGTGTAGAGCGTGAACAGCACCACAAGCATCATCCCAATAAAAATGATGGGCGAGTTGAGGATCCAGTTAGCGGCCTCACGTACGACGTCAACTCCGGGCAGGCGCTCGGCCGTAAGCAGAACGAGCAGGGTGATGAGAAATGTAAGCTGAACGGCCGTCTTGGCCTTGGCAATCGGCAGCGTTCGCAGCGACCGGTTTCTGGACTCGGCCCAGCTTCGCAGCCACGTGACGCCGGCATCCCGCAGAGCAATCAGCAGGACGCCCCACCACGGCACCTGCGTCGGCAGCAAGTACGACAGAACCGCGAACGTACCAAGAACGAGCACCTTGTCAGCGATCGGATCCAGAAACTGACCCAGGCGTGATCCGACCTTGTACACGCGTGCGAGCTTACCGTCGAGGTAATCTGATATCGCGGCGAGGACGAAGAGGATGAGGGCGGACAGATTTCCGACGAACGTGCCCGAAAGAAGCAGCACGAGCAGTACCGGAGTCACGATGATCCGGATGATCGTGAGTGCGTTGGGAACGTGTTTCATAGGATCAATCTTCGGACGAATCAACGAATATAATGTCCATCGTGCAGGATTGCGCCCGATGCAGGATCAAGATTCAGCCCACTTCGCAGTATATGCGAGGCGCCCATTCGGCAGAAGCCGACGCCCAGGCTTCTTCGCAGTTCTGACAATATGACCGGGCCCAGACGTCGGCATCGTTCTTGAGAAAGCACGGCTACGTTGACGCGACAGAACTCACTACCACGGAACGATAAATTACTCATGAGCAAAATCATTGGCATTGACCTCGGCACGACCAACTCGGTCGTCTCCGTAATGGAAGGAGGCGAACCGGTGGTGATTCCGAACGCCGAGGGCGCACGTACGACGCCTTCCATCGTAGCCTATAAGAAAGATGGTGAGCGTCTCGTCGGAGGCCCGGCAAAACGCCAGGCTATCACCAACCCGCAGAACACGATCGCCTCGATCAAGCGCTTCATGGGGCGCAAGTTCAACGAAGTTGCGGAAGAGATCAAGACGATCCCCTACGAGGTCACCTCGGGCGATAACAACACGGCCCGCGTAAAGGTTAACGACCGTATTTACACGCCGCAGGAGATCTCGTCGATGATTCTGCAGAAGCTGAAGCAGACCGCGGAAGATTACGTCGGCGAGAAGGTAACCGAGGCCGTCATCACGGTGCCTGCCTATTTTAATGATGCGCAGCGCAAGGCGACGAAAGAAGCCGGTGAGATTGCCGGGCTGAACGTACGACGCATCATCAACGAGCCTACGGCAGCCGCACTTGCCTACGGGCTCGACAACAAGGATCAGGATGAAATCGTCGCGGTCTATGACCTCGGCGGCGGTACATACGACATTTCCATTCTCGAACTTGGCGACGGTGTTTTCGAAGTAAAGGCCACTTACGGAGACACGCATCTTGGCGGCGACGACTTCGACCAGAAGCTCATCAACTACATCGCCGGTGAGTTTCAGAAGGAAGAGGGGGTTGACCTCCGGCAGGACAAGATGGCACTCCAGCGCCTGAAGGAAGCTGCCGAGAAGGCAAAGGTTGAACTGTCGAGCTCTACGCAGACGAACATCAACCTGCCGTTCATCACCGCAACGCAGGACGGGCCAAAGCACCTCTCGCTCGACATCACCCGCTCGAAGTTTGAGCAGCTCATCGATGAGCTCGTCAGCCGCACCATCCCACAGATGGAGAAGGCTCTTTCGGATGCGGGTTTCAGCAAGAGTCAGATTGATGAGGTTATCCTTGTCGGCGGCTCGACCCGCATTCCGCTGGTGCAGAAGACGGTCGAGGAGTTTTTTGGCAAGAAGCCGAACAAATCCGTCAACCCGGATGAAGTCGTCGCCATCGGCGCGGCTATCCAGGGTGGCGTTCTCTCAGGCGACGTTTCTGACGTGCTGCTGCTTGACGTCTCGCCGCTCAACCTCGGCATCGAAACACTTGGTGGCGTGATGACGACGCTCATCCCCGCCAACACCACGATCCCGACGCGCAAGAGCGAGACGTTCTCGACGGCCAGCGATAACCAGCCGTCGGTCGAGATTCACGTTCTGCAGGGCGATCGCGAGATGGCCGCGCACAACCGCACGATCGGGCGCTTCCACCTCGACGGCATCCCTCCTGCCCCGCGGGGCATGCCTCAGGTGGAGGTCACGTTTGACATTGACGCCAACGGCATTCTCAACGTCTCCGCAAAAGACAAGGCGACCAATAAGGAGCAGTCGATTCGCATCGAGGCGTCCAGCGGTCTATCCGATGCAGAGATCGAGAAGATGCGCAAAGATGCGCGCGAGCATGCCGCTGAGGACAAGAAGCGAAAGGAGGAAATCGAGAAAGCCAACGCGGCGGACTCTTTGGTCTACTCCTCTGAGAAGAACCTCAAGGACTACGGCGACAAGCTGCCCGCGGAGAAGCGCGCGAAGATCGAGGCCGCGCTCGAGCGTCTCAAGGAAGCGCACAAGAGCACCAACGTCGCGGAGATGGATTCCGCGATGGAGCAGCTCAACCAGGCGTGGAGCGAGGCGAGTCAGGATCTCTATCAGGCCCAGCAGGCCGCAGGCGAGGCCTCCGGTGCCGCCGAGAACGGTGCACCGAGTGAAGGCGCCGCTGAAGAGGAAGGCTTCAAGGATGTCGACTACGAAGTGGTCGACGAAGACGATGAGCAGAAATAAACCCGCTCGGCTCTTCCAAAGGAGCGGTTTGAGATAGATCAAGCCCCGGTCGATGCGTCGGCCGGGGCTTTTTCATTTGATCATCCCGTATGTGCGATCGATCGCTTAAAGCTCACGCGCGAGGACGAGACCGCGCAAAGCCGTGATGCGGTCGTGGCGACGTGTTCCTGCAATAAATTCAGTGATGACGAAGCGCATCTCCCAGTTTCCGACCTGCCGATCCATCACGATTGCAGCGTCGTCGCTTGAGCGGGGTGCGGCGGATACCTGCTTCGCATCGATCGTCTCTACCTCCGTGCCCACCTCTATGATGATTCCAGAATTTTTAATCGAGATCACAGGTCCGTCGCCGGACAGCTTCAGTGACGAGGTCCTTCCATCCGTCAGTGGATCGAGTATTGCCGCCCGATTATACCCGGTGATGTTGAGCGCCTCCTCGAGGTGGCCATACAGGAAGATGTGGGCTGCGGGAGCGGGTATTCCATCGCTCTCGATGAGAGGCGCCAGCGCCTCCGATACGCGTGCGTGCACCGGCGCACTGGTCGGTATCTCCAGAATGCCCTCCACCGCCTCCTCCCCATGCCGCCGGATGAGATACCGTCCCGTCGACTCAATATCGTAGTAGCGATCGCCGGCGATCCGGACTGGTGTTCCTTGACTCAGATCAAGCGTGTCCAGACTCGCCGCGAGCCTCGTCTGCTGGCTGGATCTGGAAACTGAGAACGCGCCCCACGGGCCGAACGAAACCACGACGAGTAGAAACGCGAGCGTCATCGGAATCAGGCGGATCGGCCGACCTCGAGCTACGGCAAGCCACGCGCCGATCACGGCCATCCAGATGGCGCCGATAAAGCCGAGGTATCGAGATTCCGTGATACCGTAAGGCTCAACGCGCTGCCATATGGCCAGAAACAGTACGATCGCCAGCGGAACGAGCGCCGCATAGAACGTGCGAACGCTACTCTGCACAAGCGGCCGCGAGGCATTGTCGTAGCGCGGATAGGCCAGGAGCAGCGTCAGGATCCCGAATCCCGCGAAACTCAGAATGAGCGCCGAGACCGTCCCTTGCGGCCACGACCATTCGATGATGATGCGGCCGATGTAGGCATAGAGGATGACGAAGTAGAGAATCGTCAGCGGCAGCATCACATAATGCGACAGCACGAGAAGCCCGCGTGGATACGTCTTTTCCTGCTGCAGCGCATCGAAGCGCTCCGGCACACCGGCCAGGAAGAAAAAGGTGTTGAAGATGCCAAGCGTCGTGATCCAGATCCTGAACTGCAGGTACTGTGGCCACGAGACACCAAACAGGATCTCGATGGCACTGACCGCAGCGATGAGCCCGCCCGTGATGACGCCCGTAAACAGCAGCGCCGTCGCCATCCGCAGAAAAAGCTGCTTGTTGAACTGCCAGAACCCGTTGCGCTCGCCGCGTCTCAGATACGGTGCAAACGAGACGCAGAGATGCGCAGCGGCAGCAATGAGCCAGAACCTCCCGAAGTGAAAGGTGGGTGTTTCGCTGGTGAAGATGCGCGGCAGTGTGATGAGGTAAAGCAGCGGAACGATAATCCCCGCGGCGGCCATCACGAAACGCGCACTACCGCCGCGGCGCTCGCCCGCCAGTGCGAGAGCTATCGATAGCGGGAGCGCGAGTGCCGACGTCAGCAGGATGCGGGTCAGCGTGGTCTCGCTTTCGCCAACCATGAAGAGGGCGACGATGGTGCCGAGGAACGCCCAGAGGAGAGGGATCGGGAAGCGCCGGATCGTGCGCTGGAGTGCATCGCGCACCAGGGCCGGCATGCGGCGGATCCGTGAGGCGAGATTCATCGAACTGATGATGGTGGATGGATCAACACATGGTACGCATCATTTCGATTTTCCGATGCGCTACTACGAAGTTCTGCCCATCAACCTTCAATCGTCATTCGAGAAGAAGTCTCACCGGTAGCACGTGTTCGCCAAGAACATCGGCGCGCAGTTCATCCTCCAACCCAAACTCTTTCACCGATGAATACGCGCCGTCCTGTGGCTCTGCAAACATCACGACCCGCTTGTTGGGGATGTCGACGATCCACGCTTCAGGAATCCCGCTTCGCGCATAAAGTGGCACTTTGACGCTTCGATCGAACTTTAGCGAAGAGCTACTGACCTCGATCACCAGGAGGATATCGCCGCGGCGGGCGTCCGGATGTGCATCACGATAGCGCCGCCGCGGCCCGCGGTAGACGACGAGGTCAGGCACCGGCTGCGACCTCGTCGCGACCACGACGTCCGTCTTCACCCTGATCATGGCATCGTCGACAGCATGCTTGACAAAGAAGTCGGTCAGGGTATCGACGATGTATGAGTGGCGATAACCGGTCGGAGACATTTCGATTATTTCGCCCTCGATCAATTCGATGCGCTCGGCGTCGCTTAAAATGCCCGCGCGGCCCATCTCCTGATATTCGTCAACCGAGAACGATCGCTTTCGAATTGTGGTGTCCATATCCCCTCCAACTCGATTCACGAGATACATAACGTTTTCAGCTTTGCTTGCCGGCGTCGTTCCGGCTACAGGCCGAACAATCTCCGCGCATTGTCGCTGGTCGTCCGAATAACATCCTCGAGATCCAGGTCTTTGACTTCAGCTACCTTCTCGGCGACGAGGCGGACGTAGGCGGGTTCATTCCGCTTACCTCGATGCGGCTCCGGCGCAAGGAACGGTGCATCCGTCTCAAGCACGATCTGCTCCATTGGGATGTCTTTAACGTGATCCTTCAAGTCACTGTTTTTGAAGGTGACGATGCCGCCGATACCAACGAGGAAGCCGAGATCCTGCGCCCGACGTGCGGCCGCGGCATCATCAACAAAACAATGAAGGATTCCACGCAGGCGTGATGGATCGGCGAGAGTTGCGCGTTCCTCCTCCAGGATCCGCAGAATGTCCGACGTTGCCTCGCGGTTGTGGAGGATCAGTGGAAGGTCTACTTCGGCGGCCAGGCGGATGTGCCACCGGAAGTACTCCTGCTGCTTCTCATCAAATGATCGATCCCAATAATAATCGAGACCGCTTTCGCCGATTGCGATAACCTTCGGATGCTCGGAGAGCTCGCGCACCGCTTCGAGGTCTCGTTCGGTCGCATCTCTGACGTCCGACGGATGAAGCGCGGCCATGGCATAGAGCCCCTCATGCGCCTCCGATAATTCAATTGCTTGGTGGATCGAAGCCACATCGATCGCCGGCATCACGATAACCTTGACCCCCGCATCGCGTGCGCGCTTGATTGCGTCGGGAATTTCGCCTTTGAAGCGGTTGTGATAAACGTGGGCGTGGGTGTCGATCAGCATGTGGTATAACGGAAGTCAGTCTGGGAAATGCGGATTATCGACTCGGTCGCTTTATGTTCTGTGCGGGGAACGACGAACAGCGGCAAGCGTGAATGCGAAGACGCTGTTATAACGGGGCTTAACAGATGATTGACCCACGGCCCTGGACCCGCAGCATCATTTCAGATCGACGCCGCGCTCGACGAAGGCCAGCTACAGAACCGACAACTTCTTGAAGAGAATCGTCTACATAGCGCGCGCGCTGGTTATCGTGGCGCCGCTACTGGCGCTGGTACCACTTGGAAGGGTTGCCTACGACTGGGTCGAGCTATCCCGAATGCTGCCCGGGGCTGCTCTTCCCTCCGCTCCCAAAGCATTCGACTGGGTGCTGTGGGAAGACAATGACGGCGTTATCGAGGCCGCGTACGTATTTCCAAACGGACCGGCAGCCGTTGGCGGAGTGCGAGCCGGCGACATCTTCTACTCGCTTGAGTATCAACAGTATTTCAATGCTGATGACGTAAAGCGGGCGGTCGAAGGAATTCCACCCGGCGAGACGCGGCTCTATCAGTTGATGCGGGATGACCGGTTCACGGAAGTCCCGGTCACGTTCACGCGCTATCCGACCTTCATCTATCCCCTATCCACGACGATCTGGCAGTTCTCGCTCTGGGGATTCACGCTCGGCGCCTTCCTGCATATTCTCGGTCTGGTGATTGCGGCACCGCTGGCCATCCGCAGTCGCAAGGCGCGTTACTCGCTGCTGCTCATCGCGCTGTCGTCGCTCTGGGTGCTGGGAAACTTCCTTCGATTGATTAGCATCGAGCTCGCTGGTCCGCCGCTGGTGCCGCATAGCGCCTACGATCACTTCTTCCAGTTTCTGACATTGATGGGGATCGTCGGCTGGATCGGCTTCCCGACGCTGCTGCTGCAGCACGTGTTGAGCGACGGCCTCGGAGGGCGTGCCCGGATGATCGGCCCGACGCGTCATCTGATCCACGTGCCGGCCGCCATTCTTGCCGGCTCGGTGTTTCTGGTGATCGTTGACGGCAACATCGGTCCGCTCACGATCGACGCGCTTGTGTCGCCGATTTTGTTTTACGCAGCGATCTACATCGCACTTTCGGCAATCCTCATCCTGACGGTCCGTCTGCGTTCTGCGGATGTGGCCGGCGCCGTCGTGGGCGATTGGGGCCGCAGCGGCAGCATCCTCACGGCTTGTGTAGCGTTGTTTTTTGGACTGTCCGTCACCGGGATCGTCCCGCTCTTCGGAGCCGCAACGGATGTTTATGCGGGATGGCTGATCGTGGGAGCGCAGCTGCTTTCGGTTGTGCCCGTGGTGCTCGTCTCGGTGGCCACGCTGAAGCACGGCAAGATCGATGAAGTGCTTTCGCGAGCACTTACTTACATAACCGTCATCGGTCTGTTTTTCTTCCTTTTCGTCGGCGGCATGGCGGTAATCGATGCCATCGGAACGCAGCCTCGATTGTCGCGCAACGTTCTGGCGGGAATCTTCGCTGTAATCCTGCTGATGCTTTTCGATCAAGCGGCCCGGCAGATCCGTGTGTACGCATCAAACTTTTTTGCATCGGAGCGGCAGCGAATTCGGAAGCGGTTGAGCCATTTCCAGGAGCAGATGCGCTCTATTCTGTTGGTCGACGTCCTGCTCAAGCGAACCACGCGCGTTGTCGGTGAGGCCTTCGGTGCCCGCTCGGCTGTGCTTTTTCTGACGCCGCGCGACGATTCCTCACAATGGGTTTCCGCGACCTATCATCCAGAGCCGCCGTATCTGACCGAACGCGTCGTCAAGACCATCTGGCCGCACATCCGTTCGGGTGGACAGATCTGGGCGAGCAACCCCGAGATCGACGAGAGCCATCTCGATCCTGAACTGTCCGCGCTGCTTAGAGAGCGCGGCGCTGCACTGGCCATCCCGATCGCTGGAGATCGCAAGCCAATCGGTATCCTCGTACTCGGGCAGCGGCGCCAGCGCAGGATGGTTTACAACCTCGATGACGTGGAGATGCTGCGGTCGCTATGTGCACAACTGGCGATCGCGGTCGAGCGGCTTCGGCTTGTGGAGCGCGAGAAGGACCTCGTTCGCGAAAGCGCCGAGGCACATCTCGTGGCGCTGCGCGCCCAGATCAACCCGCACTTCCTCTTTAACGCTCTAAACACGATCGCAGCACTGATCGACGAACGGCCTGAGGAAGCAGAGGCGATGCTTGAGCACCTTGCCTCAATCTTTCGATACACGCTTCAGACCGGCAGCCGCGCGTTCGTGACGCTGCAGGAGGAGTTTGGGCTCGTCAAGCACTACCTCGCCATCGAGCAGGTCCGGTTTGGTGAGAAGCTTCAGGTGGAGATCGATCTCACGAACGACCTGCAGGACGTCCCAGTGCCGGCCTTCGCCGTGCAGACGCTCGTCGAGAACGCGATCAAGCACGGCCTGTCGGCACAACGCGAAATCGGGCGCGTAACGATCGGTGCTCGCCGCTCAGCGGCAGGCGTCGAGGTGTATGTGGAGGACACGGGCGTTGGTATTCCCGCGCTTACCAACGGTGCTTCCGCGGGCACTACCTCATTTTACGGGATCGGGTTGAAGAACATCTCATCGCGGCTTGAGAAGCTCTACGGCCGGCCCGAGCTCCTCCGCATCACCAGCGATCCCTACCGTGGAACGCACGCCATTATATTGCTCCCCCATCGCCGCGAAATCGACGCGGCCGTAATGTCGCCATCACATTCGTCTCAGTTCGCATAAATGGATAGGCTCACTGCGCTCGTAGTAGATGACGAAGCCCCGGCACGTTCTCGCCTCCAGAAACTCCTGACCACGACGGTGGGCGAGCGCGTCGACGTCGTTGCAGAAGCTGGAGACGGCGCCGAGGCACTCGAACTGCTGGACCAGCACGAGATCGATCTGCTCTTCCTCGACATCCAGATGCCGGAGCTCAACGGCTTTGAGGTGCTCGAGCGGATCGGCCCGCAGTCGCGACCCGTGGTCATTTTTACGACGGCCTACGATACGTACGCGCTGAAGGCGTTCGAGGCCAACGCCGTTGATTACCTGCTGAAGCCCATCGGACGGGAGCGGCTGGAGGAAGCCGTCGCGCGCGCCGAACGGCTGCGAAGCTCGTCGCAGTCGAGGAGCAGCTTCGATGATCGTGTGGCCCGCCTTCTTGACTGGCTCGAGACTGATGATCAACCGAACGCCGTGCCTGCTCGAGGTCAGATCCTGCGGCAGATAAGCGTACCGTATCGCGATAGGATTCTCCTCATCCCGGTCCAGGATCTGGTTTCAGCAGAGATCCACGACGGCATCACGCGGCTCTATGTGATCGAGGAACGGACCGAGGCCGGTCGCGCGAAGCTCCGCCAGCATGTGGTCAACTACACACTGGACGAACTCGAGAGCAAACTGGACGAGGCCGAGTTCATGCGCGTGCATCGTTCCGCGATCGTGCAGCTCGATCAGATTCGCGAGCTCGTGCCGTGGTTCAGCGGCCGGTATAAATTGATCATGACAGCGGACCACGAGGTCATTGCCAGCCGCGACCGCTCGCGCCTGCTGAAAGATCGGCTGTTGTTGTAGGGAGGTTGGGGAAGGCGACAAATTTTGCGCTTGCGGTCACGGCACGGATTGGTTACGTTCTGCGGCGCTTCGCAAATTAGCGAAGCCTTCAACAGATTCTCACCGAATCCCAACAGACATGCGCAACGCTACGATCGCCCTCGCGGCTGCTTTGCTGTTACTGCTGGCGACGCCGGCTGCCGCCCAGGAGGCTGAGACCTCATATCGATTCGTCGCACCGCCGACCGACGACATCACCAATCCCTACACGCCCGGCTCCAACTCCGGTGCACGTGGAGTCAGCGGCCCGTTTGATCTCGATGGCGACGGTCGCATGGAGATTCTCGTCACGGACTATTCGGGCGGCGGGCGCGTCCATGTTATCGAGCATGTTTCCGGCGACACGTGGGAGCACGTTTACTCTACACCGTGGGCTGATTCCACCGGATCCTCCAACAATGGCCGCTATGCTATCGGGACCGATCTCGATGGCAACGGTCGGAATGAAATCATCTTTGTCTGTGGTTGGGGCTACAGTGAGACGAACCCCAACACCGACGCCTTCCGTCCCGGCCTCTGCGTTTTTGAGCACACCGGCAACGACAACGACTACGGTACCGAGCCTGTCGCTGTTATGACGTTTGCTCCCGAAACACCCGATCGCCTCATCCCTGAGCAGTTCGAGGCACTCGATGTTGACGGCGACGGCCAGCTTGAACTGCTGGTTTCCAACAACGGTGCAGCCAACACCTACGACAACTGGTACGTCCTTTCCGTTGATGGTGAATTCAGCTCCGGCTTTGCGACGTGGGTGGTCGAGGCGCGCGTTTCCACGCGGGAAAGCGAGGACTTCGATCCGGTAAATCGTGGCGGAGGCAGTGCTCAGGCGATGCACGCAGCCGACCTCAACGGCGACGGCAACTATGAGCTGTCGATGCACGCCTGGAACAACTTCAACTTCACCAATGGCGCAGTCACTGGCGCGGATACGTACGTATTTCCCGGAGCGGGCGACGAGAACGTCTTCCTCCAGGCGACCGAAGGAATCGGCGACGACGTCTCACTCTTCGGAGGCGTGGTGGTTGACATCAACGGCGACGGTAGAGATGAAGTATACTATCCCCGCTACCTGTCGCAGTCTGTGGCGGTCCTCAGCTACGGGCCGGACGACGACGTACTTCAGGTGACGTCTGATAACGTGGCTCTGGATGTGCTCGGTGGGGAAGGCAATCCGCCGTTCACGGATTTCGGCATCGTTGCCGGTGACATCGACGGCGATGGCCAGCCGGAGCTGATCGGCGTCGGGCCTGGCCATGATCCTGTAGCTGCAACGGCCGGCGAGCCGTCGCACTTCCTCCACGTCGCGAAATGGGTTGGAGGTCAAGAAGGCGATCCAAAGGATCCGTCCAATTACGAGGTAACGACGCTGGCGACACCGCTTCCCGATGACACGGCGCATTTCAACGTCGTCGTCCGCGACTCGCTCGGCGAGGTGTCGCGCCGCTTTGAAGACGGCGCCGCGGGGCGGTACTTCCCGACAAAGCTCGCCTACCTTGGTGATGTAAACGATAACGGCACCGTTCAGATCGCCGTTGCCTTCCAGGGCATTGCGGACAGCTCGTACGTTTACGATGAGGTCTGGAACGCGGACTCTCTGCGGTATGAGCGAACCACGCGTGAGGCCGTTGCCGCCGAGCGTACCTTCGCCCGCATCTTCACCATCGGCGAAACGGGCGTAAGCCGCGAGGCAGATATCATCTTGCCGTCGGATTACAAGCTCTCGGAGAACTATCCGAATCCGTTCAACCCGTCGACCACCTTCTCGATTACTCTCCCGTCTGATCGGGCAGTTAGTGTGAAGGTGTATGACGTGATGGGACGCCTGGTCAACACGCTCGTCGCAAACGAGCTCATGCCGCATGGTACCTACGAGCTCACCTGGAACGGCACCAATGATGCCGGCACGGCCGTAGCCAGCGGCACGTACTTCTACACCCTCGAATACGGGAGCTTCCGGCAGACACGGAAGATGCTCCTGATTAAGTGATCGAAGTTGGGAGTGGGAGGAGGGCACGTCCCTCCTCCCTTCTCCATTTCACGCATCTCAGCTGCATCACATCCCACCGCTTGCTGCGGTCTGGTATGTTAGAACACTCTTCCCGCGCCCGCGAATTTCTGCTCGTCGTGGCTGTGGCACTTCTGGTTACGATGGCGCTACCGGCGACTTCCTTTGCACAGGGAAAGATCGCGGGACGTGTGACCGAGGCAGGCACCGGCCAGGCACTCGCCGGCGTCAACGTTTTCCTCGACGGAACGCAACAGGGAACCACGACCGACGCTGACGGCAACTACGTCATCGTGAACGTGCGCCCGGGGGAATACACGGTTGTCTTTTCGTTCATCGGATTTCAGACGCATCGCATAACCGACGTACGCGCGGTGACAGGGCAGACAACTCGTATCGATGCCACACTCCGAGAGGAGATCATCGAAGGACAGGAGATCATCGTCCGAGCGCAGCGTCCGCTCGTGCAGAAAGACCTAACGGCCTCGCGCAAGACAGTTGTTGCCGACGATATTGACGCGCTCCCCGTCGAGAGCCTGTTTGATATTCTTCAGACGCAGGCGGGCGTTACGACGGGAGCCGACGGCGCCATTCACATCCGAGGCGGCCGAAGCAACGAAGTCTCGTATCTGGTTGACGGACTTTCGGTCGGCAATCCGTTCGACACCAACGGACTCGCTACAAGTGTCGCCACTGATGCAATTCAAGAAATGACCATCATCTCCGGCGCCTTCAACGCGGAGTATGGAAAGGCGATGTCGGGCATCGTCAACCTCGTCACCAAAGAAGGCGGTGACAAGTATTCAGCCTCCGCGACGTTCTACGGAGGCGACAACGTGACTTCCAACAGCGACATCTTCTACACGCCGGACAGGCTGGATCTCAGCAGCTATACGATGGAAGGATCCATGAGCGGTCCTATTCCGCTGCTCAACAGCGTTCGGTTCTTCCTTTCGGCGCGATATGATCACGACGATGGTCATATCTACGGCCGGCGCCAGCACCTGCCATCGGATTCGGCAAACTTCAACGCCAACCCGATCTACTACGAGATCCAGGGGCGCCCGTGGTTCGAATACGGTCCTGATGACGAGATACCCAGCGAGCTCGTCCCAATGAACCCGAGGCAGAGTGCCAATCTGCTCGGCAAGCTCACGGTTCGCCCGATCGCACCGCTGAAGATCGAATACTCATATCTGTTCGATCAATCGAAGCGCACACCATTCGCATTCGCGTTCCGGTTCAATCCTGATGGCGTGGCCAGCATCCGCGACCACAGCAACAACCACAGTCTGCACCTCACGCACACCGTGAGCGATCGGATGTTTTACACCGCGCGAATGTCGTACGCGTGGAGCCGGTATAGCAACTATCTCTACGAGGATCCGCGGGACGAGCGTTATGTCTCGACGGGGCGCATCATCGGATTTCCCGGCGTCAACTTTCTGATGGGAGGAACGCAGAACGATCACATCTACGAAGACTCACGCTCGTTTCGCGCCAGATTCGACCTGACGCGCCAGATCGGATTGATCCACGAGGCGAAGATTGGCTTCGACATGCAGCTGCACTCGCTCGACCGCCAGAACTTCACCATCCTCTACGACGGCAACCGGTACCTCGAGCCCACGGTCGAGCCTACGAGCAGCCCGTCGCACGACCGCTATCAGGATCAGCCCGTGACGGAGCTGAGCGCGTACGTGCAGGATAAGCTGGAATTCCAGGACTTCATCATCAACGCGGGCCTGCGTTTCGAGCATTTCAACCCGTACGGCATGCACGTGGCAGATCTACTCGACCCACAGGGCGAGCAAGCGAAGTCCGAGCCACAGAACATGCTGCTGCCTCGCCTCGGCGTTTCTTTTCCGATCACCGAGTACGGCATCATCCACTTCTCGTATGGCCACTTTGCACAGATGCCGGCATTGCGGCAGATGTATGTAAACCCGGAGTTTGAGTTCGGACTCGGTCAGATCCCGACGTTCGGCAACACCAACATGCGGCCGGAGCGCACGGTGCAGTACGAAGTCGGGCTTCAGCAACAACTTGGAACCGAACTCGCCTTCGACGTCACGGGCTTTTTCAAAGACATCCGCGATTACCTCGCCTTGCAGCGGCTCAGATTCAGCACGATCGCAGGTGAGGATCAGTACAACGTCTACCTCAACCGCGACTATGCCAACGTTAAAGGCATCACCTTCTCCCTCTCCAAGCGGCGCGCTCCCGGAGGACTGCTCGCTGCGACGCTGGACTATACGTATCAGCTGGCGGAGGGCAATGACAATCAATCCGACGCCTTTTTCTACAACCATCTCTCGGGGCGCGAGAATCCACTCGAGGTAATCCCGCTCGATTTTGATCAGAGGCACGTCGTCAACTCGACGGTCACGCTCTCCCAGCCGGGGAACTGGGGAATCTCGTTGATCGGTCAGTTTGCAACCGGCTATCCGTACACACCGCTGATCTTCAATCAGAACCTGGATATCCAGCCAAACAGCGAGCGCAAGCCGTCGCAGTTGAATCTGGATGCGCACCTGTTCAAAGATTTCGACGTCGGTCTGACCACGATCCGCACGTTCGCTCGAATCTATAACGTCCTCGACCAACTCAACGAGCGGTACGTGTTCGATGATACCGGCCGCGCAAGCTATTCCCTGAACGCGGAGCGTAACCAGCACGCCGTCTGGGAGGCGCGGTACGGAATGCCGGGCATCCACACGCTCGACGAATACGACACGCGGCCGCACTGGTATTCTGCACCTCGCCGGATCTTGCTCGGCGTTAGTCTCAGCCTGTGAGCGGCGTAGCTCCCAGGCTCCATCTTCATCACGCATGAACGTACTTCTCTCGTCCCTTCGACGGGCATCCCTCCTCACACTCAGTCTGATCGTTCTCGCATCGTCGGTGCTTGCGCAGAGCAAGCAGGAGATGCGTGATGGCCGTCATAAAGACTGGTCGGAAGGCCAGACGATGCGGTGGCTCGACTATCACGCATCCGGCCGTCTCGATCTCGGCGCTAACGATGAGTGCCCGGATTTCGCCTCGCGCCGGGATGCGGTTATGAATGGCAACGCGATCACGACGCAGGTCTTCAACTTCGGATCGATCTCGGCGCCCGGCAACACGATCACGAACGTCGTCTGGAACGGGCTCGGCTATGGATATGAGTTCGGGCCGTTCGTGGCGGCAGAGGTGGTAGATACGTATCGGGAAGACGGCCGCCGGCGCGACGCGCAGAGCGTTCCACTCCGCGACGATGACGAAAACATCGTCTTCAATGCCAACGGAGACACCACCTGGGTTATGCGCATCGTCTCCGACGGCCTTGTCTCACTCGGTGGTGAGATTTCTCCCGACGGAAGCGCGTACTGGGGATGGCAGCCGATCCCTTGTGCACAGCCCGTAGGATCCTTTGCTGGACTTCAGGTCGTCAATCCCACCAGCGACAAGATCCCCACGAATGATGCTCCGGATGATGATCTCGACGGCAAGCCGGACTCATGGCCGGAGTCCTGGTACAACGACAATCTCGAGCAGTACGTCTGGCCGGGAGCACTTCAGCAGGGAGCATCCAACGCGGACAAGGAGCTCCTCTACTTCATGAATGATTACAACAACAAGGAATTCTCCTACTATCCGTTCCCTTCAGACTCAACCAAACGCGGGCTCGGGCTGGAGGTGGAAGTCCGGATGTACCAGTGGGCAAACCCGCTCGCTGAGGACGCGATCTTCCTCGTCTACAAGATCACCAACAAGAGCGAGAAGGATCTTGAGAAGGTGATTTTCGGGATGTGGGGCGATCCGCATATCGGCGGGCCGAACGACTGGCAGGACGACCTGGCGTATTTCGATCGCGACCTGAATATGGTTTATGCGTGGGATGACGACGGTCGCTCAGACATCGCGGGCCGCACGCCAGGTTACTTCGGCTACAAGTTTCTCGAGAGTCCGGGAATCGATTACGACGGCATCGATAATGATCGCGACGGCATGATCGATGAGTCGTGGACGGACGGGATTGACAACGACGGAGACTGGAATCCCGAGACGGATGACGTTGGAGTCGATGGTATTCCGGGGACGGGTGATGAAGGGGAAGGCGATGGCGTTCCGACGGCGGGCGATCCGTTCGACATCACCAAACCTGGCGAACCGAACTTCGAGTACACCGATCTCGATGAGAGCGACCAGGTTGGTCTGACCTCGTTCGCGTCGCCGCCTTTTGCAGGAAACGCCATCAGCAATGACGAGCGTGTGTGGAGTTTCGTGCAGCCGGGCCGGTTCGATGAAGTGCCTGAAGAGCCTGGCGACTACGTCTTCATCTATGGATCCGGCCCGATACGTCTTCGTGCCGGCGAAACCAAGCGTTTCTCGGTCGCGCTGATACTGGGAGAAAACTTCGACGACCTTACGCTCAACGCGCAGACGGTGCAGCAAATCTACGAATCGGGATACCGGTTCGCCCGTCCGCCCGCGAAACCCATCGTGCGTGCCGTTCCAGGCGACGGCAAGGTCACGCTTTACTGGGATGCGGGTGCTGAGGATTCGATCGATCCCCTTACCGGCGAGCGAGACTTCGAAGGCTACGTCGTCTATCGATCCACCGATCCTGAATTTCGCGACCAACGTACCATCACCGACATTTACGGGACGTCCTTCCTCTTCAAGCCGCTCACCGATAGTCGCGGCGTGCCGGCGAAGTTTGATCTAAAGAACGGAATCACCGGCCCCTCCCCCATCCCATTTCCAAATCGCGGTGTCGCTTTCGATCTCGGCAACGACACGGGTCTGTACCACACCTACGTCGATTCCAATAATGTCATCAACGGGCAGACGTACTACTACGCCGTCACCGCATACGACAGAGGATTCGCCGGAAATGCAGGTGAGCCGGGCATCCCACCCTCCGAGACCAGCAAGACGATTACCTACGATCCCACGACCGATCGATACGTGTTCGACGTAAACACGACGATGGTCATCCCGCGCCCGAAACCTGCCGGTTATGTGGCGCCTGTGGTGGCGGAGAACGGCCTGGAACGTGTATCGGGTCACGGCACGGGCGACATCTCGCTCCGGCTTCTCGATGAACTGGCCGTACGGGACGACAACAAGTACAGCATACGATTCAACAACTCCGGTGACGGCATCCGCTACAGCGTCATCAATGAGACGCCTGTAACGGTGGACTTTGCGGGTTCGGCGGGCAGGTTTGTCTCGCTCGGTCACTCGAACATCATCCCGAGTTCGCTGAGCGTCGTTGGCGCAGGTGGGAATATGCTCGAGGAAGGTGAGCATTTCATCCTGAACGAGGTAGCAGGATCGATCAGTATGACACCGGCCGGAATGGAGCGCGGGCCGTTTACGGCAACGTTCCAATACATGCCGATCCACGAAAGCAATCTGATCGCCTCAGAGGAAGCCAATCCCGTCTTTGACGGCATGCATCTCTTCGTGGAGAACGATGAATTGCGGATCGATGAGGAAGCCTCCGGCTGGGCCTCGGGAGATGCTTCGCACGCTTTCGCGATACGCGAGTCCGTGACGGGCTCGGGTGGTATCGCTCAACCGTATGACTACGAGATCCGCTTCGCCGACACAAACATCGGGCAAAGCGTGAACACGGGGACGCCCGCTCCATTCGAAGTCTACAACCTCACGCGCGGCAATCAGAAGATTAAGTTCTTCTTCGCCGACACGTCGCCCAGGAACGGCCAGTGGGACGTCGGCGAGGCGATCAGCTTCTTCGAGGAAGTCAACGGCGCCGAACGGCTAACGTGGCAGGTAGCTCTCAGTGGCTCCGATGAGCGGCCCGGCGCAGGTGATGTCTTTTACGTGGCGACCCACAAGCCATTCGCGGAAGACGTATTCACGTACACGACGCGTGGAGCATCGATCGATGGAGACACGATGCGCGAGCAGCTTCGAAACATCTATACGGTGCCGAACCCGTACGTCGTCACCAACGAAATCGAACCGCGCAATCCCGTTTCGCGCACCGAACGCGGAGACCGCCGGATGTACTTCGCCAACGTGCCGCCGCAGTGTACCATCCGCATTTACACACTCGCCGGTGAACTCGTCGACGTGATCCATCATGACAGCACGATCGATGACGGAAAGGTTTACTGGGACCTCAGGTCGAAGGACAACATGAACATCGCCTACGGCCTCTACCTCTTCCACGTTGAATCTCCGGAAGGTGACTTCACCGGCAAGTTCGCCCTCATCAAGTAGTGCTTGTACGAGCCATCTAACGTGCTACATCTCAATCGACTTTCGATACTCGGGGCGCTGATGATCGCGCTGGCGGCGGCTCCCGCGGCCCGGGCGCAGGATACGCCGGGCGGCGAGACGATCACCAAGGTCGGCACGACGGCCGCGCAGTTCCTCAAGCTTGGTGTAGGCGCGCGCTCCATCGCCCTCGGCGGCGCGTACGTGGCCGAGGCAAGCGACCTCTCAGCGATGTACTGGAACCCGGCCGGGCTCGGCACGATGCGAGGAAGCTCTGCGCAGTTCGCTTACACGCAGTATCTGCAGGACATCAACTACAGCTTTGCTGCCGTTGGCGTCTCACTTGGAAATGCCGGGACGCTCGGTGCAAGCCTCATTTACCTTGATTCCGGCGAGATGCCTGTGCGCACGCTGGAGCGACCTGATGGCACTGGTGAGCAGTTTAAAGTCACCGATTTCGCGCTCCAGCTCTCGTACGGCCGAATGCTTACCGATCGCTTCTCGATTGGCGGCAGCGCGAAGTTCATACAGGAGCGCATCTGGCACAGTACCGCGTCATCGATCGCCTTCGACATCGGGACGCTTTTCACGACGCCTTACCCGAGGCTACGACTCGGCGCGAGCTTCTCGAACTTTGGCCCGAAGATGCGGATGCGTGGTCGAGACATCATGTTCAGCACAGATCCATCTCCCGGACAGGACGGCAACGTTGAGATCGTTAATTCTGAGTTCACGACCGATCGCCACCCGCTGCCACTGCTGTTTCGCGTCGGCTTGAGCTGGGACGCCGTCATGACGTCCGATCACCGCTTGCTGATGTCGACAGACGCTGCCCATCCCAATGACAACAGCCAGTACGTAAATCTGGGGATGGAGTACAGCTTCCGCCATTTGATCTCGCTTCGCGCCGGGTACAGGAATCTTTTCGAAGTTGATGGAGAGCAAGGGCTTACATTCGGCGGAGGGCTTGACATCCGGGTCGATCGCAATCTGCGTGCGCGTTTTGATTATGCCTACGCAGATTTCGGGCGTCTATCGCAGACGCACTGGTTCACGGTCGATCTCGCGTTCTAACGACGCGACGCCTGCAGGCCCCACTGTACATCCATCGGCGCGTTTGATACTTTTCGGGCGCAGTGTCACGCAGTTCATGTGCAGAAGTCACGGTGCCCGGTGCCATGTATCGCTTCGCGTTTAACCTCTCGTTCGCGCTTCTCGTCTCGATCCAGTTCATCCTGCCCGCGCGCGCTCAGGAGGACGTCATTTCCGTTCGCATCCTTGAGCAGGCGAGGCCGACCTCTATCGTAGTAGAAGCAGCGGCGTCTGCGCTCGATGTCTTTGCCGGCGACTTCGATCAGCCAATCGGCACTATCGAGCGTGGAGACGAAGCATCGATCTCGCACTCATCGGGACAGTTGAGCATTGTCGTCGACGGCGTGCGGCTCTTTGCCGACGAGCTTCGTGTCCGGGGCGCATCGTCGCTCTTGCTGCGGATGAATGACGAGAATCCCAACGCTCCGGCGCGAATGCTGCCGGGCGAACTCCGCATCAGGCCCGCTGCTTCGCATCTGATGCTGGACAACGTCCTCGACCTCGAGGCTTACGTGGCGTCGGTTGTCTCGCATGAGTACAGCTTTGATGATATCGAGGGATCCAAGGCGATGGCGATCGTCGCGCGAACTTATGCGCTCAAACGAATGCAGTCGGACGCTCCGCTGACTGATCACATCGGCTCGCAGGTTTACGGAGATGAGCGGCGCGTGACGAACATCGCCCGCCGTGCCGCCGACGAGACGCGCGGTCAGATCCTGACGCATGACGGCAATCTGATCGAGGCCGTTTATTCCTCCTCGAGCGGCGGGATGACGGCGAACAATGAGGATGTATGGGAAGGCGGGCCGCTACCGTATCTGCGCAGCCGCAATGATCCGTTCGACCGCGACTCACCGCATCGAACCTGGACCGCGCGCGTTGACCGTGACAGGCTGTTGAGGGCGATGAGCCGGGAGCTGGGAATGACCGCGAGCGGCTTCATCACCGGAGATCGCGGGCCGGATGGGCGCGTCCGGACTGTCGAGCTTCTGAGCACCAGCGGCCCCGGAAAGGAGATTACGGCCAACCGGTTTCGGTTGATCGTCAACCGGGAGTTCGGCGTCCACAGCCTCAAGAGTACGAGCTTCGACGCACGGCGGCAGGGCAACGAGTATGTGTTCGATGGCTCAGGGTTCGGCCACGGCGTCGGGTTGAACCAGCACGGCGCCCGTTACCTCGCCTCTCAGGGTTATTCCTACCGCGACATTCTGGGCTTCTATTACACGGACGTGCGCCTTGCGACGCATCGTGACGGCAGGCCCGCCGGAACGGGCGAAGCCCTCGCGCCAGATCCGCGCCTGCTGGCAGATGCCGGCGAATCCATGGGCAACCGGCCGGCGCCGAGCGTGCCGATGGAAGCCGGTGCCGACGACGTTCGCGTGGCCGATCATCATGAAGAGCCTGTCGTGCGTGAGGAAGGTGTCACATCAAGGCCTCAGCCGGCGCCAAGACGGTCGGCGCCGCGAACGGGAAAGCGTATCGGGTGGTAACAGACGGCTTGATCCTTTCGAGCTGACCACCTTCCTGCGATGCGCTGCGCCATCCTGATCCTTCTCTTGCTGCCTGCCATCGACGCTTTCGCTCAGGCTCCAGCAGACACGGTCGTCGTGCTCGACGAAATCCACATCGAGGCCACGCGATCGATCGAAGCTGAACACATTGCTCCTTTCTCGCTGTTCATCCTGCAGCGCGACCTCACCGAGGCAGCGATGGATCCAGCGCGATCGCTGCAGGATGTTGCAAGCCGAACGCCCGGCCTCTGGATCGCCGATCGCGATCATCTCGCGCTTGGCGAGCGGATCTCGCTTCGCGGCGCCAGCGCCCGCTCCCCCTTCGGCACGCGCGGCATCCAGATCTTCCTCGACGGCATCCCGATCACGGCGCCGGACGGCCAGGCGATGACGGAGATCATCGACCCGGCGATGATCCGCCGGATGGAAGTGATTCGCGGCCCGGCATCTACTTTCTGGGGAAATGCTTCCGCGGGGACGCTCTACTTCTCGAACCTGGCGATCGATGAACCACCGAGCGTGATGCTGCGCGCCGGGTCCTTCGGAAGTTACTATGCGGGCGCAAGCGGTACGGCGACAGGTGATGAATGGAACGCACGCGGATATCTCTCGCACCGGTCGCATCAGGGATTTCGCGATCATGCCGACGGCATCATGAGCCGAGGCGGCCTCCGTGCCGAACGCGAATTGAACCCGGCGACTATGCTGCGGGTCGTAGCCGCGGGTGCCTGGCTGGATGCCAACAGCCCGGGCTCGTTGACGGCCGCTGAGTGGGATGACGACGCCACGGCGGCCAATCCATCCTACATCCGAACGGCATCCGGCAAAGAGAGCATGCAGGTCCAGGCGGGGCTGTTTCTGACGCATGGTACGAATGGCTCCGTGTTTGAGATCGGCGGCTACGGCATCCTCCGCGAGATGGTGAACCCGCTGCCGTACGCCGTCATCGATCTCTCCCGCATGATCAGCGGAGCGCGGGCCAACTTCACCCAGCGCCTCGGGCGCCTGGAATGGTCGGTCGGTCTCGATGCTGCAGTCCAGTCGGATGGGCGGCTCAATTTTTCGAACAACGATGGCCGGCGGGGTGAGGTCGCCACCCTCGACCAGCAGGAGCAGGTGGCAACCATTGGCGGCAGCATCTACGGGCGATACCGATTGGCGGACGGCGTTCACCTCAGCTCGGGCCTACGGGCCGACTTCCTGCGCTACTCTCTCAATGATAATCTTGCGGGCGAGAACGATCGCAGCGGCTCGCGAGACTTCCAGGCCATTTCGCCGTCGATTGGAGTCTCTGCAACGACGGGACCGATTCTACTTTATGGATCAATTGCGTCATCCTTCGAGACGCCTACCACGACGGAGCTCGTGAACCGGCCGGACGGCCAACAGGGCTTCAACACCGGCCTCGATCCGGAGCGCACATTGAGCCTCGAAGCCGGTGCGCGTGGTGCGTTGGCTCCATCCATCAGATTCGACGTGTCAGTTTTTCGGTCGCGGATCCAGGATCGACTGCTGTCCTATCAGACCGAAGCGGGCGGCGATCGAACCTTCTTCCGAAACGCGGACACCGGCCATCACACCGGCGGGGAAGTTTTCTTATCCGCCACGCTGATGCAAGACGTTCAGCTTACCGCCTCCTATTCACTTCTGCACGCGACATTTGTTGATGTGGATGACGAGCGGCGGCGGCTTCCTGGCGTGCCGCGTCATTTTGGATCGGCAGAATTAGCGCTCAATCCTGAAGCCTGGAGGATCTGGACGAAGATCGATGCGGCTTCAGGGATGTTTGCGGATGATGCCAATGCTGTCGCTGTTGATGGTTTTGCTACGGTCGATCTCGGAATCGGGCACGAGTTTTTTCTTGCGGGCTCGGCGGTGATTCAACCCTTCGTACGGATCGACAACGTTCTCAATGCCAGTTATTCCAGGTCGCTCGTCGTCAACGCGAGCTTCGATCGGTTCTTCGAGCCGGCGCCGGGCCGATCGCTGCATGCCGGCGTTACTCTATCACTTTGACGCCGTGCGAACACGTCCATTTATCTGATGCCGGAGCTCTTCAAGACGACAATCACGTCGGATGTCGGGGAAGCTGCCGGCTTTATTCAGGAAAGTCTGCCTGTCGCGTTTCCGACCGAGACGGTTTATGGGCTCGGCGCTTCCGTGTATGATGAAGTGGCTATCGGGCGCATTTATGTGGCGAAAGGACGCCCTGTCTCCAACCCGCTCATCGCCCACGTCGACGATCCGAGGCAGGTTGCTGAACTCACAGCTTCTATCTCTCCCGCTGCCGAGCAGTTGATCGAGGCGTTCTTTCCCGGTCCGCTCACTATCGTGCTGCCGCGCTCGCAGCGCGTCCCTGACGTAGCGACAGGCGGATTAGACACGATCGCTATTCGGATGCCGGACCATCCGACGGCGCTCGCGCTCATAGCTGAAGTCGGCGAGCCGCTCGTTGCTCCATCAGCGAATCGATCGGGCCGGCCGAGCCCAACGACGTGGGAGGCGGTGCGTGAGGATCTCGACGGCCGGATCGCATGCATACTGACCGGCGAGAGAACGCGCGCAGGGATCGAGTCGACGGTTGTCGACTGCACTGACGATCGTCCGACGCTGCTGCGCCCTGGATCGGTCCCGGTCGAGGCGCTGCTGGGTGTAGTTGCGGATCTTGAAACCAACCTCGATCCCGACCGGCGCATCGAGCGCAGTCCGGGCATGCGCTTCCGGCACTACGCGCCCGGCGCCAAGGTCATCCTCGTGAAATCACCTTCGGATGCCGTGGCGGCAAGGGAGGCGGCTTTTATCGGAACCGAGGCTCCTCCCGATCAGACTGACTTCGGTCTCGTCCGCATCTGTGAAGGCGACGAAGAATACGCTTTCGAGCTGTTCGACTTCCTGCGGGAATGTGATCGCAAGAACATCGCGCGGGCGTTCTGCCAGCAGCCGCATCCCTCGGGCATCGGCCGCGCGTTGCTCGACCGTCTCCGCCGAGCCGCTGAACAAGGCTGAGGCAACGTTCGGGTTATCGCTCCGCTCGCGCCGAACAGGACCGGCGGGGCATTCCGTATAGGCACCGTTCGAATGAATGATGCCTATGACGAGATTACTGAACAAACTGGATTTATCGACCACCCGGAAATCATCCGTTGCGATTTTCGCCGTGGTATTGATAGTGGGGGTTCTTGCAGCGCTTGTGATGCTCAACTGGCACATCACTCAGCGCACGGAAGCGCTCGCTGATGAGCTCATCCTGCAGACCGCTGCCGCCTTCGAGGAGGTGCCGCCCTTCACGAATGCCGATGCGACCGCGCTTCGCCGTTTTCCCAATCGCATACATGTGGAGCGGGCGCGTGAGCTTGGCATCCCCCGCATTCCCGATCGAGAGGCGGCGGTTCAAATGCTGGAATCCGATACCATGGTGCGGCTGGAGGACTCGCAGTACTACGTCGTGCTCGACCTTGGCTACTCGGTTCCTTACGTGACGCAAGACGCAGCCAACCTGCTCGACGTGATCGGTGCGCGCTTTCAGGCACGACTTCGAGAGCTGGGGCTTCCCGCATACCGGTTCCTCGTAACCTCAGCGACGCGAACGGATGATGACCAACGACGCCTCCGCCAGGTCAACGCCAACGCCGCAGAAAACAGCAGCCATTTTCACGGCACGACCGTCGATATCCATTACGCGCGCTGGGATTATGACGTGACGCACGACAGCATCTCCGCCGGCCGGGGCATCTCTCAGGCGCTGCTCGAGGAACGTCTACAGACTGCCAATGAGGGCTTCATTGCGGATCATCACCCGAAACTGAAATCCATACTGGCGGACGTGATGCGTCGTACACAGGAGGATGGATTGGTGATGGTGACGTACGAGCGAATGCAGCCGGTCTATCACATCACGGTCAACACCGCAATCGCCTCGCCCGATGAGGTACTGGATGAGAGCCCGATCTTCGCCGATAACAGCGGCGCGATGCCTCAGGATGACCTCGAGGTCGAGGTTGTTGCGCCGGCACGTTAGCCGCGTGTTGCAGCGAGTACCCACCGCGCAACCGCCGGAACACGTCCCATCAACCTGATCCCGCTGCGCGAAACGAAAGCGGGCCCGATGAAGATCGACTGGAACAGCCGCCCGA
>CAZKDQ010000019.1:27440-33379 GCA_964551345.1 uncultured Rhodothermales bacterium
CGTCTGCGGCACCCATCCGCTGTAGCACCTCGAACGACTCAGGCGAAAGAAACTCCCCGCAAATCTTGTGTCGCGGGTAGCTGCCGCTCTCGAACAACGCCACCTCCAAACCCGCTCGAGCAAGCAGCGTGGCGGCGGCGCAACCGGCAAGTCCACCACCAACTACCGCGACGTCCACCTCGCTATTTGTCATGGCCGCTCATCGAGAGTCGACGCGATCCAGCGAAAGGCCGGTCGCCAGGTGATCGAGGCGGAAAGGCCCGCGCGTTCGAACAAATGCTCGAGCTCTGTGCGACGGAATCCCCGAAGAACCGAAACCGGTGCATCGTGCGTGAACATCTCACCAAAGAGCCGCCCCATGCCGAGCAGCTTTACGAACGCATATGGTATGGGATGTCGATGCAGGTCGTTGATGACGACGCGGCCGCCGGAAACGCGTGCCATCTCTCGAATCACGGTCACCGCGTCATCATCTTCAAAATGATGCAGAAGGAGCGCGGCATGAGCGATGTCAAATGCGCCGTCATCGAATGGCAGCTCGAGCGCATCTCCAACTTGAAACGAGATGGTCGAGGCGCCGTGGGAGAAAGCGTACTCTTCTGCGAGACGCAGCGTGTGAGGGTTCAGATCGACGCCCGTCGCAACGACGTTTACGCCGCGCCGCGTTGCCAGCCGTTTTATCTCGAGCGCATAATCGCCAATGCCGCACCCCACATCAAGAACACGCAGCGTCGACTGCGCACTGTGCCTGAACGTCTGGCCAAACGTGTAGGCTGAAGCACGGTAGCCGCCGAGCCATCGATTGACGATGGTGAGTTCACGCAGCGCGCGTTCGAGCCGTTCATCAGTAATAGAAAGTTCGTCCATCATTTCGCTCCCGCGGTAACGGGTCGCGAAGATGGACGAACCATTTGCTGTCGAGCTGCTATGTGTGGAGCGCGTGCTCAGGCCTGTAACTTATCAGTGGCTACTCAAGCGTGCTCTCCCAGACCACGCAGGAGCTTCTCCGTCTCCTCCTTATGCGTGGTCTCGTCGCTAATGATCTCATCAAGCTGGGCTGCGAGGCCGTAGTCGCCATAATCCTCTGCCTGCTTGCGCCGCTCGACGTAGCGCCGGATGGTCTGCGACTCTGCCTCCAGCACCTGCTCCAGCATCTCGCGCGTCGACCGCTTCAGTTCAAGCTTCTCCGGCACCGTCGTCGGCTCGCCGCCGAGCGCCGTGACCTTGTCCGCCAGGAACTGTGCGTGCTCCAGCTCCTCCAGCACTTCTCCCTCGAAGAATGTTTTCAGAAGTGGGCGATGTATTCCGGACGCCATGGCCGCGTACGTGTTGTACATCAAGATAGCCTGATATTCGTGGGCGAGATCCGAATTCAGACCTTCCACGAGTTGCTCTTTCGATATGCTCATTGTGTATGTCACCGGTTGATAAAAGGTGCGATCTGCTTCGCATTGATCGAGACGCGGCGGGGTCATGTTTCGGCCGATGGTAGATCTTCACTGCGTCGCAACCGGTCATTCAACCTTGTGCCGCAACTGTAACTGCGATGTGCGTTCGAGGTGTAGATCGGATTACGTATACTTCGCCGTCAATCAAGCACGCACTTGCGGTACATCCTGATGGAGCTGAAAGAAGAGGGCCGTTTTCCGGGTCTTCAGAAATTTTTTCGTCGCTCGATGATGGCGGCATCGATCGTGATGCGACGGCGACTTCGGGTGCTGATGCTCGTGCGCAACGCCTATCGCCGGCTGGGAAAGCAGGATGAATCGGCCGTCGGCCAGCTTCGCGGCGATCTCACGGCGCTTCTACATCTCGCCAAAGCGTGGGCAACGGGTCGGTACAGGCAGGTGCCGTGGAAATCGGTGCTGTTCGCAGTCGCGGGCATCCTCTACTTCCTGAATCCCGTCGACCTCATCCCCGACGCCCTCGTGGGCATTGGTTTTCTGGATGATGCGGCCGTCATCGCTGCCGTGGTTCGCGCCATCAACAAAGACCTGCGTCGCTTCGAGTCCTGGGAAGCTGCTCAGGAGGAGCTGAGCGAAGAAAAAGCACCCGTCGGCGATCTATCAGAACCCGTCGAGCGCTCGACTGGATAATGCGATTTTGACGAGCCCGAACCAGGCACCTGAGGATGACAAGGCCGCATCGCAGCCGAGGTGACGTACCGATCTCTACGCTTTACAGGAACGTGCCCGCGCGGAGGTAGAGTCCGAACCCCTCGCGGCTGTGAGCAACGTCCACGCGCCCAAGTACGACGCGCCCCACCCGGGCCCTCAATCCGACCCCGTAGCCGAACTCCATCCCACTCAGGCTGATCTCCGAGCCCGCCGAGAACGTTTGTCCCGCATCCACGAATGCCGCGGCATCGAGAAAAAGTAACACCGACCTTCTGTACTCGAGGTTGAACAAGAGCGCGTTGTCATCGCGAAAACGAGCGGGATTAAACCCGCGTATCGAGCGCGACCCGCCGAGGGCCGGAAGCAAGTAGAAAGGCGCTCCACCGTCACTGCTACCCGTCATAGAAAGACGAGAGCGAAGCGCGAAGCCGTCCGATCCCAAGCCCGTCGGGATGAAAGCCTGCCCTTCGAGATCGATCCGGAGGAAGTCGGCCACGTCATCATGAGTGGCGATGTGGGGCGAAACCTCGGCAGAGACATACCAGCCGCGGCTGACGCCGAGATCCAGGCCGCGCATCTCTGGCTCGACGGGTGCGAAGCTGTAGCCGGTGCGCCGCGGCCGCACGAACTCGCGTCCGTCCAACTCGAGCCAGAAACCGAGAATCATGTATCGCGAATCCACGGCACGGACGTCGTGCAGCTCGCTAACCGGCGGACGATCGCTGTCGCGCCCTCGACCGAACCGGTTGTCGAGCAGTGACAGATGCATTCCCGTAGCGAACAGTTCGGCCGGCTTGAAAGCGGCAGAGATCCCTGCGAGGCGATCGTCGATCCGGTAGTCGCCGCCGGCGTCTTCGTCGCTCTCCGAACCGAATCCGTAAAACACCTCTTTTGGGAGATACCGATACCGCGCGTACCCATAGAGCGCGACATAGTCATTCTCGAAACCCGCAACCCCGCGGAATCCACCATACCCGCGAAGCGAGCCAACGGCATCGGCGGAGAGTGTGTAGTTCGGATGGCGAAGGAATACGTCGTACCGAAGCCCTGCCGTGATGCCCGCCGTCTGCCCGAGCCCGCCGAATACCGGTACGAAACCTCCCCTTCCCCATAGCGGCGCTTCGGATGACGACTGCGCGTGAAGCAGACTGCCCGGCAATACCATGAGCAGCATCAGGAGCAGAGAGACGAGCCGGTGGGGCCGGTCACTCAACGACTGTCTGAACGGTCTGGGAGCCGTTGTCTCCTGCAACATGAGCATGAATCGTCTGGGTTGGATATGCGAATTCGACGCCTCCCTCGTGGAAGCGATCGAGGATGGCGAGGTTGATTGACTGCTGAATATCCATATACGTATTGTAGTCCGGACTGAGTACATAATAGACCACCTCGTACACCAGCGCATAATCACCGAACGCGAGAAAATGCGCGCGATCGAACCGCGCCTTCTCTTGCGCACGCACGATTTCTTCGAGCCACTTCGATACCTGCGGCAGTTTCTCGCGAGGAGTTTCGTATTGGATTTCGATCTTGAAGACGATGCGTCGCTCGAACATCCGCTTGTAGTTCCGGATGCGGCTCTCGAGCAGATCACTGTTGGAAAAAACCAGCTGCTCGCCCGCGAGACTCCGGACGCGGGTCGTCTTCAAACCGACCCTTTCGACCACCCCGGCAAACTCATCGATCACCAGAAAATCGCCGACCACGAATGGCTTGTCGAGCACGATCGATAGCGAGGCGAAGAGATCGCCGAGCACGTTCTGGACGGCAAGTGCAACGGCGATGCCACCGATTCCGAGCCCAGCCACGAGCGCTGTGATGTCGATGCCCAGGTTCTCGAGTGCCAGCAGAAGGACGATCGAGTAGAGCACCAGGCGGCTGAGGATCCCCACGGCCTGCATCGACATCACCGCCGCCGCATCCTCTTCCAGCTTCTGCTCACGGTAGCGAGCGAGGTAGAAGTTGATGAGCGCGTTACCCCACAAAATCCCCTGCACGGCAAAGGCGATCACCGTTAGCGAACCTATCAGCGCTTGCGTGCGCGGGCCCGCATCGGCCAGATTCACCGCGAAGTAGAGGGCGACGATGATGAGAAAGAACGCGCGCGTACGCTCAAAGAGCAGCCCCACCACATCGCCTGCGAGAGCGATCCGGCGTCGCTTCAACGCTCTGAGACGGCTTCCCAGGATTCCCTTGACCGCGAGGAAGAGGATCGTCAGACCAATCCACGAAATCAGTAGAATCGCCCACTGGCTGCCGTCCATCCCCAAAAAATGGACGCTCTCAAGAACTTCTGTAACGGGCTCTGGAATCTGCACGATGACGCCTGTTTGATGCAACGTACGCTTGTTCGATTACGTGGCAAGCTAAGGCACGCGTTGCAGAAGTTGGAGGGGCAGTCCATCGACCTTGCGGACGCGATTACCAGGTGTCGCTCCGCCCTGATTCGTCGTGTTCATCAGCAGGAACCGTCCGTAAATATTGCAGTTGATCGCCGACTTTTCCGCCCCTCTCACGCCGCCCCGACTAGACCATGAGCACGGACTCCTCCGGAGACCAGGATGCCGGCGAACGCCGCACCGGCCCGACCGTAACGCGCGACCGATGGGTCAACCACGCGCGTCAGAAACTTTCAAAGGGTTACGTGCTCATCGTCAGCAGCACGCGCAAGAACGCCAACTTCTACTCGCCGTCGAAGGGCTATGAGATGTGCGCGCATGATGTGGCGCGCAAGCTTATCCTCGACGGTCTGGTCGAGAAAACGCGCAAGCATCATCTGGGGGATGTTTACGAACTCTCGGGTGAGATTCCTGAACCGCCGCCGGCAAAACCGCGGGTGGATGACGACGACGAGGTTGCCCCGCCTGCCGATGTCTTCGATGAGGATCTTGGAGACGATGTTGAGCCTGAGGAAAACGAGGAGACGGAAGATGAGTCGGCAATCGCCGACACTGAAGACGATTTTGATCTGGATGAGGTATAGGTTGCGTCGCTGAGCGTGCGCGTACCGGAGCTGCTGTAGCCTGCAGAATAGACGCCGCGACGACCGCGGGGCCAGAAACCGCTCCGGACGTGGCTCGTTTGCGCACCGACCTCGTCTCGCCGGTTGATCATGCGTCTGTCCACATCCCTCCTCCTTGCGGCCCTGATCTTTTGTTTCGGGACCGACACCCTTGCGCAGAAGGCCGACCCCGAAACCGAAAGAGCGCGGCGGCTACTCGTTCGCGGACTGACGCACCTGCAAAGCGGCGACGCCGAATCGGCACTGGAGAGTCTGGAAATGGCTCTGCAGCTCGCTCCGAATGAAGCGGGAGTCCTGGCGTCGGTGGCTGGTGCTTATGCTGAGATGAGCGATTTTCCTGCCGCGTTGTTTTACGCAGAACGCGCGGTAGCGCTCGCGCCGGATAATCCCGATCTGCACCTTCAGATTGCGAGCATCCAGATCCGCGCCGGCAACCGAGACGGTGCCCTCCACTCGCTCCTCACCCTCGCCCGCGATCACCGCGACGACATCCACATAACCACTACGGCCGCGGCGCAACTCGTAGCGATCGGAAATCGAGATTACGCCGCCTCGATCCTTGCGGATGCCATCAACCTGCACGGTCCGTCTCCGGCTCTCTTGCAGGCGATCGCTGAGATGGAGGTCGCAGGCGCGCCGAAGATTGCACGCGCAATCGAAGCAGTCTTGGCTGCTCCGGATATGGAAACGAGCAAGGCCCTGGTGATCGCCGATTGGATATCGATGTACGGTCTGGATGATGCAATGCCTGGAATCATGATGCACCTCCAGACAACGCATTCGGATCTGGTGCCGCGAAA
>CAZKDQ010000020.1:0-1934 GCA_964551345.1 uncultured Rhodothermales bacterium
ACACCGGCGCACTGACGATCTTCGACAGTTTCGGCTCGATGCACTCGGCGATTGCCCGTGGCGATGTGGCAACGGGCGATTTGCTGCGCGTCTCGGGAAGGATGGAGTCGTTCAACGAGATGCGGCAGATCGGCGGGATCTCAACGTTCGAAGTGATCTCGCGCGACAACGAACTGCCGCAGCCTGCCGAGTTGACGCTGGAGGATATCGGCGAGCAGGCCGTGGATTATGAAGCCCGTCTCGTTCAGGTGGATAACGTGCTCATCGTTGCGGCAGAGGGTGCGACATTTGAAGAGAGCACGACGTACGAGCTGACGGACGCCGACGGCGTGCCGATCGGCCTGGATCTTCGGGTTCAGCGCGAGGAAGACACGCAATGGGTTGGCCGGGCGATCCCCAACGGGCCGGTGACGTTCGTCGGAGTGCTGGGCCGGCATTTCGAAAACCTCCAGATCGAGGCGATCGATGCGGGCGACATCCAGCCTTACGTTGGCTCGGATGCACCGACGCTGCCCGAGCGGTCCTTCAGCGTCTCGGCCGCGTACCCCAACCCGTCGCACTCGCGCGCCTATGTTGATGTCGTTGCGGAGACCCACGAGGCGGTTCGCGCCGAGCTGATCGACGCGCTCGGCCGCCGCGTGGCGATCCTCCACGATGCCCCGATCGCCCCAGGCACCACGCACACGATCGAGGTCGATGGCAGCAGCATTCCCAGCGGCATCTACTTCGTGCGCGTGATAGAAGGCGCGAACATGGAGCAGCAGTCAATTGTGTTGATCCGCTGAGGTTCGGCGGTTAGACCGATCATGCGGAACGCCACGAGCTCCGGTCGCCGATGGTTGCGGCCGGAGCTCCGTTGTTTTCGGTGACGTCGTGCTCTCGCATGCATGAAACGAATCTGATCAATCGCGGCTGTCCGTAGCCCGCGTTCCCGAAAATCCTTATCTCCGGCCATGGCAACGCGCAAGGAGAATCGGGATGACAGGCCTTCTGATGCGGCACCGTCCGCGTTCACGAGGCAATGGTGGAAACGCGCGGGTCGTGTCGTCTGGATCTCGGTAAAGGATCTCTTTCGGGATGACGGGCCGCACTGGGCCGCTGCCATCGCATATTACGCCCTGCTGTCGTTCATCCCGATCCTGCTTCTGGCGGCATTCGCAGCGTCGGTAGTGATCGATATAGACACCGCGGTCGAGCAAGTCGGCGGCATCATGGGCGACCTCCTTCCCGAGGGCGAGGAGCAGGTTCAGCAGATTGTCGAGCAGGCATACGCCGGCCGCGCCGCGGCGGGTTTCTTTTCGGTGATCGCACTGCTCTGGTCAGGCACGCGCATCTTCGGCGCGGCGACGAGGGCGCTCAACGTCGCGTATGATGTGGAGCAGTCGCACGGCGTCATCCGGCGATTCCTGCTTCAGGTTATTATGCTCGTCTTCGTCGGCGGGCTCATCGTCATGGGCCTTCTCGCTCGAGCCTTCCTCGACATCTTCGCCGGCACGGATCTTCTCGACTTCGGCGAGCGCGGCGCCGTCATCGACGTCCTGCAAGTCGCGATGCCCTTCCTGCTGACGACGCTCGGTTTCACGCTCGTCTACCGGTTCGTGCCCCGGTATCGTCCCGGCTGGATCCCATCGCTGGTCGGCGCGCTCATCGCAGGCGGACTCTTCTGGGGAGGGCGCGGGCTATTTCTCGTCTACCTTCGTTCATTCGCGAACTACGACGACGTATACGGCCCGATCGCAATCCTTATCATCATCATTTTCTGGATCTGGATCGGCGCGCTGATCCTGCTCTTCGGCGGCCAACTCGTCTCGCATTTCCAGGAAATCCTGGTTGAGGGTGCCGATCCGGATGAGGTCGAGGCGCGCCATCAGAAGGCGAAGCAAAGTCGGGATGCGCCGGGAGTCGGCGATTGATGACGCCGGGTTGATCCATCC
>CAZKDQ010000020.1:2034-19478 GCA_964551345.1 uncultured Rhodothermales bacterium
GCAAAGTCGGGATGCGCCGGGAGTCGGCGATTGATGACGCCGGGTTGATCCATCCTCGGAATCGCCTGTTGCTACTGTTGTCGAAGCACGCCCTGGACGTCAATCGAGATCTCGACGTTATCGCCGACGAGGAATCCGCCCGACTCGAGCGCCTTGTTCCACCTCAAGCCGTAGTTCTTCCGGTTGATTCTGGTGGATCCTTCAAAGGCAACGCGGCTCGCGCCTGAGGGGTCGGTGGCCTCTCCCAGATAGCGCCCCTTCATGTTTACACGCCTCGTGATTCCACGGATCGTCAGGTTGCCTTCGAGCGTGAGCTTATCCCCCGAAATGTTCTTCACGCCCGTGCTCTCGAAGCGGATCTCAGGATGGTTTTCCACATCGAAGAAGTCGGCGGAGCGCAGATGCTGATCTCGCTGCTCGTCACCGGTATCGACGGAGGACGCATCGATTGCGACTCTGGCTTCGAGCGTAGATAGATCCCCGGGGATGAATTCGAGGTGGGCGTCAAACTCCGTAAATCGCCCGGAGACCCGGCTGAAGCCAAGGTGGCGCACCTTGAAGGCAACCATCGAGTGGGCCTGGTCGACATCGAACGCGTTGACTGCCTGCCCTACATGGCTGCTCTCCATCATCCACCTCCGCTGCTGAGCGCCCCGATCCGTTAGGGATTTTGTTACCGAACCCGCACGTGATGGTTCAATGCGGCATGTTACACTTCATGTATCTATGATTCTCTTACTCACCGGACCGGCCGGCGCAGGAAAGACAACCGTCGGGATGCGCCTCGCGGAGCGGCTCGACTGGCCGTTTGAGGAGGGCGACCGCTTTCACTCTGCGGAGAGCATCCGCAAGATGAGCGAGGGAATCCCGCTCACCGAAGAGGACCGTAGGCCCTGGCTCGAGGCGCTGCGCGCTCGAATCGAGGAGTACCTCGAGGATGGGCAGGATGCGGTGATGGCATGCTCGGCACTGAAGCGGTCGCATCGCGCCGTCCTTCAGAGGAAGGGTGAGGAGGTCTTCTTCATCCGTCTCGCCGCCTCGCAGCAGACGCTCCTCCAACGCCTCCGCGCGCGCACGGGTCATTTCGCGGGCGCGGATCTGCTTTCGAGCCAGTTGGCAACGCTGGAGGACGACGACAACCTCGTCTTCGTAGATGCGCACCAACCGGTTGATGACATCGTCGAAGCGATTGCGCAGCAGGTTGAGTCGGATGCGTTCGGTTAGCGCCCGGCCGTCTGCTTCATCATTGCGAACTGCTCCCGTGCCCGCATCACCGATTCTCTGGAATCCGATTCGGGATCAGGTTCGCAGGCGTAGATCTCATGTCCCGGGCGCGCCACGACGCGCAGGCCGGCAGATCGCAGCAGCGCCTCGGCGGCGGCTTCGTTGATGAACCACCAGTTGGTCGGATCGGCCGAAAGACGATGTTCGACAAAGGCCATCCGAGGCCAGCCGGGTTGCAGCATCTCGTCGCGATCTTCCATCGAAAGATCCGGCGGGACCTCCGCGGCGCCCTCCTCGGGCATCGTGGCCGACTGGAAGATCATCAGCCGCTTCGTCTTTTCGGCGAGGATGTCGAGCGCAAGAACGGGATAGCGTAAATGGTAGAAGACGCCCATGAACATCACGAGGTCGTACCGTTCGCTGTGATGCAGCAGATCGTAAACCTGCATTTTGCGGAACCGCACGCGCTCCTCCATCCCGAAGCGCGCTGCGGCCCATTTAGCTTGTTCGAGATAGCGTTCATCGGCATCGACGCCCAACACATCAGCGCCGCGGCGTGCGAGTTCGAAGGTGTAGAAACCGGCATTGCATCCGACGTCCAGAACGCGCCATCCCGATAGATCTTCAGGCAGAGCAGGCGCGATTTCTCGCCACTTGAAGGCGGGAAAATCGCCGAGAGCATGGTCCGGCGCCGTCTGCGTTCCGTCCGGAAGATGCAGGTTGTGGAACCACGGCCCGAGCCTGGCGACCTCCTCCTCTACCGGCGTCTGCGGATGCGAAAGATGAGCCTCGAGGGTCCGTCCCATAGCTGTCGTTATTTGACCAATGCGGGTTCGACGTTAGACGCCTTCCGGCATCGACGAAGTCAGTGGATGCGATTGCATCGTTTCCGTCAGATAGCGTTCGAGTTCTGCCGCTCGATGCGCGGCAGTATGGCTGCTGAGGACGCGCTCACGACCGGCGGCGCCAATCGCAAACGCCTCATCGCCGGATAGCTCACGCAGGAATCGCAGCGTGTCATCGGCACTGCGGCTCACGAGGATCTCGCGATCGAACTCGAAAAGCCGATCGAGGCCGTCCCAGTAATCACTGATGATCGGGACGCCACATGCTGCGGCCTCGAAGAGCCTCACGCTCGGTGAATGACCGAGGCGCACCATATCGGCGCGGGTGATGTTGAGCGTGAATCGCTGTGAATTGTAAAAGGCGCGGTGCTCCCGGGGCGGCAGGTGATCGATGCGCTCGACGTTCTCAGGCCACTCGATCGACTCCGGATACTGCGGCCCCGCAACGGCGAATCGGCCCTCCGGCCACTGCCGCGCGGCCTCGAGCATGAGCCGGTCGAGCGGGGGCTGACGGTCGTCGCTGTAGGTGCCCATGTAGCCGAGATCAAATCGTACGGGAAGATCTTCGGGGAAGTACGCCTCCGGATCCACCGAACAGAAAAGCGCGCGTGCGCGTGGCGATCCATACTTCTTTTCGAGGATGTCGAGGGCCGGGCCGCCACTGAACGACAGGTAAAGATCGTACTCGCGAATCAACTCCGGATCGATGTACTCGAAATCGCCTCGCTCGAGTTTGCCGAGTGTCACGGGCGTGTCAATGTCGTAGAAGGCGACGGTGCCGCGCGCCGTCTCCATCACCCACCGCCCGACCTCCACTCCCTCAGGCACGTAGGATCCCACGATGACGCAATCTGCACGCCTGACCTGCGTTTCAAAGCGCGCCGCCAGGTCATCGAGATCCTCGTAGAGTTCGATCCGGCAGAAGTCAGGTTCCGGCATGTCGCGATGACTCGCATACCATTCCACATCCCGCTCCAGAAAGGTCACGCGGTGGCCGCGGGCTGCGAACTCGCGCAGCAGCGCCCGATACGTCGTGGCATGTCCGTTCCCCCACGAAGACGTGATTGAAAGGCCCAGCACGACGACGTTCAACCCGCTCACAGCGCCACCTCCGCCCGCTTCGTCCGCGTCTCGTTCAGCACCTGCTCGACGTCGAGCGCGCGGTGGGCATACGTGTGCTCGCTCAGCACGCGGCGGCGCGCGGCGTCTCCGATCTCGCGGCTGCGCTCCGGCGTCAGCTCTCGGATGAAGCGCACGACATCAGATCCATCGTGCGCCACGAGGCACTCGAGATCCGGCGTCAGAAACTGCTCGATGCCTTCCCATGCATCGGTGATCAGACATGCTCCCGCGCCGGCGGCCTCGAACACGCGCGTCGCAGGCGAGAAGCCGTACCGCGCCATGCTTTCTCGGCTGATGTTTAGCACGGCGGCAGGCGTACAGTTGAAGGCGTTGTGGTCGTCGGTAAAGACGTGCCCGAGGTAAGTTATGTTGGGATGATCGGGCACATGCTCGCCCCAACCGCTTCCGCCGAGGATGAAGCGATGTTCGGGTAGTTTGGATGCCGGGTGGAAAAAGAATTCCCACACGCGCTCTTCCCGATCGGGCATTCGATTTCCAAGAAAGCCGAGCGAACCGGAGAAGCGTGGATCGGGATCGACAGGGAAATGGGTCGCGGCGTCGAGTGCGTTGTAAATCGGCACGCACCGACTTGCGCCGGCAGCTTCGTAAGCTTGAACGACAGGCTCGCCGCCGCCGTACGTCAGCACGAGATCATATTCGGGGATGAGCGGCCGGAATGAGTCCGACGGATCGTTCTGCACGCGATCGAGCGTGGCGGGCGCATCGACATCCCAGAAAATGACCATCCGATCGGGCGACTTCAGCTCCAGCACCTCCCGCTCCAGCAGCTCATCAAACACGCCGACACCGCTGGCCTTCACGATCACGTCGGCCGATTGCGCATCCTTCAGCGCACTCCGCACCGCCGTCTCGTCGTTATCATAGACGACCACGCGCGCGTACTCGGGATCGGGCAGATCTCGATGCTGCTGCCGCTCGAATGCATCGGGCTCATAGAACGTGATGCGATGGCCACGCTCATGCAGCGCCCGGATGATGCCGCGGTAATACGTCGCGGCGCCGTTCCAGTACGCTGAAACGATGCTCGAGCCAAAGAATGCGATTTTGTATCGGTGCATATCGAAGTTTGCTGGTGGATCTCAGGCAGTGGCCGTGGCACGCTCGACGCCGAGTTCGCGGCAGATCGCCTCGAGCTCATCCACACGATGGCTGCACGTGTGGCGCGAACGGATCGTTTGAAGCGCATGATCGGCAAGAGACCGGGCCAGCGACTGATCTTCCATGATGCGCCGGAGCTGAGACGTCATCTCGTCACCATCACGCGCGGTCAGATAGTCGGAGCCGAGGGTGAAGAGGCCCTCGGCATCGTCCCAGGGCGAGCACACCAGCGGGATGCCGCAGGCCATCGCCTCGAATGGACGGATCGTCGGTATGCCCGGCAGCGCCTCGACGTACGGCCGCCGCGGCACGTGCACCGTCACTCGGTATCGCGCAAACACCTCCGGCACGCGGTAATTCGGTAGCCACCCGCGATACTCGATACCCGCATCGGCCAGCGCCTCCTTTGCGTCGTCCGGGTAGCGCACGCCGTAGACGGCTGCCTTCAATCCGAGCGCTCGAACCGGCCCGAGCAGGAACTCCCGCAATTCATCGGATCGCTCATCATCACCCCAGTTGCCGATCCACACGAGGTCGCCTTCCTTCGGTACATCCGGCATCGGGTGAAACACTTGTGTATCTGCCGCTTCATGCCACGTCCATGCACGCCCGGCCCGGCCTTCCTCCACATAAATCCGGCGGATGGTCTCACCGAAGGCGAGGACGCCGTCGTAGGCTGAGAGATCGTACGACTTCATAGAGTCCGGATCCGTGACCGAACGATGGTGCGTATCGTGAAATAGCAGCCGGTAATGATCGTGATGCCTTCGGTGCTCGCCGATCTCTCGCACGAGCACGTGGTCGTTCCATTCGTGAACGATGACGGCGTCGGCGTCTCGCAACTCCTCGTCGAGATCGAGCTCATCGAGGTCGTACGGCGTGCTCGAGAGCTGCGGATACACGCGGCTCATTTCCTGCAGCGGCGCCTTGCCGTGCTCTTCGATGAGGTTCCGGCGGCTCCATCCATCGGCGGGTTCGAAAACGCGCACCTCGTGTCCGCGGGCGATCAGCTCCGAAACCACACCGCGCAGGAAATGGGCGTTGCCGTGATTCCAGTCGGAGACGAGCGAATGGTAGAAGAGGACGAATCTCATGGATGAACCGGCCGGCGGGTGAGAATGCGAGGGCGACGCGTCGGCGCGGTGGATCCGGTAAGCAGCGTCGCATACTGGCGGATGTAGCCGTCGGTCATCCGCTCGACGGAATAGGACGCCGCTCTCTCGCGGGCTCGGCGCGACATCTCGTTGCGAAGCCCGTCGTCCTTGATCAGGTGGACGAGCGTCTGCTCCAAAGCGCGGTCATCAGATGGATCTACGTACAGGGCCGCGCTTCCCCAGACTTCCCGCAGCGACGGGATATCGCCGAGGACAAGGACGCATTCTGCAAGCGCGGCCTCCAGAGCACATAATCCGAACGGCTCATAACGTGCAGGCGCGCAGAAGATGGAAGCATGGCCGTACTCGGTGGCGAGTTCGTTCTGGCTCAGCCGGCCGAGCGCCTTCATCCCCCGGAATTCAGCCTCACCCCCATCCGGATGCTGCACCTCGCCCGCAACCCGAACCTCCCATGGAAGCCGCTGCGCCACGCGTGCCACCATCGCGATGTTCTTGGCTTCATCCCACAAACGACCGGCGGCAAGCACGAACGGCTTCTTCTCGAGCGGCCGGAAGTCGCTTGCCCGGCGCGCGTTGTAGATCACCGATTCATGGCCGAACGCTCCATAGTGCCGGTCCAACTCGTTCAGCATCGCGCGCGTCGGCGCGACGACACGATCGGCAGCGCGCAGCCCGCTCGAAACCGCGACGTGATAAGGCGTCCATTCAGCATCGGCCGGCGGAGCGCCGTGTACGGCGGAAAACCACGAATAGACACAGGAGTGGCCGACGACCAGCGTCGGAGCCGCCCACTTCAGTGACGCATGTGCGAAGTTGTTGAAGTGGATGACGTCAGGACGGATCTCCTTTGCCAGACTCTGAAGCCACCTGCCCGCCGCCTCCACGTCCTCCCATGGATCATTCATCCATTCGAGCTTGAACGCGCTCTCATGCAGCTCGAGGGTTGCGATAGCAGCAGCATCGGCGCGCTGTGCATCCGACGCCTCGCCGCCCATGCTTGCGAGATGAACCTGGATGCCACGCGACGCGAGGCCGCGCGCGAGCTCCAGCGTGTACGTCCACACACCGCCCACGGTATCGGTCGTCATCAGAACGCGCTCCGGAAGGCGCCCCATTGCATGATCAGCGCGAGGTCGGCTCATGAGTCGCGGCTCACAAACTTGAAGAAGCGACTTTCCTTGCCGTCTTTCGTCTTCTCCTGATAGAGGAAAGAGAGGTTGTTGTCATCGAACTTCTGGAAGAAGTCTTCCCAGGACAGCTCGTCGAACGAGTCGTCGTTGGAGCCGGGAAAATGGATACGCAGGATGCCGGCGTCGCCGCCGCGGTCCGTGCCGCTAACCGTTGCGGGCACGCCGCCGCGTTCTTCCGCCCACTTTTTGATCGTGTTGTGATCTGTCGTCTGTTTCGATTCTCCTGCCATCGCTCTCCTCGTTTCGGGTTGATCGTTTCAGACTGATTGCTCATAAATCCGGTCGATGACCTCGGCGACGATCTCCACAGACTCGATGGATGGATCGAAGCTCGGGTCGCGCGCCAACTGCTCGGCCCACGCGGCTGCGGCGCGCCCTCCCCAGGGATCGGGCGCTTCGACGATGACGCGGCGCGATCTGCCGTCGAAGCGCTCAAGAACGAAATCGTAGTATGATCCGTCGACGTTGCGCATGGCGAGTGCGCCGTCGGTTCCGTAAAACGTCGCCTCGATCACGGCATCGCGTCCTGCCGGCAGATTCCATGAGCAGGCGAGGTTTACAGTCGCACCGGTATCGAGATCGAGTCGAGCGACGGCGTAATCCTCGACATCCTCGCTGCCCGTTCGAAGCGGTTTTCCTTTGTGGAAGAGGCGGCTCGTGGTATGAGTCACGGCCGCATCGCCAAGCGCCCAGAGCGCGAGATCGATGTGATGGATGCCAAGATCGATCAGGCAGCCGCCGCCGGAGAGCTTTCGATCATAGAACCAGCCTTTTCCCGGTCCATAAGCGTTGTGGAAGGTGAGGTCGATCGCGAACACATGTCCGAGTTCTCCGGCGTCGATCTGATGCTTGACTTCTCGCATCGCGGCCGTGTGGCGGTAGGAGAAGTCGACGCCGAGAAGACGATCGGCTCTTCGCGCGGCATCTACGACGGCACGCGTCTCGGAGGCCGTACGTCCGAGCGGTTTCTGGCAGAAGACGGCAAGGCCTGCGTCGAGCGCCCCGATTGCTTGCTCGGCATGGAGCGCACTCGGCGTAGCGATGACCACGGCATCGAGATCCATCTCAAGCATCTCTTCAAGCGACGCTGCGCGGCCTGCGTCCGGGGCGAGCGCAGCGGCCTCCTCCCGCATCGACGCATCCGGATCGGCGAGAGCCGCAATCTCGATGAGGCTGCCACGCGCCATGGCCGCCATTCGGTTACGTCCGATCCACCCCACACCTGCAAAGCCGACCTTCGGGCGCGGAGGAGCCATGGTTTCAGGCGTCGATGGTGAAACGAGCTTCATCACCGGCTTTCCTCCATGCTGATCCAGCCACGGACGAACCCTTCGGGCCTGTTCTTCATGATGTCGAAGGCGCTCGACAGCTCGTCGAGCGAAAACTTGTGCGTGAGCAGCGGCGTGAAGTCAAGTCGACCGTCGCGGACCAGTTCAACGGCGCGGCGCATGCCGCTCATGTAGACTTCGGCTTCGCGCTCGTGTGCGTTGATTACATCGATGCCACGCCAGTTCCAGAGCTGCATATTCACCTGGCGCGGACCGTCCTGGTGATAGCCGGCGATGATGAGGCGCCCGCGTTCCGCCGTTAGTTCGCCCGCCAAGTCCAGCGGCCACTGCGCACCCGTGGCTTCGATAACGCGCTCGCAGCCGCTGCCCGTGATGTTCATGACTTCGTCGATGATTCGCTGGTGATCATCCATGAGCACCACGTGCCGGGCGCCGTACTGACGGGCGATATCGAGAGATGACGAGCGGCGTGAGACGGCGATGACGTTAGCGCCGGCGTCCGTCGCCATGCACGTGAGCAGCGCGCCAAGAAAGCCAGTGCCGATGATCGCGACAGTCTGTCCTTCCTCGATCCCGCTGCGCGCCATGATGTTGACGGCACACGCCAGTGGCTCTCCGGGAAAAGGCAAACCATCGAGCGAATCAGGCAACTTCACCACGGCCGACGACGGAGCGATGTCGTAATCGGCGAATCCGTGGTACGATAACACCGCGACGCGATCGTCTTCCTCGAACCCTTCGACATCTTCGCCGATGGCGTCGATCCGTCCCCATGCCTCGTGGCCCGGCGCACCGGGTTCCATCGGATAGGAGAACCACTCGCGTCCTTCCCACAACGGAAGCGCCGAAGGGCAGAGACCGCATCCATCGATGCGAACCCGCACCTCACCACGACCCGGTTCGGCAGGCTGGATCTCCTCGATCCGGATTTCGCCCGGTGCAACCACGACGGCGGCGCGGCCGACGATCCTGAGATCCGGCGAAGATACTTGTTGATCGGAAATCGTCGATTCCATGAGCGCGCCGTTGTTTACGCCACCAGTGCCCGACTAGCGATGCCGAGATCGGCCACAAGCCAGTCGTGCAGCGCTTCGACACCATCGGCCACAGACACGCGTGGCTTCCAGCCAGTGGCCGCCATGAAGTCGCGGATGTCGGAGACGTAGTAGCGCTGATCCCCCGGCCGCCATTCATCAAACGTCGTCTCAACCGTACCGTCGATGTACGCGTTCATAATGTCGATCAGGCCGATCAGACTCACGGCATTGGCAGGGCCGCCTCCGATGTTGAAGGCACTGCCGCTGATGTCGTCGATCCGGCCCACGGCAAGCTGCATCGCATCGATCAGATCATCGACGAAGAGGATGTCCCGCACCTGTTTACCGTCGCCATAAAGCGTGATCGGCTGCCCCTGCAACGCAGAAATCAGAAAGTGGGCGACCCATCCCTGATCCTCGGTGCCGAACTGGTGCGGACCGTAGATGCAGCTCATCCGAAAGACGGCAGTCTTCACGCCGTAGATGCGAGCGTAATCGAGCACGTACTGATCCGCCGCGCCTTTCGAGCAGCCGTATGGGCTGTGGAATGAAAGCGGATAGTCGCTGCCGATGCCGTTGCGCAGGATGTTTGGATCGACGGGTGCGTATTGAGATGCCTGTTCTTCGAGGATGATGTCCTCGAGCCCGCCGTAAACTTTGTTCGTTGACGTGAAAAGCAGAGTTGGCGGAGTTTCCTGTGCACGAACGGCCTCGAGCAGGTTGAACGTGCCGCGCAGGTTGGTCTCGAAGTCGTGCGCGGGATTGTCGACGCTGGTCGTCACGGCCACTTGCGCCGCAAAGTGGTAGACATTGTCGATGTCGCGGGCGGCGTCTCTAACTCGGTACGGATTGCGGATGTCGCCAATCACAACATCGACAGCATCACCGTGCGTATCGCGGAGCCACTTGAGATTGCGCTCGACGCCCGGCCTCGAGAGGTTATCGATAACTCGAACGCGTTGACCGTTGGTGAGCAGGCGGTTGGCGAGGTTCGTGCCGATGAAGCCCGCGCCTCCTGTGATCAGCGCCCGCGCCGGCTCATTCGTCACCGCGCCGTTGATTTTAACGGGCGGTTCCTTCTCGGAAGGCTCGCCGTCATCGACTCCATGTTCCTCGGCCAGCGCGCGAACGCCTTCCAACCCATATTCCTCCCAGATCCGGTAGAGGAGCTTGGGCTGGAAGTCATGCTGCAACAGCCCGAAGTGATAGTGCCGCTCATCCCGATGAAATCCATCCTGGTGCTGCTGCTCCGGATGGAGATCGTGCAGCGAATACCAGTACGCGCGGTCGACGGGCGCATCCATGAAGCCGACGAATTCCCGAAGCTGGCGATGCTCATCGTGATCCCACGTCGAGAACCCGCCCTCCGTGATCCAGATTTCCGCATCAGATTCGTGCCATTCCAGCACGTTGCGAACCTTGTCGACGTTATCCTCCCACGCGCTCCAGTCGTACTCCCACGTTCCGGGAAAGCCGTGGATGCCAACAGCATCGATGTGGTCGATCACGCCGTTACGGCACATGAGGTCGATCCAGTTGGCATCGGTGGGGCACATGCCGCCGAGTACCGTCTTCTTTCCCCGCTCGTGCGCCCAGAACGCGGCACTTATCGCCATTTCGCTGAAGATGTGCCACTGTTTGTCGAGACGCCAATCCCAGTCGTTCAGGTTATTGGGCTCGTTCCATAATTCGACCCACTCAAAATGCCGCCCAAAGCGCGTGATGATGACATCGATGAAGTCGGCATAATCTTTCGGATTGCGTGGCGGTGAGGAAGTCTTGGGTTCGACGCCGAGCGACGGCGGCGTGTAGGTGAAGCAGGGCAGGATGTTGACGTGCTTCGCGAGGAGCGGAATCAGCCAGTCGTACCAGTCAGGGCCGCCTTCGTCGTGATAATCCGCCCACGACCATCCCGTGCGCAGCTCGGTGATCCCGATGCGGCGCATGTCTTCGATGGCTTGTTCGACTCGTTCGTGCTCGCCTGGTCGAAACCATTCAAGCACGCCGAGGACCGGCTTCGTCCGGTTATCGGATGAAGCCGTTGTGTCTTGATCTATCTGCTGCATCGTCAGCTCCTTTATGCTCCTCAAACGGTAAGGCCGCGTTCAGCAAGCTCTGCGCTCGCCCGTTCAACCCGATCGTGTGCCACCTGGCCACTCAGCCATTGCGCGAGCTCCGCCAGGCCATCATCCATATTTACCTGTGGTTCGTATCCCAGAACCTCGCGGGCGCGGGTGATGTCGGCAAAGCAGTGCCGGATGTCGCCTTTGCGGTACTTGCCGGTGATCTGCGGCTCGATATGCTCCTTACCAAGTGCGCCGGCCATACGTTCGGCGATCTCTCGGACCGATCGAGGTTCACCGCTTCCGACATTGAAAACCTCGCCGTCGGCTTCAGGCGTTTCCAGTGCGAGGCGGCAGGCACGTGCCACATCGCGCACGTGGACGAAGTCGCGCTGCTGCAGGCCGTCCTCAAAGACGAGCGGCGGCTGATCGTTCAAGAAGCGAGACCCGAAGATGGCCAGCACGCCGGTGTACGGGTTGGATAGCGCCTGGCGCGTACCGTAAACGTTGAAAAACCGGAGCGCTACGGTCGGAATGTCGTAGGCGCGGCCCGTCATCAGGCACATGCGCTCCTGATCGTATTTCGAGAGCGCGTAGATGGAGGAGAGCGTCGGCTGCTTCCATTCGGGCGTTGGAAGCGGGGTGAAGTAGCGGCCGTCGCCGTTCGAGAGCTCCCACTGCGCACGCCGAAGCTGGTCGAGCGGCCGGTCATAGCCGGGGATGCTGCTGCCGGAGGCGTTGCTGTAGAGGCCTTCCCCGTAGACGCTCATGCTGGAAGCGACGACGAGCCTCTCAACCGGCCTCTCGATGAGCGCCTCCATCAACACCGCCGTCCCGATGTTGTTAACGCTCGTGTAATGCTCGATCTCGTACATGCTCTGGCCCACGCCCACGGCCGCGGCAAAGTGGTAGACCGCATCCACGCCATCGAGCGCGCGGTTTAGGGCGTCCGCATCGCGCACATCTCCTACAATGAGCTCGACAGCCGGATCGAGATAGGCGGGGCGTTCCTGTCCGTCACCATGAACCTGTGGCGAGAGATTATCGAGCGCGCGGACTTCGTAGCCATGGCCAAGCAGCTCGTCGGCCAGGTGGGAGCCGATAAAGCCCGCACCGCCGGTTATTAGAACTCGCTTCCGCATCAGTGCCTCCTGAACGAACGGATGAACAGCGCAGCCGAGCGTTCGGACCTCCGTCGCCACGTCGCCTGCCACACATAAAATGTGCGCCTATCCTACCTGCAGAAGGTGCAAATGGCAACATCAGCATCATCCTATTTCAACCCGTTTACAAACTACGTTCCGTTCGTGTAACACCACTCCAATTTGGTACAACTCGGGGTTTTCCAATACGGATGACGCACGCGGGAGGGATGACGAACTTGTTGTCGGACCCTGGCCGACGCCGCTGCGGATGGACTTCCTGCTGAAGATGATCCAGATATGGATATCTCCAGCAATGGCGGATCGTTTAGAGGAAGGAATAACAGATAGAGTACGTGCCGCGATCGGATGCGCCGGCACTTAGCCGCTAACTGAACGGCACCAGGTAACCGGCGCGGGCGATTACTGCGTCGCCGCTGCGATGGCCGACTCATCGATCGGCGCTGCGCACAGACGGCTGCTGAAGACCCACGCGATCTGCGCCGCTCTGGATTTCATGCGGTGGGCATTCGGGCCACCAAACCGTGCATCGACGGTACGTACCCAGCGCTCCAGCCATCGCTCGAAGTGTGCGGCGTCGAGGTTCTGGAGCCGCACATGCTTGTCGAATGGACGCCCGCGGTAGGCGCCCGTCTGGAAGATGACGGACGACCAGAACGCGTACATGCGCGGAAGATGCGCCTGCATGTCGATCGGCGCAAAATAGCGGCCGAGCAGATCGTCTACGTCGATCCCCGTGTAGAATGCATCGACGACGGCTTGGATGTCGTCGAGTGTCTCGATGTCGTTCATCATCTCATCGTGCATACTTCGCGACATCACAATAACCTCAAGCGCTCGTAGCCGATTTCAAACGCAGGTCGAGTTGCTCGATGTCAACTGCAGCGTCGGCGAGAGTCGTGCGGCCGAACATGCTCTTGAGGCGCGTGCGCTCGTGAGCCCACGAGTCATGCAGCGGGCACGGCTTTTCATCGCCGCAGCCCGGAAGACCGAGAACGCACTCGTGGAAGAGGTCCGAGCCGTCGATGGCGATGACGAGGTCGAGCAGCGTAATCTGTGTCGCCGGTTTCGCGAGCGCCACGCCGCCGTTCGGGCCGCGGAAAGACACGAGAAGCCCCGCCTGTGTGAGCTTCTGGAAGATCTTCGTCAGGAAGTGAAATGAGATTTTAAGCTCTTCACTGATGGCTCGAATCGAGACGTAGCCATCCGTTTTGACGGTCGCAAGGTAGAGCGTCGCGCGAATCCCGTACTCGCAGCTTTTCGACAGCAGCATCGGATAAAGGATTTAGGAGGTACAGCTCCTTAATATCCGCAACTTCAAAATTGGTTCAGCCGGAATTAACGGCTGCAAGGCTTCGAAGTCCTACCACGATCATGACCGCGGCAACGATGGCCGGCAGCGGCGCAACGCCTGCGGCCATCTGAAAGACCCACAGGCCGCTCCACTCGGCGGGAAAGATCGCACTCAGTGGGATGAGCGACAGGATCAAGAGCAGCGCGGCTAAAGCGAAGGCGGGCACGCCGGCTGTCCAGCGGCGCCCGAAGAACACGCGCGCGACGGCCATCACACCGATCGACACGAAGCCGAGTAGCATCAAATGAAGGTAGATGATGCGCAGGCCGGCAACCGACGTCCACCAGATGCCGGGCGTGAGTGCAATGGTGATCTGACCGATAGCCTTCATCGCGAGCAGTGCAAGTGGAAGGCGCCATAGCCACGGCGCGAGCGAGCCGGGGCGGTGCTTCCACAGAATGATTGCGTGGGCCAGCAATCCAATCCCCACCAGCAGTGAGCCGAGCGACGCTGCCGTCGCCAGCGCATCCGGGACGAGGCTGCGCGGCATCCCCAGGGCAAATGTCAGGGGAAGGCCCGCGCAGATCAGCCAGATGCTCCAGTGGCCGCTTCGCCTCGATCCGCCCGCGATCCCATACATCATCGCGAGTACGCCAAGGACGAACCAGCCTTCCGAAAACAGATCCAGAAAAAGGTGGGTGAGCGCGGAGGTCCAGACGTCGGAGTCGATGCCCAGCGGTTGAAGCAGCCCCAGCATCCAGGCGCCGATGGTTGCCAGCACGAGGAACGTCAGCGAAAGATCGAACAGGAGCATGCTGCGATCACGCTCCTTGCCGCGCGTGCTTCGAATGTAGACGTAGACGAAGGCGTACCACGCGATCATGTTGAGGCTCGAGACGACCACGGAAATCGGCATCTGCGCGCTGCCGATCGAGTGGATCTCGTATCCGAAGATGAGGAACATCGGATATGAGGCCGTGGCCGCGACGAATACTGCCATCAGAATGGCGCGCATCGTCTTGTACTTGAATAGGGTTGGATTGAGGATGGCGATCCCCGCGATCAGGACCGGCGTTGCCCATCCGAAATACATCAGGTGCGAATGCGCGTGGCGGATGTTCGTGAGCGAGAGACCGAACGTCTCGCCGCTGACGATGGCATAGCGGTAGAGTGTGCCTGTGAGCGCTGCCAGCACGAACGTCGCCAGCGCGCCACCCCAGACCCAGGCGTAGCGCCCGTCGATGTGCTGGTCATTAGCCTCCATCCTCATCGAACCATCTTCTCCTTGAACGACCTTACGCGCGGCCAGATATAAACAGCGAAAGTTGCGGCGCCGGCTAGCGCGATCGCTCTTCCCAACCCCAGAACATTCCCCTGTCCAAGCAGCGCTCCCGCGGAGGCTGTGACGACGCCCAGGTTCATCAACCCGAGCACGGCCCAGACGGGCGTGGCCGACTTCCGCTTCGGCGTGCGGGGCAGGATCCACGATGCCACGCCGAAGGCAAGCTGCAGCATGAACCCGACGAGCAGCCACTCCGTGTGGGCAACGCGCAGCGAGACGTCAACGATGAGCCCGCTCAGCATGACCGCGCCCGCGACGAAGCCGGCGGCGAGGTACAGGAACGAAATCCGAACCATCCAGGCGCTTGGTGCGGGCATTACTTCACCTTGACGCGGTTCCAGATGTAGACGGCGTAAGCGATGCCGGCCACTGCCTGCATCAAAGCGGAGATCGTCAACAGCGCCTGTCGGCCTGCCATCATCGGATACGGCTCCGAAACGAGGCGCATCAACAGGCCGATATTGAGGAGCGTGTAAACGAGCCACATCACCCAGGCCGGCCCGTGCGGGCGTTCCCTTGACCATCTCGGAAAGAGCCAGAACGCTACGCCGAAGATCAACTGCGTCAGCCATCCAACTGTCAGTAGATGCAGGGCGGATGGATAGACGGCGGCGCCGGGCCAGAGCCCAGCCGGAACCGGCGCGAATGCGGAGGCAGCGGAAAGCCCCAGCGCGAGACCGAGCCACACGAGCGAGGTCTTGATGAGGTAGCGTGCAGAATCGGGCACGTCAGGTCACGAATGCAGTCTCACGGCGGAATCGGATGCGCGCCTTGACGAGCGTGGCGGCCATCGTAATCAAGAAAAGTACGATAGCAACGGCAGACATCCAGCTTCCGATCCTGCGGCCCGGCACCCACACCAGCATATCCGACGCCACGCGAAGCATGAGTCCGGCGTGCAGAAGTGCCAGGTGAAGGTAGAGCCAGCGGCTGTAACCGACCTGCAGCCCCAGCACCGATGGAAAGATGATGGGCGCGTGGCCGAAGATCATCGAGAAGACGAAGCCCACGAAGACGGCGTGGAGCATCGCATCGTAAGCGAGACCGGCGACTTCATAGCCATGGATGAGGCCGAGCATACCGCCGACGATCAGCCAAACGTATCCGGCCAGAAGACACGCGGCGATGTACTTGGTGAGGCCCTGCGTGCGGATCGTGTAGCGCGCGATGTCAAAGACGAGCATCCACACGCCGAGGCCGATCATGGATGCGCCGATGACGCGAACGCCCGTTCCCGGTGCGAACTGCAGCAGTACCAGGCCGATCGACGTCGCCAGGGTGAGCAGGAAGAAGGGACGCATCACGCGCGGATCGTGGTCGAGCATCCGGCTCAGTTCGAGGCGCTCGCCGGCAATCGTCAAGACCAGGAACATCATCCACCACCACGCGACGATCGGCAGCGAAAAGCCCATCAACCAGAATAGATTGCCCATCAGCCACGCGACGGCACCGAGGGCCATCACCAGAAGAAATCCCGCCGGCTGCATCTGGTAGACGCGCGCGAAGACGGCGCAGAGCACCAGCGCGGCGGCGACGAGAAGCGCCGGTCCGACCACCGATCCCGAAAAAATGAGTGCGGCGATGCCTCCGGCCGCGGAAAATAGCGGGGCGAGGTATCCCCACAGCTTCCCCAGCGCAACGGCGCGTTCGAGCGAAATGAGTGTTCCGAGGAAGCCGCCCACCATGATCGGCCCGTGCATCCCCGGTACAACCGGCGATGGAAGGGGCAGCCCCGCTCCGGCCCGAAACAGGCCACCCCAGAGCCCCGTCAGGAGCCCGCCCATCGCCAGTATCAGTAGCGGATAGCGCATGAGCGCCCATCCGTCGTGCCGCGACGTCGTCATCGTGATCGACGGAAACCCCGTGAACCGAACATCCGCTCGCGCACCTCCGGTTCGATCATCGCAGGCGACCACGGCGGCTGCCACACGAGGTCGACATCAACATCGAAGATGCCACGAATGCGGCTCAGCACCATCTCGGACTGCTGCATGATGTAGCGGCTCATGGGGCAGGCCGGCGTGGTCATCGTGAGCGTCAACGATGCGCGCTCGCCTTCAAGCCGCAAATCATAAACAAGCCCGAGATCGACGATATTGATTCCGACCTCCGGGTCGATGACGTACTTCAGAAGTCGGGCGACCTCCTTTCTGTCGAGCGGCTGCTCGACAGGCGCCGCTAGTGTTTCGTTGCTCGCACGCGCCATGTCTCCGGTCCCCGCTCCAGGTAATCGAACTCGAACGTATCGCCCTGCTCCGCCTTGATCGTGTAGTACATGCACTCCGGGTCGTGGTCAACGACGAGTTCCATCGTAGCACCCGCCTCGATGCTCCTCCACGTCCCCATGATCTTTTCGAACCGGTACTTCGGCTCGATTTCTCTCACATCCAGCTTCGCATCCATATTACTTGCCTCATTGAGTTTGCGCCTGCAGTCGCCGGCGTCGCTGTTTCTCTGCGGCCGTTCCGCAGCCCCAGCCACGGAGATTGAGTAGCCACCGCCTCCACAAGTCGAGCTTGTCCTGACCGGATGGCACGAGAGACAGCGTCCCGTTATAGCCGAGCATCGCGAGATCGGCGAAGAACGTGCCGAGCAAGACTGCGAGCTCCTCGTGTTCGGGATCCATGACTTCGGGTCCAGC
>CAZKDQ010000020.1:19578-28206 GCA_964551345.1 uncultured Rhodothermales bacterium
TGCCGAGCAAGACTGCGAGCTCCTCGTGTTCGGGATCCATGACTTCGGGTCCAGCGCCCGCTAGGCGGATGTGCACCGGCCGCGTCGCTTCGTAGGCAAGCAGTACGTCGAGCTTGCCGCGATCTGGGAGATTGTCGACGCTGAGATTCCAGCACGGCTGGACGGCAAAGCGCCCTGCCGGAGCGCATTCGCACGAATCGCTGCCCGCACTGCACTCGATGGCGGTGGGCACGCCGAGGGGCGCCGGCGGGATGTCCGGCACGATGATGCCTGCGGATGAAGCGTGCGCACGACTCGCCCATAGCATCAGCACGTGCTCCGGTACGTCACTTGGAAGTCGGTACCACGACACATCGTCGAGCAGTTCATTGCCTTGAGCGTCGAAATGAGGAGAGCCGCCGGAGAGATGCTCCGGACGCACGTCCACCTCGAAGCCGGCCAGGCTGCGCCGCTGCCTCGCCCGAAGCAATTCCTCGGGCGAGGCAGCCGGCAGACACGCTGTGCTGAGCAGAAGTCGCATCAGACTTTGCGCGCTATTTCCACTTTCCAGACCTCCGGGCCCTGCTCAAGGTACGTCCAGTTGACCTGCCCCGGCCGCGTGAAGTCGAACTGATGCTTCAGCGGCACCGGATCGTGGTCGTTGACGAGGATGAAGGCCTCGCCCGCCTTCAGGGCATCGAATGTGTTGAAGATCGTGCTGTGCTTGGCGACGGGCGGGATCGGGCGGACGTCCAGCTCGGGGTAGCTCTTTGTCTCTGACATGATATCGATGTGGATTTAGGACTCTCTTGTCTGCTTAATTTAGACCTCGTCTACACAAGGATCAACCGGAACGGGTCATCCGAAAGGAAAGCGGAGACGAATCAGGATCTCCAGGCCGCAGTTTCTCTCCTTCAGGGACAATTCAACCTACATTCATCATGCCCATGCAACGAATAACGAGGGCTGGAATTAGTCCCCGGCGCGTTTTCGATTTACCAGCATGCGCCGCGCTCCGGACCTTGAGCCGGCGCGACCACCCATTCAATTCATGTCCTCCAGGAGGCGACATATGTTCAAAAAATCCCTTCAAACCGCGCTTCTCGCTCTCGTCATGGTTGGCTTGGCGGCATGCGGCGGCCAGGAAACCGATCAGACGACGACGACGGGTGCACAGACCAGCGACGATGGCGTGCAAGTCGTGACCATCCGTCCGGTCGGCAACGAGATGCGCTACGAGACGACCGAGTTCACCGTCCAGGCGGGCCAGGAAGTTCGCGTTGTCTTTGAGAACACCGCAACCAGCGACGCGATGCACCACAACGTTGTCGTCCTCGAGAATGAGGACTCCGTCGACCGCGTCGGCAACGCGGCGCTCGAGGCCGGCCCGGCTGCCGATTATATCCCTGAAGATGACGCCATCATCGCTCATACGGCAATGGCTGCTCCGGGTGAGACCGTCGAGGTCACCTTCACGGCTCCCGACAACCCGGGCGACTATCCGTACATCTGCACCTACCCCGGTCACTACATGCTGATGCAGGGAACGATGACGGTGACGCAGTAATCCTGCGTGTTCAAGTGCGTATCGCCTGATGATTTAGCAGCGGTCCGCATCCGGATATCCCAGGTCCGATCAAGGCGGGTGCTCGTTTGAGCATCCGCCTTTTTTTGTGCGAGAAGCATGTTTTCCTGCCGATTCTAACGCACCTGAAGCTTCCTCTTCCCATTCCGTAACCCGCAAACGGTTGCGAGGGGCACCTCCTCCGGCTACATTCAAACAGGAAACCTGCCCCCGAACTCGAGGAGGAACCGTGGAACTCGTAGCTGACATCCTGCGCCACAAGGCGGACAAAGTCGTGACCATCGATGCCTCGGCAACCGTATATCAGGCCATCGAACGCATGGTGGAAAACAACGTCGGTTCCATCATCGTGCTGGATAAAGAGGCCATCGCCGGCATCTTCACCGAGCGGGATTATCTGCGTCGAATCGTGCTTCGTGGGCGGACTTCGCGGGACACTCCAATCCATGAGGCCATGACGAAAGACATCGTCTTCGTCGAGCCGTCATCAACCGTAAAGGAGTGTCTGGCGATCATGACGCGGCAGAAGATCCGTCACCTACCGGTCCTTGATGACGAGACGCTCACCGGAGTCATCTCGATTGGAGATTGCGTCAAAGAGGTGTCTCGTGGCGCCGAAGCGAACGTTCGTTATCTCACCGAGTTTATCACGGGGCGTTATCCCGGCTGATTGACCAGCCGAATTGCGACGCCTCCTACTGTCAACCATCACAACGATTACCCTGATGCGCTTTCTGAAACTCTCCCCACTACTTCTCCTGCTGATTTTTGCCTCTAACAACGCGTATGCGCAGGACGAGCAGGACGTAGTGGTCGAAGCCACAACCGCATGGCTTGCGCTGGTCGATGATGCGGCATACGACGAAAGCTGGGAGGCCGGTGGGCGGCTCATGCGTGAGGCCGTGCCCATGGAGGAATGGCGGCAGGCACTCGAGAACGTGAACGCGCAGCTCTACGTCCTCGCAGGCGACGCGGTCGATCTTACGCAGCGCGAGCTGGTCGAGGTGGCGGATGTGGGGGACCAGCCGGGATTGCCGGAGGGCGAATATCGTTCCGTCCGCTATCGCACGGAGCAGGGCGATATGGTGTTTGCTGAGGTGGTGACGATGCAGCTCGAGGACGATGAGTGGAAGGTCGTCGGCTACTTCGTGGCGCCGGAGAATCAGTGATGATGGCGGCGCGCGCGGTCGTTCTGGCCGCGCTATCGTGGTGCGTTGCCGTCACCGCGGCGGCACAGGATGTTGATCCGCTCGAAGAGCGGGCGAACGACGTTGCCGAGCTCTTCGGAGCGGAAGAGCCCGCGTATGACGAGCTCTTTTCGACCGCCTTTTTGGATCAGGTCCCGCCGGATCAACTCGACACGATCTTCGGGGATTTTCACTCCCGAACGGGTGGCGTAACAGCCGTCGTTCCGGCAGAACGCCCCTCGCCTACGAGCGGACGCTTCCGGCTCCATACCGACGGCGGTTTCGCGGTTCCTATCGACCTTGCGATCGCGCCCGAGCCGCCGCACAAGATCGTCGGGCTGTGGCTCTCGGCACCCGTTCCGCTGGCAGCGTCCTTTGACGAACTGGTTGCAGAAATTGAGGCGCTTCCGGGCAAAATCGGTTTTACCGCCACGCGTCTGGATCCCGATCCGCAGGTAATGACGCATCTTAATGCGGATGTGCCACTTGCGCTCGGCTCCGCCTTCAAGCTATTCGTGCTTGCGGCGCTGCATGAGGCAATTGTGGAAGGCGAGCTGGCTTGGGATACCGTCGTCGAGCTCGACCCTCGGTGGAAGTCGCTGCCGTCGGGCATCCTTCAGACGTGGCCGGATGAGGCGCCGCTGACGATCCACACGCTGGCGTCGTTGATGATCTCGAGGAGTGACAACACAGCGACGGACGCACTGATTCACGTGCTCGGAAGAGAACGGGTAGAAGCCCAGGTTGAGCGACACGCACCGCGGTCCGCCCCAAGAAACCGACCTTTTCTTACTACGCGTGAGCTCTTCCAGCTGAAGAACGAGCCGGAGGGTGAGCGCACGCAGCAATTCCTCGCCGCCGATGCATCGCAGCGCCGCACGCTTCTGGACGAAGGTGGTTGGCCACCGGTCGATTCGCTCAAACCATTTCCCGACGGCGCGCCGACGCTCGTAGAGGAACTCGAGTGGTTTGCCTCGGCCCGAGAGATGGCATTACTCCTCGATCACCTTCGAAAGCAGTTCGATGATCCGCACGGTAGTGAGCTCAAGGGGATTCTGACGATCAATCCCGGCATCAATCTGGATGAGCTCGCGTGGCCCTACATAGGATTTAAAGGTGGATCGGAGCCTGGCGTGCTGAATCTCTCGTACCTGCTTCGTTCGGGATCGGGCGTGTGGTACGCGGTGGTCGCGAGCTGGAATAATCCCGAGGATGTCGTTCAGACGGAGACGCTGGTGGGTCTGGCGCAGCGCGCGATCGAGCTGTTGGTTGAATAGCGGTAGAGATCCGCTAAAGCTCGGGTGATCGTAAGATCGCCAGGTCGATCGCACATCCGTACGTCCACCTCCCCACTACCTACTTCGCACTTTCCATCTGCCCTTTCGGCTCGGGAATGTAGCGGTAGACGATGAACGCCATCAGAAAGATAGCTGCAGCACCGATTACTGTGTTGCTGAAGTATCCAAAATCAGCATATGTAAATGATGCCGCTGAACTCCCGATGCCAACGCCGATCTGCCCGCAGGCGACGGCCAGGCTCATCAGCAATCCGCGCCTGTTATCCGGAACGAGTGCCGTCAGCAGTGACTGCAGCGGACTTATGCGCATCCCAACCGTGATCATCGCCAGGCCAAAGAGGACGTAAGCCAGAAGGAGGTTCACGACAATCACCGTCGTGAGCAGCATCAGAATCCCCATCGAAATACACGAGACCAGAACCAGCGGTTTGCGCCCGATGCGATCCGACATCTGGCCGGCGATGGGTCCGATCAACACGTTCGCGAGTCCACCTACAAGGAACATCGATGCGATCGCGGTGCCGGTTACGTCAAGTTCAGTTTCGAGCCACGTCGGCAGATAGGTGATGAAGAGCCCGACGCTGAAGAACATAAAGAAGTAGCTCGCGACGGCAGCCGCGGTATCAGGCCGCTTGAACAGATCGCGGTAGCGATCCAGTGACCGCCGGATGCTCAATCGGTCGGGATCAAGTTCAACCGGCGGCTGAGGCAGGATCCGCCAGATGACGATCGCGGCGAAACCCATCGTGATGGCAAACATCAGGAATGCCCAGCGAAAGCCCATCAGATCTGCCAGCACGCTCCCCATCGGTACGCCAAGGATCTGGCCGAAGGCGATGCCACTCATCACCCACCCATTCGCCCATCCACGGCGTTCGTAAGGGAAGTAATCGCCGACGAATGCCACAGCGCCACCGCTGAGCATTCCGCCGCCAATTCCTGCGAGAGCGCGAAAGATGAGCAGCGACACAAAGTCGAACGCGAACGCGTGCATCAGCAGCGCCAGAGACAGCGCGGTGCTGCCGTAGAGCAGAATCCGCCGCCGTCCAATTCGATCAGAAACGGGACCGGTAACGAGTGCCGACAACCCGACGAACACCGCGTACGCCGTAATCAGCAGACCCTGGAGGTTCAACGGCACTCCGAGTTCCTCCCCGATGCGCGGCAGGATGGGCGCAACGACGATGACCTGGCTGCTGGCCGAAAAAACCATCAACCACAGCGCCAGCAGAACCACCCAGACCGGAGCTTCCTTTTCCTTTCTCACTTCTACTCCCAAACGAACGAAAGACCCGATCCAACACCTGCTGCAGCAGAGGGTTCACCGCGAGTGTGACACGAAGATCAAGAGTCATCAAAACATTGACAGAGTTACGTCTGGTTGTGTGACTCCACCTCCTTGTCCGCCAGATGTGTGAGCGTATCCGGCGCTTTGCCGTCTACTTCACGACCTTTGCGCGGCACATCTTCCGCCGGAGACGCGGAGTCTGGAAGCAGGCGAGCGACGAGGTCGCGCGCATAGGCCGTCAGGTTCGGAGCGACCGCATCGGCCGCGATGGCGAGTTTCGCGGCGGCGGTGATCGTGAGGTGAGGCTGCCCGCTGCGGCAGGCGCTGACGATCTTGCGGGCCGCACGTTCGGCAGATGTTGAGAACAAGGGGATGCCCTGCGCGCCTGAAAACCATGCGTACTCCTTCTCCCGCTGCCCTTTGAAGAGCGCATTTACATGCGAGCCGGTACGCATCAGACCCGGACTCACCGTCGTCACGAGAACTCCCTCGCTCGAAAGCTCTGCCCGCAGCGTCTCCGAATATCCGACGAGCGCGAATTTGGACGCAACGTAGGGAGCCATGTGGGGGACGGCCATCTCACCACCAATAGAAGCAATGTTGACGATCCGCGGCACCGAACTTCGCCTGAGGTGCGGCAGCGCCGCCTGCGTCAGATGATGGACGGCCCAGAAGTGGATGTCCATCGCCGTCTCGAAATCATCATCATCCATGTGATCGAGCGGCCCGACCTGGATCGTCCCCGCATTATTGACGAGAAGGTCCAGCCCTCCAAAATACTCGATCGTGCGTTCCACGAGCGCTTCGGCTCCCGCTTTGGTCCCAAGATCCACGGCTGCGGTTTGTACCACCGCGCCGCGCAGTTCCAGGTCTCGCCGCGCCTCCTCGAGATCCGCCTGGTTTCGCGCAGCGAGCACGAGTCGCGCCCCCTCGTTCGCAAGTTCGCGCGCGATCGCCAGCCCTAGCCCACGTGAACCGCCCGTCACGATCGCCACCTTTCCCAGCAAACTCGGCGCCGTAGCACGTCGTGCCGCGCGGAAGATGCCGTACGCAGCACCGGCTGCCGCCGAAATTCCGATAGCCCTCTTCATCACAATCCCTCCTCGTATTATGTGAGGAGACATAGTATCTCGCAGCGGATGCGTTCCGCCGGATAAAAGTCGTTGCAAGCCGGCACTCGTCGTGGCCGTTCCGAACCAGGCAGGTGCCGTACCTGATATTATGCCTCGCCGGCTGCGGTGTCTTGATTAGAAGGGGATGAACCTTTGACTCATCCGACGGCCCGGCTTGATCACGCACCCCGGGCCGTCTATACTCTGGATTCTCCACACGTTACCGCACCGTCACGCATGACCTACCGCTGGATCCACCGCCCGATTTCGGCTCTTGACAAACTCGCTGCAATGCGGCGTGAACTCAACGATCTGCCCGAAGCCCTTGCGCGAGCGCTGATGCTTCGGGGCGTGGAGACTTTCGACCAGGCTCGGCTCTTTTTCCGCGCATCACGCGAACATCTGCTCGATCCTTCGACCATGAAGGATATGGATGCCGGCGCGAAGCGGCTGGCTCGCGCCATCGAAGAGGGCGAACGCGTGCTGGTTTATGGGGATTATGATGTTGATGGAACCACTGCGACCGCGCTGATGGTCTCGTTCCTGCGCTCGCAAGGGATCGAGACGAAGTACTTCATTCCGGATCGGTTCAAGGACGGATACGGATTGAAGCGCGTCGGAATCGACTGTGCTGAAGAGTTCGGTGCCACCGTCATCGTTGCGCTCGATTGTGGAATTACCGCTATCGATGAGGCGCTTTACGCGCGATCGAAGGGCATCGACCTGATCATCTGCGATCACCACAAGCCTAAGGAGTCGCTGCCGGAGGCGCTTGCGGTCATCGATCCCAAGCGGGCCGATTGCGGCTACCCGTTCAAGGAGCTTTCGGGATGCGGCCTCGCCTTTAAACTGGCGGCGGCGACGCTGGCCGAAATTGGAGGTGATCCTGGTGAAGCGTGCCAATACCTGGATCTGGTGGCGATTTCGACCGCGAGTGACATCGTCCCAATACTCGACGAGAACCGCGTTCTGATGCGCGAGGGACTGGAGATCATCGCGCAGTCACCGCGCCGCGCCATCGCGAGTCTGGCCGATGTGGCAAATCTCGACCTGAAGACCTGCTCAACCAGCGAGATCGTATTCACGATCGGCCCGAGGATCAACGCCGCCGGCAGACTCGGTCACGCATCGCTCGCCGTCGATCTGCTGCTGTCGGAAGACGACGAACAGGCGGCGCGCCTCGCTCGCGATCTCGATGCGATGAACACACAGCGCCGGTCGCTGGACCGCGAGACGCTGAAGTCGGCCCTCGCACAAGCAGATCGACATGTTACCTCGGGCCTGCGGCACTCCGTCGTTCTCCACGATCCGGACTGGCATCTCGGCGTCATCGGGATCGTCGCCAGCCGTATCGTGGAGCGCTATTACCGCCCGGCCGTCCTGCTTTCGACATCAGAAGGCGAAGCCAAGGGCTCGGCGCGCTCGATCGCCGGGCTGAACGTCTACGACGCATTAAACGCATGCTCCGATCTGCTGACGCAGTTTGGCGGCCATGACTTCGCTGCCGGACTCTCCATGCCGGAGGAAAACGTGCCCGAGTTTCGCCGACGCTTCGATGAGGTTGTGCGCGAATCCGTGGACCCGGATAACCTCGTGCCTGCCATTGAGGTAGATGCCTCGCTTGATCTCAGCGAGATCGGTCCTCGTTTCTGGGCCGTGCTGAAACAGTTTGCGCCGTTCGGTCCGCACAACCCGCAGCCTGTGTTCCATGCGGAGCGGCTACACATCAAAGGTCGCCCGCGCGCTTTAGGCAGAGACAACAAGCATCTGAAGTTCACCGCGTGTGATTCAGACGGTGAATCGGGCGTCGACGTCATCGCGTTCAACATGGGCGATCGCCTGCCGATGGTCGAACAGAGCATCCAATCCGGAACGCCGCTGGAAGCTCTCTTCTCGATCGAGGAGAACCACTGGAACGGCCGCACCACGCTGCAACTCAAGGCGCGCGATCTGCGCCTCGTCGCCAATTGAAGGCGGATTGACGGCCGCTTCATCTATGACATAAGCCTCTCCTTGCCCTCAGGGGTTGAATCAGGACATCAACCTGGGAGTCCTTGTGAGAAAAGCCGCTGGCAGCGACGTTGCGCTCGAGACCGCTGACCTGGTGCTGATGGCCGACGACCTCGACAAGATCGCTTATCTGATCGAACTCAGCCGAACGACGAGGCGCACGCTCATC
>CAZKDQ010000020.1:28306-33069 GCA_964551345.1 uncultured Rhodothermales bacterium
GGCAAGTGCACGCGCCGCCCACTGGTTGCTGTTGTTGAACACGTGGTAGCGGCGCGTCGCATCGAAAAAGTAACCGTCGCCGTAAAGCGACGGCGCCGCGGATTGAGCCGAATCATCATCGATGTCCAGTTCATCCAACACATATTCCACGACAGCCTCGATCAACGAGTCGGCCATTGCAACGGCGACGATCGGACCGAGGGGAGAAAAGCGCTCCACCTCCTCGGTCACGGGCACAATCTGGATGATGCCTGGCGTCGGCCACAGTGCCGCGCGTAGCAGCGTCCAGAGACCTGGATCAGGGTCGGGATAGTAGCCGGCATCGCCCCATCCCACATCGACGAAATCGGCGTCCTCACCGTCGAGCGGACCGAGCATGAGCGGCTCGGCGTGAGGCATCGGAATCAGAATGCCGGGATGCCAGCCATGTTGCACGACATAAACCGTGTCCGGCTGTGCTTCACCTCGAATCGCACCCACGAACAAAAGCGCCGGGAGGATGATCAGGTGCGGCGTTAGCCTGAACCTGCGTCCTCCCGGCGGTGCGTGTGGCATCGGTCGCGATCGAGTTTACGGCTTTGCTTCGAGGTATCCGACCCTCGCACCATCTCTCCTACAATCCGCTCCGCCGATACGACGCGAGGCAACGGGCGGAACATCAGCCAACCGAGATCGGCCGATGGTCGTCAGCGGTGCCGCGACTTGATGGAGGATCGTCGGGTCAATACGTCAGACGGCACGGCGCCCTCGGAGCAGGTCGACGATAAAGACAATGATCGCTATCACCAGCAGTATGTGTATCCATCCGCCGATGTTCGTGATAAAGCCTAGCAGCCAGAGCACTACGAGGATGATGATGATGGTCCAGATCATGACGGTGCCTCCGTTGATTCGAAATAGCTACGCAAAAATGTACGCAGCTACCGTATGCATCAACATCACAACTCCTGTAACGTGACCCTCGCCAATGACTTCGTTACAAGGCGGCCGTTTAAACGGGGACGTATTGACGCCGTAATTTATCAATCAATACCGGCTCCAGCGAATCACTTCAACACAGGAAGTTCGAGCATCTCGTTGCCACCCGCGGATCCGTCGCCGCCTGCAGAATCAAGATCAGGAAGATGAGCCGTGCGACTTCCGCCAAGTTTCGAGCGCATGCGCTGGACGACGAACTTCGTCCATGTATAGTTCATCTTTGACGGCAGGCTTTGCCAGAAATAGCGCGTCTGCGGCATCGTGGCGAAGCTCGGCTCGAAGTAACAGTTGATGGTGCACCCGCGGCACACATCGTGGCGGCCTTCCATCCGCTTGTGCTCCTCAACGGCATCCGACTGCCAGAGCTCGTAAAGCTTGCCGTCGATGGCGAAACGGTCGAGGCCGTAGTGGTAGCACGGCAACACGAGCTCGTTGAACGGCGAGATGACGACGCACGTCGAGACGGCGCGACATAATGGATCGGCCGGATCGTTGCCGCCGTTGCGCCGCAGCGTCAAAAATGCCGGGTTGAGGTAGGTGTACGGCTTCTTCGCGAAGTGCTCGACCCGCTCCATAACCTCATCCTGCAGCTCCGCTCCCAGATCGTTGTACTCGAAGAGGGGATTCAGGATGAGCATCAACCGATTCGGATGAGAAATCGTCTCATAGATCTCTTCAAGACGACCGATCGATGAGTTGGTGATCGTGAAGAGCAGATCCGGGTTCTCGCCCAGATCCAGCGCCACCTCAATTGATTCCATCAGCTTATCGAAGCACTTGACGCCGCGCGAGGCGTTGTGCTCATCCCGTCTCGACGAGTCGATCGAGAAGTGCAGCATGTCCACCTTTCCTGCCAGCGCCTTGGCGCGTTTGGGATACAGCAGGCCGTTCGAGGTGACCGTGGTGAGGAAGCCGCGCCCTTTCGCCATCGTCAGCAACTCCCCGATCTGCGGGTGCAGCAGTGGTTCGCCCCCGGTGAAGTCGATAATGCGAACACCGAGACGCTTCAGGTCATCGAGGTTCTTCTCCGCATCGGCGAGATCGATCATCGGCGACGGCTGCTCCCAGATGTCGCAGAAACTGCACTTCGCGTTGCAGCGGTAGGTGACGTAGTAATTGCAGAGTACAGGTCCCATGCCGACGATCGTTTCTGATAAGCGAGGGCTGCTACGTAGCCTGAAGTTTGAAGTTCGGTGCTGGAGCAGACGATTGGCGAAGTACGAAGTCTGAAGTTCGAGCTCTGACGTCTGCATACTGTAAACTGCCAACTACTCGCTCCGTTGGCATTCGCCGAGCCTGTCAGTAACTTCGCGCGCATCAAACCCCTCCACTGCTTCCGATTGCCCTGTGGTTCGCCGTTTCTCCTCCCGCACCGCCGCCCTCCTCTGCACCTTCCTTATTTGCGCTGCCTCGGTAGCTCAGGAGCCGCTCCAATCGCCCGAGAACTTCCTCGGATATGAGCTCGGATCGCGCTTCACGCCGCATCATCGTGTCGTCGATTATGTTCGGCATGTGGCTGAGCATTCGGATCGCGTGGAGGTGGAGGTTTACGGTGAGACGTATGAGCATCGCCCGCTGATTGTCGCGTATGTGTCCGAGCGGAGCAACATCCAGCGGCTTGACGACATCCGGCGGCGCCACCTCGATGTGGTAGAAGGTCGCCGTGCCTACGCGGCCGACGACCCGGCCATCATCTTCCTCGCGTTCAATGTGCACGGGAACGAGTCATCGAGCAGTGAAGCATCGATGCGGGTGCTGCATGAGCTGGCGTCGGGCCGGGATTCACGCGCCGATGCATGGCTGCGCGATGCCGTCGTCGTAATCGACCCGATGCTCAACCCCGACGGTCGCGATCGATACGTCAACTGGTACAACCAGGTCGTTGGGCGGAAACCCGATCCGGGGAGCCTCTCCCGAGAGCGCAATGAACCGTGGCCCGGCGCGCGGACGAATCACTACTACTTCGACCTCAACCGAGACTGGGCGTGGATGACGCAGCAAGAAACGCGCTTCCGCATTCCTCTTTACAACGACTGGATGCCGCACATCCATGTGGACTTCCACGAGCAGAACCCGGAGTCGCCCTACTACTTCGCGCCGGCGGCCGAGCCGTTTCACACCGCCATCACGGATTGGCAGCGTGAGTTCCAGACCACCATCGGTCTAAACAACGCCCGCTATTTCGACGCGAATAGCTGGCTGTATTTCACCCGGCAACTCTTCGATCTTTTCTATCCCGGCTATGGAGACACATGGCCAACCTTCAATGGCTCGATCGGGATGACCTACGAACAGGCAGGCGGCGGCGCTGCGGGCCTTGCCTATGAAACACTGGAAGGCGACACCCTGACGCTGAAGGATCGACTTGAACATCACTTCACGACGGCGATGGCGACGATCGAAGTTGCCGTTCGGCATCGACAGTCGCTCCTGAGCGAGTTCGAGAGCTACTTCGATCGTGCGCGGTCGGGCGGGCATGCGTCGCAAACGTACATCGTCCCGCGCAGCGATGACCCTCAAGCCGTAGATGCCCTGGCTCGTCACCTGCAATTGCAAGGCATCACCATCGGAACAGTACAGGGTGAGCGTCGCCTCCGAGCCGCGCCGTTTGCCGGTGGGAGCGACCTGACAATTGACCTCGCGCACGGCGATCTAGTCGTCTCCACGCATCAGCCGAAGGGCGTTCTGGTCGATGTCCTCTTCGAGGCGAACCCCGTCCTCGACGACTCCATCACATACGATGTCACGTCCTGGGCGCTGCCGTACGTTTACAACGTCGAGGCATTCGTGACGTCGGATCAAATCGCGGCGCAGCCCTATGCTGCTCCGGCGGCGCGCCCGGTGCAGGGCGCGGAGCGGCCGTACGCGTACCTCCTTCGCTGGGATGGCATGCAGAGCGTCCGATTTCTGTCGGAGGTTTTGAAAGAAGACATCGCGCTACGCTTCAACGTCGATCCCTTCCAAACCGCCGGCCAGAACTGGCCCGCGGGAACGCTCATTATTACGCGTACCGGTAACACGGCAATCGGAAATCGCTTCGACGAGATAATCCGCGATGCGGCGGTGCGCACGGGCGTTACGCCACTTGGAGTTGCATCAGGATTCGTGACATCGGGCGCCGACTTCGGTTCTCGCGACATTACCTACCTCTCGGACCTTCACGTCGCCGCGCTATCAGGCGAGCCCGTTTCGCCGTACTCGCTGGGCGAGGTCTGGCACTTCTTTGACGAGCAGATCGCGTACCCGATCACACTCATCGACCACCACCGATTCGATGCCAGCCGCCTGGATGATGTTGATGTGCTGATTCTGCCCGATGGCAACTACAACAATTTTCTTGATGATGACGCGGTCGCGAACTTGAGAAGGTGGATCCAGAACGGCGGCAGGCTGATCGCGATGAAAGGTGCCGCCGGGTTCTTCGCCGGTAAAGACGGCTTCGGACTCGAAGCTCGCGCAGCTGCGGATGTGGGTGAATCTCCGGATTCGCTCGAGCGCCGCCTCCGCACATTCGGCGAGCGAGAACGTGAGGCGATGACAACGCGCACATCCGGAAGCATCTATGAGGTGGAACTCGACGCGACGCACCCGCTTGCCTACGGCTATGACGGGCGGTACTACACGATGAAGGATGGGGCCGCGGCGTACGAGTTTTTGGAAAACGGATGGAACGCCGGCGTTATTCGGGCGGAGGCTCCGGTTGCAGGATTCGCCGGCCACGAGGCTCGTACGAGGCTGCAAAACACGCTCGTCTTCGGCCAGCAGCCGATGGGTCGCGGAGAAAT
>CAZKDQ010000021.1:0-3235 GCA_964551345.1 uncultured Rhodothermales bacterium
GCGTGTTGGCGCGCATCGTCTAGCGTGCGTTGACCGGCCGATGTTCTCTTGCCGTCGCGCATCACACACTCGATGAGCGGTTCACCCTCGCTCTCCTCATCATAGAGTGTGATCGTGTCGTGTGATGCGTGGCCGCCGGCAGCGTACGTCCGGTAGACTTGCTTCAGGCCGGGGAGGTTAGACTTCGACGTCGAGAGCTTCATTCTCGGCACGCCCGCGTAGGAGCTCAGCTTGTACACGCTGTCGAGGTACGGCTGATCGGCGATGGTGCCCATGCTCGTCCCGACGCCGAAGCCGTCGATCGGCGCCTCCTGCGCCAACAGTTCCGCGATCCTGTACTCGTCGAGGCTTCCGCTCGCGAAGATGCGGACGTCCTTGAGTCCGCCCGCGTCCAGAATGCGACGGGATTCATGAGCGAGCTGTGCCAGGTCTCCCGAGTCGAGACGAATCGCGCCGACGTTGAACGCGTCGCCCATCTCCGCCGAGAGATCCACGACCATCTGCACGCCCCTGGGTGTGTCGTACGTATCGACGAGGAGCGTCGTGTTCGGATAAAGCCGCGCGAACGCTTCGAAGGCCTCGCGCTCCGTACTGAACGCTTCGATATAGCTGTGCGCCATGGTGCCCGCGACGTCCATCCCGTACATCATCCCGCCCAGCACGTTCGATGTTGAGTGAACGCCCGCAATGTGATAGGCGCGTACGGCACGCGTAGCGGCATCAGCACCGTGCATGCGCCTCGCCCCGAAATCCGAAACCGTCCGTCCGGCGGCCGCATCGACGACTCGCCGCGCCTTCGAGGCGATGCCGGTCTGGAACGTGATCTGGTTCAGGATGAACGTCTCAACAAGCTGCGCCTCCTGAACGGGCGCTACGATTTGCAGCACCGACTCATCAGGGAAAAATGGAGTCCCCTCCCGCATTGCATAGACGGAGCCGGTGAACCTGAAATCTTTTAGATAGGCAAGAAACGCATCATCAAATAGATCAAGACCCGCCAGGTAACCTAACGCGTCATCCGAAAACCGCAACGACTCGAGATAGTGCAGCGCCGTGTCGAGGCCGGCCGCGATCAGGTAGTTGCGCGACCTCAGCCGACGAACAAAAAGATCGAAGACCGCCTCCTCGTTCATCTGCTCCGCGTGGTACGCCTGGAGCATTGTCAGCTGGTAGAGATCGGTCAGAAGTGCAGCGTTCGAATCGTCGGTCCACTGCTTGGCGGCCATAGAGATGCGAGGGTTTTGTTGATGGCAGTGACGCAAGGTAGGCACGGCGTAACATGGATTTGACGCCGGGCGCGTAACAATCGCAGCGATTCCAGCGTGAGTGTGATCAGTTCACGTCGCGAGGAGATTGAAGTTGGAGGCAGCAGAGCAGTGACGCCGATCCTGTTGGAACGCATATCGTTGCTGGGGATGCGCGAACCCGTGAGCGCGCTTACGCATGGCGCGGGTGCGCTTCTGGGGCTCCTTGCCACGTACTTGCTGATCCGCAAGGCGTCGGTCTCGGGCACCTCCAGACGCGCGCACGCCCGGATGCTTCTCTATGGGATCTCGATCGTCGTAGCCTTCGGCGCGAGCTTTCTGTTCCACTATTTCGATCGGCCGCCAGAGGAGATTCTCCTGTTCAAGAAGCTGGATCATGCCGCGATCTTCCTGTTGATCGCTTCGACGACGGCGGCAATAGTAGGGTTGTTCGATCGGAACTGGACCTCCTGGATGATCCGCATGACGTGGATCGTGGCGGTGATCGGCATCGTCGTCAAGATGACGATCTGGCCAATGAGTTTGTGGACGTCGGCGACGATCTATCTGATTGCGGGATGGTCGGGTGCGGTCGGTCTTATCTTCGCCGCGCGTGCCGTGGGTTGGCAGCGGCTGCGGCCGGTCGTTCATGCGTCGGTTCTGATGACGGTGGCCGCGGTATGCTTCGTCCTCGAGCAGCCTGTGCTCGTGGCGGGCGTTATCGAAGGCCACGAGGTCTTCCACATCGGCATCCTCATCGGTGCCGCCATCCATTTCGCATTCATCTACAGGCATTGCGGAGGAACGCTCTGCGATGCCTCCGATATATTCCAGTCCGAAAGCGACCACGCCCGGGCCGGATCTACAACTCAGGTAGAGCAGCTGTGAGGTCTTCGGCGCCTCAGTTCATCCGAGGATCATCGGGGAAGTTCGACAGCACCGCGTACTCGCCGCCCATCCGGCGAAGTACGTGGCGCCATAACGTATCCGGCGCTTCCGTGAATATGTCCTCAGCGATGGCCTGCGAGATGATCCAGCCGCCCTGCTCGATCTCCTCCTCAAGCTGACCCGGCCCCCAGCCGGCATATCCCAGAAAGAATCGGAGCGTCTGTGCCGTTGACTGGAAGGTGTCGATCAGGTCGCGAATGGTGTCAAAGCTGCCTCCCCAGTGCACATCATCCATCACCCGAATGGCAGTCGGGACGTCGTCTCCGTGCAGGTGGAGATAATGAAGCGTGTCTGCCTGAACGGGTCCGCCAAAGGAGAGCCGCCCCGAGTAGTTCTCGATCCCTTCGAGCACATCCGACGGCTCCGCATCGAGCACGCGGTTAATCACGAGCCCGAAGCTGCCTTCCTCGTTGTGATCGCATAGCAGGACCGTCGCGCGGCGGAAGTTCGGATCAAGCAGCGCAGGCGGCGCGACCAATAGCGTACCGGGGATGAGTTGGACGTCGGGCATGAGCTTCGATCAATCTTTGGCAGCGCGTTCCAGAGCGCGATAGGCACCAACCCACCAATCGGAATCGCGGGTGATGGTGTTGATGGTGACGCCGCTGAAATGGGGGATGAGCTTGATCAGAGCGGGCGGCACCTCGTCCCATTTTCTCCTGATGAGCAACTTCTCGAGTTCGTTGGCCGCGAGATGACTCCAGCGCCACTTCGCTCTCAATGCCTCCGATTTCTTCCAGTAGTTTCGTTCATCCCACACCTGCGCGCTTTCATCGATGGTCGCGTAGATGTCCCGCAGGTTGAAGACGAGAAAGGCCGCCATATCCTGTGACTCCTCGTCGAAGACGGGCCGTTCGGCCAGCAGGCGCAGGACCTCTGCTGCACTTCGGATTGCCGCCTGGCGGCGTTTGGCTGGTGTATCACCAGTTTGAATGATTCTGCTCATCACACTAAAAGGTTGCTGCGAAGCTGTCGCTTGTGAATGAAAATCGTCATTTGCCGCGACGGAAGCGGCCGAGGAATCGCCCGAGCCAGGCGTCGAT
>CAZKDQ010000021.1:3335-13564 GCA_964551345.1 uncultured Rhodothermales bacterium
ATCGTCATTTGCCGCGACGGAAGCGGCCGAGGAATCGCCCGAGCCAGGCGTCGATCTCGTCGAGCCCCGCTATCCATGCGATCCCCAGATAGGTGATTCCAAAAACCAGAACGATCAGGATGGCAAGCACGATCTGTGGGAGATCCTGAAGTAGATACCAGACGCCGGCGGCGGGAATGCAGGCGACGAGTGCGATGCCAAGCATGATCAGGATGGCCTTCGCCGGCACCGAGAAGTGGGTGAGACGCCGGCGCAGCGAGCGCATCAACTGAGCCAGTTCGAGCCACGCGCCGACCGACGCGCCGAAGGCGAGTCCGACCGCGCCGAGGTACAGCACGGAGTCGCCGGGTGCGAACCCGAACGTTCCGGAGACGGAGAATTGGTCGAGCCAGAACATAGTCGGCACGGCGACGACGGCCGAAACCACGACTCGAATGACGGCTACCTTGGCCGGCGTCTTCGTATCCCCGATCGCATAGAACGCGTTTTGCAGCAGGCGCGAGATGGTCGTCGCCATGAGCCCGAGGCTGTAACCCGCGAGCACGAGATAGACGAGCCAGGTGTCTGCCAGATCGAAATTGCCGCGCCGAAAGAAGCCGCCGACGATGACGTACCCAAAGGCTAAGTAGCCGACGATCGTAGGGATCACCATGAAGAGCGACTGGCGCATCGACCGCTGAATGCGGTCGATGAATGAACGAAGCTGCGCCTCGCGCAAACGCGACAACTCGGGAAGCTCCGACGCGGCGACCGATAGGCCAAATAGACTCACCGGCAGCATGTAGAACATCTGCGCGAAGCGTAGTGACGCAAGCGCACCGAGTCCAAGCCAGGATGCCAGAAACGTGTCGAGGTACGCCGAGAGCTGGTACACACCGCGCCCCGCAACGACTGGTCCGAATGCGCGCAGAGATTCTTTCACGCCTGCGACCTTTGTCGACAGCGACAGCCGGAAGCCCTTGACCAGCTTTGCGACCTGTGGAAGCTGAACCGCAAACTGAAGAACGCCTCCAACGAGCGCGCCGAAGAAGGTGTAGAAGAGGAGCGAATTCAGCGTCTCGATGCTGAGAGAGCCTTCCGGTGCCAGCACATTTCCCATCAGCACATACGCTCCTCCGAAAAGAGCCGCGATCTGAGCAATATTCCACAGAACAGGTGCGAAATAGGGCGTGAAGAACCTCCGGTGGCTGTTCAAAATCCCCAACGCCCACGCAGACAGAACGAGCACGCCGGTCATCGGGAAGATGATGCGCACTGCCGAAATGATCATTTCGAAGCGGTCGATCGGCAGATCACCCGCTGCCACGGCCGCGGCATCGTTGACGTACCCTGGAACGAGAATCGCCACCAGCGGGCGAGCCAGCAGGATGCCCAGCAACACGATCGCCGACACGACGACGACCAGGATTGAGAAAATCGCTCCTGCGAATCTGCCGGCGTCTTCTTCCCGACCTTCCGCGAGAAAACGGCTGTAGACGGGAATGAATGCAGCCGAAATGGTGCCCTCACCCAACAGGTTCTGCAGCAGGTTGGGCGCGCGGAATGCGGCCTGAAGGACGTCTGAGTGGGCGTTTACGCCAAAGAAAAACGCAAAAACCGCCTCACGCAGAAAGCCCGTGATCCGGCTCGCAAAGATGCCCGACGCGATCGAAGAAGCCGAGCTCTTGCGGGCCTCCGCGGGTTCAGGCCGTCCGTCTACTTCGTCCGCCATTGAACTGAGTACTGGCTGTCGAAGGGATGATGAGTCATCCGGTGGGCGGGCAGGTGAGGTACGAAGAGCGGGCGCACATCATAACAAAAAGACGGCGCAAATAGAGCCGCTGGACGAGATTTACACGCCGCTCCGCTCGGCATCAACAAAATGACGAATGGCGAGGAAATAACCGGAGCGGCCGAGGCCGGCAATAACGCCTGCACATGCGCCGGCGGTCACGGATTTCTGCCGAAAGGGTTCGCGGCCGTGGATATTGGAGAGATGAACCTCGATCACGGGCGTCGCCATTGCCGCAACGGCATCACGAATCGCCACCGACGAATGCGTGTAGCCGCCCGGATTCATCACGACGCCGTCGACGCCCTCCTGCTCGGCGTCCTGCAGCCGATCGATGATTACGCCTTCATGATTGCTCTGAAAGAAGCCAAGCGTGACGTCAGGGAACGATGCGCTCAGTTCAGCCTCGAGATCGGCGAGTGTCGCGGTGCCGTAGATGTGCGGCTCGCGTGATCCGAGCAGGTTCAGATTAGGGCCGTTAATGACGTGGATATGCATGAGGTGTCAGATTTCGAACGACAGGCCGTCGTAGCCGAGTTCGATTCCGTCGGGGAGGTTACGGTTTTCTTCTTCGTGCAGCACGCTGTGCGTCATGTGCGTGAAGTAGGTCTGCTCGGCTCCGATGGTGCGGGCGATGTCGACGGCTTCGGCGATAGAAAAGTGGGTCGGATGGCGCTCATGGCGGAGCGCGTTCAGAACGAGCACGCGTACGCCTTCCAGCTTGGCCAGGCTCGAATTCGGGATATGACTCGCGTCGGTAAGGTACGCAAAGTCGCCGATGCGGTAGCCGAAGAGCGGCATCTTGCCGTGATAGATTTCGATCGGCGCGACACGAACGCACGCGTCGATGTCGTAGCGCCCGCGAACGACGAACGGTTCCTCGACCACCTGGAGCCTCAGATTCGGCACGCCGGGATATGAGCCATCGGCGAAGATGTACTGGAACATGCGCCGCATGACGCGCGCCGTATCCTCACCGGCATAACAAGGAATCGGGCTCTTGCGCTCGAAGAGAAACGGCCGTAGATCATCCAGTCCAACGACATGATCGAAATGGTGATGCGTGTAGAGCACCGCATCCACCCGTCGAATCCCTTCGCGAATCGCCTGCTGGCGGAAATCGGGGCCGGTATCTATGATGATGCTCAGGCCGTTGACGCGGATCCAGCAGGCGGTGCGCGTCCGCTTGTCACGGGGATTCGTCGACGTGCAGACGCGGCAACCGCATCCGATGACGGGCACACCTGTCGAGGTACCGGTACCAAGCATCGTCACCTTCATCGGCGGCGAATCAGCCATCATCTTCGCCCGTTTCGTCTGCAGCTACCTCGGCCCGCGTGCGGTGCTCCTCGAGCACGCGCCGGAGCGCCGGCTTCACGTAGACCTGGTCGACATCCTCATCTTTCAACCCCTCAGCCAGAATCGAAACCTGCACTTCAGGAATGTGATGCCGATTCAGAACGATGACATCCTCGCCGGATACCGTACAGCGTCCGCCGCGGAAATTTCCTTTCTCCGTTCGGACCTGGACGCCAAGCTGTGCCGCCAGCGCCTTGAGCCCTTCGAGGATGTGGTCGACCTTCATGCTGAAAATTGTGCGTCGGGCGTGCTACTGCGACTGCTGGCCGTTTTTCTCCTGATCGCGACAGGCGTTGCGGATGCTGGCGGTGATGTCGTTGCCGCTTCGCGGATCGAGCATGAGGAAGCGGAACGGCGTTACGGATGAATCAGGCACGATGCGCACGCGCACAAGATACCGCATGAACCAGCGCGTCGGGAGCGTGGGGAGCTTGCGCAGCAGGTAGGACGCGACGTACGGGTGCACCACGAGATTTACCGGACCGCGCCGACCGAGCGTTCGGAAATCCGCCAGCCATGATTCGATTTCTTGCACGAGATGCTCCGGCTCGCCGTCGATGTCACGCAGTATCGTCCCCGCGACCTGAAAACGAACCGGTTCGGCGACCGCATCAGGCTGCGCGATATCCGCAACGGACGTAAAGCCTTCGACTTCGGCCTCCGGGGCGCTTTGCTTCTTGCTCGCCGGCTCTGCGATCTGCTTCTTCGGCTCAGGCGGCGGTGCGTCCTCTACCGCTTCCGGCTTTGCCTCGGCTCGCGGCTTCTCGTTCTGATCGGCCTTCGAAGCTTTCTCCTGCTTCTCCTGCTTCTCCTGACCGTTGCTTCCGTTGTAGCCGTTCGGACCAGCAAAAGTCGTCGTGATGCTAGGGCGGAGGCGCTGCCGCGTGATCTGGACAAGGCCGAAATCACTCATCGGAAGCACCTTCGTGACGGCACGGTCCTTCCGGAATTCCCGCTTCAGCTCGTCATAAACCTTCTTGCGGTTCCGGTCATGGCGAAGGTCGATGAAGTCGACAACGATGATTCCGCCGAGGTCGCGAAGTCGAATCTGCTTCGAAAGAATGCGAGCTGCTTCGAGGTTGACGCGGAGCGAGTTCTCCTCCTGCGTCATCCCCTTTCCGGAGCGGCCGGAGTTGACGTCGACGACGTGCATCGCTTCCGTTCGCTCGATGAAGAGGTAACCGCCGGTCGGCAGGTCCACGCGATGCTCGAACGCCTGCGCCACCGTCTTCATGATGCCCGCCGACTCGAAAATGGGCTGTTTGCCTTTGTGAAGCTGCACGGCCGGCACCATCTGCGGCGCGATCGCCTGAATGTAGCTTTTGATGTTGCGGAACAGGCGCGGGTCGTCAACGAGGATGCGGTCGTAGTCATCCGAAAAGAGGTCTCGAATGATGGAAGAGACCATGTTGACGTCTTCGTGAACGATGGTCGGCGGCTTGGGATGTTCAGCAAGACGCCGCTCAAGGTTGCGCCATTTTTCGAGTAGAAGCCGGAGGTCCGTGTCGAGCGCCTTGGCATTGCGGCCTTCGGCAACCGTTCGCACGATGACGCCAAAGCCGTCCGGAACGAGCATGCGAGCGAGTGCACGCAGGCGCCGCCGCTCTTTGTAGGAGCCGATTTTCTTGGATACGGCGACGTAATCGGCGAGAGGAACGAGGACGAGGAACCGGCCCGCGAGGGAGATATCCGTAGATACGCGGCTTCCTTTGTTGGAGATGGGCTCCTTGACGATCTTGACGAGCACGCGCTGATCCCGCTTCAGGTAGCGCTCGAGGTTCTCGACCTTCCGTCGCGGCTGCGACTTCTTGCGCGGCTCGGCCTCGCTGCGCTTCTGCAGGCGGCGCTGCATCGACCTGCGCCTGCCGCGTTCCTGCGCGTCGCGTTTGCGGGAGGCTGCGTCTGCAACCGGAGGCTTGGCTTCAGCGCCTCCTTCTTCGCTCTTCTTCTTGCCGCCGGCCTTTTTCGGCTTGCGCCGGCGCGCTATCGCTTTCTGCCCATCCTCGTGAGGCTTGATTGCGCCGACGACCGGTTCATCCTGCTCGAGGAATTCGAGCATCTCGGGCAGGTTGTCCGCCAGATCCGAAAAATGAAGGAAGGCATCCTGTTTCTGGCCGATATCTACGAAAGCGGCCTGGATGCTCGGCATTATCCGCCGGACGCGGCCGAGGTAGATGTCGCCCAGTGTGCGGGCATGTTCGGGGTTTTCGATGAAGAGCTCGACGAGATCATTGTTCTCGACGATGGCGATCTGCGTCTGCTCTTTCTCAGAGTTGATGACGATTTCTTTGGACATACGTGGCGACGGTGCCGGCACGCAAGAGGACGGTGACCCCGGGCATGGATCGGGATGAGCGGTGTCCGGCTAGTAGCATGTAGTTGGGTACCGGAGATTTCGCTCGCCGCGGGTGTATGCGGCGAAGGGTTGATCCATGGATAATGAGACGGGAAACTCCGCGTACTTACCGCAGAGAGTTTTCCGGTGGGGCTGTGAGGCAACGAACCGCCTCTCGAGGGTGCGAAGCACCTCGAACTATGAATGAAAAGACCTGTGAAAACTGCTCCCGACCACGCGAAAAGCGCGATGAGAGCAGAATAAAACCGTTGCAAAGCGATGTAGGGAGAATGGTCCCTCGTTATAAAGTATCGTCCTATAAGACGGTACGAGGCACGTATCGAATGCTGCGTGATCGTCGGTGAGCGATCTGGTTCTGCAGCGGCGGCTCGTGCAAGTCAACGCGCGTCATAAAAACGCTGATGCGCCCGTGCCGATGCGTCATCAGTCGCTCATCCCTTCCTTCTCGATCAGTCGCATCCTCCGATTGAGCTGCCTGTGTAATCGCACCGTTACGGAAAATGATCCCTTCATCGTGCATCATGCCTGCCGTAACACGCTGCGATGTTTCGATACACCTTCATGCACCGCAATTGCTTGCGCCGCTACGTTTCCGATTGCTTCGCACCTCGGTCTTCTCTGATGTATCTTCACCATTGCCGGCCGCACCCGACCGGCAGTTCAGTTACTCCTGATAGTCGCACTCACCACTATGGCTAAAGGACCGGAAGTCAGCACCAGGAGGTCGCGAATCCTGGGGCTCTATAGCTCACCCGTTGGCCGGAAGCTTACCACGGGAATCACGGGCGTCGCGCTCGTGCTCTTCGTGTTCTTCCACATGATGGGCAACCTCTCGTATTTCGCCATCGAGCCGGATGCCTACAATTTATACAGCAACTTCCTGCTGAGCCTCGGGCCGCTCCTTTACGTTGTCGAGCTGTTCCTGCTGGCGTTCTTCATCTTCCATGTTACCATGGGGATCAGCATCTGGCTGCGATCGCGGAAGGCGCGCAAGGCATCGTACGGTAAGTATGAGACGAAGGGCCAACCGTCGCTGCAGGGCGTCAGCTCGCGGAGTATGGCCATCACCGGATTGGTCCTGCTGGTCTTCGTCGTGATCCACCTCGCGTCGTTCAAGTTCGGCCCTTATTACGAAACGACGATTGCCGGCGAATCCGTTAGGGATCTGCGCCGCCTGCTCGAGGAGAACTTCGCCAAGCCGACGTACGCATTCGGATATACCGCGGTGATGCTGGTGCTGGCGCTCCATCTTCGCCACGGCATCTGGAGCTCGCTGCAGTCGCTCGGTGCCATGAAGCCGAAGCTGACGCCGCTCATCTACGGCATCGGCACGATCATCGGTCTGCTGATCGCCATCGGCTTCTTGGTCCTGCCGCTCTACATCTACTTTACCGTTTGAGACACGACCCGATGACACTCGAATCGAAAGTCCCTTCCGGGCCGATCACAGAGAAGTGGGATCGGTACAAGGACGAAATCAAGCTGGTCAACCCGGCTAACAAGCGTAAATTCAATATTCTGGTTGTTGGAACGGGCCTCGCCGGTGCATCGGCGGCATCGACGCTGGCAGAACTCGGCTACAATGTCACGGCCTTTTGCATCCAGGATTCCTCACGCCGTGCGCACAGCATCGCCGCTCAAGGTGGCATCAACGCCGCCAAGAACTACCCGAATGACGGCGACACCATCTGGCGCCTTTTTCATGATACGGTCAAGGGCGGTGACTATCGCTCTCGTGAGGCCAACGTCTACCGCCTCGCTCAGGTCAGCAACAACATCATCGACCAGTGCGCGGCGCAGGGTGTACCCTTTGCCCGCGAGTACGGCGGTTTGCTGGACAACCGGTCGTTCGGTGGCGCGCAGGTTTCCCGCACCTTTTATGCACGCGGCCAGACGGGCCAGCAGCTGCTCCTCGGCGCTTATCAGGCGATGAGCCGGCAGGTGAGTGCGGGGAAAGTGAAGATGATGCCGCGTCAGGAGATGCTCGATCTCGTCGTCGTCAATGGACGCGCGCGAGGCATCATCACGCGCAACCTCATCACCGGCGAGTTCGAACGGCATATGGGGGATGCGGTCCTGCTCTGCACCGGCGGCTACGGCAACGCCTACTATCTTTCCACCAATGCCAAAAACTCGAACGTAACGGCGGCCTGGCGCTGCCACAAACGCGGCGCGCTCTTCGCCAACCCGTGCTTCACGCAGATCCACCCAACGTGCATCCCGGTCTCGGGCGAGTATCAATCCAAGCTCACGCTGATGAGCGAGAGCTTGCGTAACGACGGCCGCGTATGGGTGCCAAAGGATCCCGACGACAGCCGCGCTCCATCGGACATTCCGGAAGACGATCGCGATTACTACCTCGAGCGTCGCTATCCGAGCTTCGGAAACCTCGTTCCGCGCGATGTCGCCTCCCGCAACGCGAAGCAGGTGTGTGACGACGGCAAGGGCGTCGGCCAGAGCGGACGCGCCGTGTTTCTCGATTTCCGCGATGCCATCGAGCGGCTCGGTACGGAAACGATCGCAGCGCGCTACGGCAACCTGTTCGACATGTACGAGCGCATCACGGGCGAGAATCCGTATCACGTGCCGATGCGGATTTACCCGGCCGTTCATTATACGATGGGCGGTCTCTGGGTGGATTATGAGCTGATGAGCACGATCCCCGGGCTTTACGTGCTTGGTGAAGCCAACTTCTCCGATCACGGCGCCAACCGTCTCGGCGCAAGCGCGCTCATGCAAGGCCTCGCCGACGGTTACTTCGTAATCCCGTACACGCTGGGAAATTATCTCGCGGAAGCGGGTCCGGCCGAAGGCGACATCAACGACGATGCCTTCGCGGAAGCCGAGAACGCGGCCTCAGAGCGCACGCGCAGTCTGCTCAACATCAAGGGCGACAAGACGGTGACTGAGTTCCACCGTGAGCTCGGCATGATCATGTGGGACAAGGTCGGGATGTCGCGCACCCGTGAGGGGCTTACGGAGGCGGTATCGCAAATTCGCTCCCTCCGCGACGAGTTCTGGCAGAACCTGCTTGTGCCTGGCGTCAACGAGACTTACAACAAGAACCTTGAGTTCGCGGGCCGCGTGGCGGACTTCATGGAGCTCGGCGAGCTCATGGCGTACGATGCGCTCCAGCGCGAGGAGTCGTGCGGCGGGCACTTCCGGGAAGAACACCAGACACCCGAGGGCGAGGCGCTTCGCAACGACGAGGAATTCTCGTACGTGGCTGCGTGGGAATACACGGGAGACCTCGCGAATCCTGCTGTGCACCGCGAGGATCTGCAGTTCGAGAATGTCGAACTCACCACACGCAGCTACAAGTAACGACGAATCAGCGAATCAGTCGGTACATCATATCATGGCCAACCAAAAGATGACCATCCACCTGCGCGTCTGGCGTCAGGCCTCTCCGGACGCCCAGGGTAAGTTTGTGGATTACACGGTTGAGGATGCCGATCCTCACATGTCGTTTCTGGAGCTGCTCGACGTTCTCAATGAGCAGTTGATCAAGGCAGGCGACGAGCCGGTCGAGTTTGATCACGATTGTCGCGAAGGGATTTGCGGATCGTGTGGCGTTGTGATCGACGGCCAGGCTCACGGCCCGCACCTACGCACGGCCGCCTGCCAGCTCCACATGCGCCACTACAAAGACGGCGATACGATCGTCGTCGAACCCTGGCGCGCAACGGGTTTCCCGATGGTCCGCGATCTGGTGGTGGATCGGACCGCGCTCGATCGCATCGTGGAAGCCGGTGGCTACATCTCCGTCAATACAGGCGGCGCGCCGGACGCCAACGCGGTTCCGGTTCCGAAGGAGGTAGTGGATGAAGCATTCGACTACGCGACCTGCATCGGATGTGGCGCGTGTGTAGCGGCATGCCCGAACGCTTCGGCCTCGCTCTTCACGGCAGCCAAGCTCGCTCACCTGAACATGCTGCCGCAGGGCAAGCCGGAGCGCGATCGGCGCGTCAAGGCGATGGTTGAACAGATGGGCGCCGAAGGTTTCGGTGACTGCTCGAACCACGGCGAATGCGAGGCCGCGTGCCCCGTCGGCATTTCGATCCAGTCGATCGCGAAGATGCGGCGGGATTATCTGCGGGCGTCGCTCAAGTAGATGTTCTTCACGCCGGAGCGCCTGCTGATCCTCGCCGTCGTCATCAGTTTGATGACGGTAGACGGCGTCCGGCGTATGCTCCGGCAGCGCCAGGAGGGCGAACTGGGCAAGCGGCCCTTCCAGATCCTCGTGACGGCACTAGGCGTCGGCACCGCGCTGGCATGGGCCGGATTTTTGGTCGTCTGGCTGGGCTCGTGAGGTAGACGTTAGATGGCAGCTATCAGTCTGCAAATGGCGATTTTCAGCGATCGCCGACCTGTCGCGACATATCACGATTCCACAATAGGTTTCCGATCTCCCTGTTTTGGGCAACGGACGTCAGACATCAGACGTCAGTCAGCAGATGGCAGATATCGGTACTCGGTTCGCCGATCTCCCTTTTGAGACGTCAAGAACGCTGACCGAGCATAAACAGCAAACCAGTGTACGCCCGCGCTTCGCCCTCGCACTTCCCACCTCAAAGCCGAGCGCCCCACAGTGGACGCCCGCGCTTCGCTCAACCACTTCGCACTTCGCCCTTCCAACTTCACACTTCCCCCCTCACACTTCCAGCTTGAGGCTCTGGCCCACCCGGATCGTGTTCGAGCGCAGGTTATTCCAGTTCTTGATCTGATTGACGGTGACGCCGT